>JAUZFP010000100.1 GCA_030838475.1 Actinomycetota bacterium
GCGCCACCAGCGGTGTCGAGCTGAGCACGGTGACCGCACGGCACAACGGACGCAACGGCATCACCATCGAGGGCGGCGCTCTCGCGACCGGGCCCAACGCGACCGGCGTGCCGGTGTCCACCTACGGCAATAACGGGGTGACGAACAGCAACGCGAGCGACAACGCGCACTACGGAATCGCGATCATCGGCGGAACCAACATGCGGGTGGTCGGCAACACGGCCTCCAACGATGTCTCGGGCATCGTCGTCAGCGGCGCCGCGAGTGCGACCTCGGTGCGCAACAACCTGGTCGAACACTCGTCGAAACAGGGCATAGTGCTCCGCAACGCCGGCACCAACACCCTGGTTCAGGGCAACACGATCGACGGCGCCGACATTGGCATCTATGCCAGGAACGCCGGCGGCAACCTCGACCACAACACGATTCAGGATGTCTCGACCCACGGCATCGCGCTTGTGGGCGCGACCGGAGCATCCACCATCCAGAAGAACACTCTTCAGGGCAGCGGCTACAGCGCGATCGACACCTCGCGCACCACGGGCACGGTTGTCGGGGTGAACGATGACCAGCACTGGATCAACACCAAACCGTTTAACGTGGTGCTCGGCGCCATCTTCCAACCGCTCACGATCATGTGGATTGCTATTGCCTTCGTCGTGATCGTGAGTGCCATCGCGATGGCCGGGCGTCGGAAGATCGCGGCGCACCCCTACGCCAACATGGCGCCGCTCAGCTCCTTCACTCGGGGCATCGTGACGCCGGAAGAGGCGATGAACGAGCGTCGCGAGTACTGGTCCCGACGGGGAGCCGCATGATCGGCGCGATGCGACGGCACCCCGTCCGGACGACGATCATCGCGACCCTGGCCGTGGTCCTCGTCATCGCGATCTCGTGGACGGTGGCCGCGACAAATTCCGAAGGCTGGAGGCATCCGGCGCGGGCAGGCGCGACTGCCGAACCGAGTGCCACGAAGCCGCCCACCACGCCAGCGCCTTCGCTTGCGGAGACTGGCTACTCGACGGTTGCGCTCGTCGCTCTCGCCTGCAAGCGGCCGACCGCGCGAGTCTCGACGGCCGGTGCCCTAACGACGGCACTCGCCGCCGCGCGAGCCGGAGATGTGATCGCTCTCGACGCCGGCAGCTACCGCGGCAACTTCGTCGCGACCGCCTCCGGAACTCCGACCTCGCCGATCACGCTGTGTGGCACCAGCGCGAGCATCCTCAATGGCGGCACCATCAAATCCGGCTACGTGCTCCACCTCGACGCGGCGAGCTACTGGCACCTCGAGGGTTTCGCGGTCACCAACGGTCAGAAGGGTGTTGTTGCAGACAAGACGACCGGCGCCGTGATCCAGGGGCTCACCGTCTCCGGGATTGGCGACGAGGGCATCCACCTTCGCGACTTCAGCTCCAACAACACCGTCGACGGCAACACGGTCACGAACACCGGGATGCTCAAGCCGAAGTACGGCGAGGGAATCTACATCGGTACGGCGAAGAGCAACTGGTGCAGCTTCAGCCAGTGCAGGGTCGACAACAGCGACCACAACACCGTCTCCCACAATCACATCTCCAACACGATGGCAGAAAGTGTCGACATCAAGGAGGGCACGACCGGCGGCGTCCTGAAGAACAACACGTTTGACGGGGCTGGGATGACGGCCGCCGACTCGTGGGTCGACGTCAAGGGAAACGGCTGGCTCATCGAAGACAACGTCGGCCGCGACGGTGTGAGCGACGGATTCCAGACCCACCAGATCCTCGACGGCTGGGGTTCCGGCAACGTCTTCGCGGGAAACACCGCAGACGTCGCGGGAAGCGGGTTCGGATTCCACATCACGAGGCCGCTCGGCAACATCGTTCGCTGCAACAACACTGTCGCGGGCGCTCGACGAGGACTCAGCAACATCGCCTGCACGCAATAACCGCACCCGAACCATCCACGGCACCACCGACAGAACCATCGACAGAACACCCACAGCACCACCGACAGAACATCCACAGCACCACCGACAAGATTCACCGCACTACCCAACCCGCCTCCCGTGAAATTCGGAGATCTCCACCCATCCCCCACGCACAAGGAGACCACCATGAACAACCCGGAAACCACGTTCCAACCGCCCATCGTCGAGCACCCACGGATGACCGTGATCGGCACCGGATACCTCGGCGCGACGCACGCGATCTGCATGGCCATCCTCGGCTTCGACGTACTCGGCGTCGACGTCGACCAGCGCAAGATCGATCAGTTGAGTATGGGAATCGTTCCCTTCTTCGAACCCGGACTGCCCGAACAGTTGGCGCTCGCACTGGCGTCCGGGCGTCTGCGATTTACGACGAGCTTCGATGAGGCCGCGGAGTTCGGGGACGTTCACTACATCTGTGTCGGCACCCCGCAGGCGCCGGGATCTGAGGCCGCCGACCTCACCTACGTGGACGCCGCGTTCACAGCGCTCGCCGGCCGGATCACCCGCAAGGCGCTCCTCGTCGGGAAGTCGACCGTGCCGATCGGCACCGCGCAGCGCCTGACAGCTCTCGTGGCCGAGACCTCGCCCCTCGGCACCGAACTCGAGGTTGCCTGGAACCCCGAGTTCCTTCGCGAGGGCTTCGCCGTGCAGGACACCCTCCACCCCGACCGCCTCGTCTTCGGTGTCGCGTCGTCGTGGGCGGAGCGACAGCTTCGCGCTGCCTTCCGTCCGATCCTCGAGGAAGACACCCCCCTCGTCGTCGCCGACCTCGCCACCGCCGAGCTGGTCAAGGTGGCCGCCAACTCGTTCCTCGCCACCAAGATCTCCTACATCAACGCGATGGCGGAGGTCTGCGAGGCCACCGGTGCCGACGTCAACCTCCTCGCGCTGGCCCTGGGCTACGACGCGCGGATCGGTTCGCGTTTCCTGAAGCCGGGACTGGGTTTCGGCGGCGGATGCCTGCCCAAGGACATCCGGGCATTCAAGTTCCGCGCCGAGCAACTCGGGGTCGGGCAGGCCGTCGCGTTCCTCGGCGAGGTGGATGCGATCAACCTTCGTCGTCGTTCGCGCACCGTCGACCTCATCCGCGAGTTGGCGGGTGGCGACCTCACCGGCGTTCGAGTCGCCGCTCTCGGCGCAGCGTTCAAACCCAACTCGGATGACGTCCGCGACGCGCCCGCCCTCGATGTCGCGCGGATGCTCTACCTGGAGGGAGCATCCGTTGTTGTCTTCGATCCTGAAGCCAACGAGAACGCGCACCGCGTGTATCCCGACCTCGACTATGCCGACTCGCTCACGGAAGCCGTCACCGGCGCGCACGTCGTCGCGCTCCTCACCGAGTGGGAACAGTTCACCGCCGCAGACCCCACCGTTCTCGGCCGCCTGGTCGCCTCAAAGAACGTTGTCGACGGGCGCCACGCGCTCGATGCGGACCGTTACCGGGCCGCGGGTTGGGAGTATCGGGCGCTCGGCCGACCGGCCGCTCCGGAGACGGTCGTGCTCGCCGATCACGCTCGCGATTCGGTCGTCCTGCCCGCGCTGTAGCGGGAGTCCGCAATAGCGGACCGGGGGTTAGAGTTCTGCCGGGGCCCAGTGAAGACGGGCTTCCCGAAGCCCCGGCAGACGCACCTCAAGTTACACGCAGTACCCCGGCTGGGGCTCGAACCCAGACTTGGACGATTTTAAGTCGTCTGCCTCTGCCAATTGGGCTACCGGGGCGCGCTGTACTCCCGCGGTGGAGCTATGGCGATTGCATCGCAATCGCGCGACCCCAGCGCCGCCGGAGCTACGCTCCGACGGGCCAAGCCTAGCTACTTGGAAGCAGCGGCCGGCTTCGGGCGGGACGCGAACTCCTCGAACGCGGCACGCGGGTTATCGCGCGCGATGATTCCCGTCATGTCGCGACGGAGTAAGAAGTTGAGGATCCAGTTCGCGAAGACGCGAATCTTGCGCTCCCACATCGGGATGGCGAGGCCGTGGTAGCCACGGTGCATGAACCAGGCGATGATGCCCGTAAACGCGAGCTTGTTGCTCTGGAACACACCGATGTAGAGGCCGATGCCCGCGACGGCGCCCTGGTTCTTGTGGAAGTAGTCCCTCGGGTTCTCACCGCGAAGAGTTGCCGTGAGGTTCTTGGCGAGCAGCTTGCCCTGACGGACCGCGTGCTGTGCATTCGGCACGGTGAATCCGCCGACGCCGCCACCGGTGAGATCCGGAACCGCGCACACGTCGCCGGCGCCCCATGCGTCCTCGACGACGTTGCCGTCGGCATCCTTGACGCGCAGGTCGGCCTGGACGGTGAGGCGACCGCGGTCGTCGGTGGGGAGGTCGGTGTTCTTGAGCATCGGGCTGGCCATGACGCCGGCGGTCCAGATGATCAGATCGGACTCGAATGACTCGCCGGTCGAGAGCTCGATCTTGCCGTCGACGGCGGAGGTGAGCTGGGTCTCGAGGTGAACAATCGCCTGGCGCTCGGCGAGGTTCTTGAGCACCCAGTAGCTGGTCTTGAGCGACACCTCGGGCATGATGCGTCCCATGGCTTCGATCAGGTGGAAGTGCGTGTCGTCGATGGTCAGCGCGGGGTAGTACGAGAGCAGCGACGAAGCGAAGCTTCGCAGCTCGCCGAACGCCTCGATGCCCGCGAATCCGCCGCCGACGACAACTACGGTCAGCAGGCGGTCACGGGCGGGGCCGGCGGGCATCGTGGATGCTCGCTCGAAGTTGTCGGTGAGACGGTCACGGATGGAGATCGCCTCCTCGATCGTCTTGAGGCCGATCGCCTGGTCGGCGACACCCGGAATCGGGAAGGTGCGCGAGACGGATCCGGCGGTCACGACGACGATGTCGTAGCTCTCGACCCACGGGTCGCCGTCGCGAGGGGTGAAGGTCGCGGTCTTCGCGGTGTGATCGATGTTGGTGATCTTGGCCGAAACGACACGCGTGCTTGTCAGGTGGCGGCGGTGCGGAACCACGGCATGACGTGGCTCGATGGAGCCTGCGGCGACTTCGGGCAGGAACGGCTGGTAGAGCATGTACGGGAGCGGGTCAACCATCGTGACCTCGGCCTCGCCCTTGCGCAGCCATTTTTTTTCCAGCTTGAGGGCTGTGTAGAAACCGGCGTAACCGCCGCCGACGATCAGAATCTTGGGCACAGGAACAAGTCTCCTAGAGGGTGGTAGTCAGTAACAAATCTAGTCCCTCCGGCGAAGTCTCCCGACCTGCCGCAGAGCGACCACGATCATGGCGATCGCCGCGAGCGCGAAGGCGAGAATCAGGGCAAGGGGCAACCCCACGTTCCGAAGCTGCGTCGGTGTCGGGTAGAGGATTCCCAGCGGATTCGTCGGGCCTGCAGCGACGTGTGACGGCGCGGCCGTCGAGCCGGAGGTCGGTGGTGTCGTCGGTGTCGCGGTTGGCTCGGCCCTGCGGTTGAGGTGGATCCACGCGGCCAGATCCCCCATCGGGTTCGCCTTCACGCTCGGTACGGTGTTCCGTACCGCGGCTGCCGCGTTGATCAGTCCGAACCCGTAGATCGGATCGACGCCTTTTGCGCCGCGGTCGGTGGCCGTGGCGACGACCCGGTTGATCGCGTTGGCGCCCGTGATCCCCGGATGCGACGCCATGACGAGGGCAACCACCCCAGCAACGAGCGGGGTCGCTCCGCTGGTGCCCTCCCACTGCACGTAACCCCCGCCGGGAACCGCGCCGATCAGCTGCTCGCTGGGCGCGGAAACGCCGATCGTGATTCCCTGCGCGGATGCGTCGACGCTCGCCTTCTCGTTGCGATCGACGCCGGCAACGGTCAGCACGCCCGGCATTGTCGCCGGCGCCCCGACCTCATCCGTTCCGCTGCCCCGGTTGCCCGCGGCGGCGACGATCACGACGTTGTGCTGCATCGCGTAGAGGAACGCCTTGTCCCAGCTCTCCGGCCAGGCGAGGGTGTTGCGAGTCAGCGACATGTTGATGACGTTGGCGCCATGGTCGACGGCCCAGGTCACGGCCTCGGCGATCTGGTCATCCGAATTCGTCGCCGCGGCACCGAAACCGATCGAGATGCTCAGGATGTTTGCTTGTGGCGCGACCCCGATCAGTCCCGCGCCGCCCGATGTACCGCGACCGGCGGCGAGCGAGGCGACCATGGTCCCGTGGTTGCGCTCGTTCGCGTCGCCGACGGGCTTCTCGCCGTTGGATGCACCCTGACCCGAGTAGTCGATGCCGCCCGTCACCGCCCCGGCGAGGTCGGACACGGTGCCGTCGACGCCCGTGTCGATCACCGCGATCGTGATGCCTTTGCCCTCGGTCGTCGACCATGCGCTGCGGATCCCATACTGGTCGAGCCAGTACTCACCCGAGCGGATGTAGTCGGTGTGGACCACGCTGGGGACGACGGCCGCCGGGGCAATGGGCGCGCTCGCCCCAGACAGCAGCAGGATGGCCGACGTCGCCGAGACCGCCGCAAGAGTCGCGGTGCGCACGTTCACGACGCCGCCAGTCCGTAGTCGGCGCACTCACAGACGAGCGGACTCCAGGCTGCCCGCTCGAGGGCGAGGTCGCCGATCGGGTTCAGTCCGGGGCCCGCGGCAAGGGTGTGAGCGACAAGCGCGTGCAGGCACTTCACTCGGGTCGGCATCCCGCCGGCGGATATTCCGTCGAGCTCTTCGACGAATTCGATGCCGTTGCGGTCGTCCAGATACGACTGGTGTGCGAGCAGGTATGCGGCGCCGATGTCGCCGGTGAGAAGTTCGGCAAGCTCCGGCATCACGCCGTTCGCTTCGAGAGTCGACACGGCAGCGGTCGCCGCCGGGTGCGACAGGTAGTAGAGAGTCGGAAACGGGGTTCCGTCGGCCAGGCGAGGCGAGGTCGACACCACCGTCGGGGCACCACAGACGCAGCGCGCGGCGATCCCGATCACGTCGCGCGCCGGACGCCCGAGCTGCGCAGACACGGTCGCAATGTCGAGCTCGGATGGCGGATCAAACGGTGGTCTGGTCACTCGTCGTCACTTGGTCGGGGTCGGAGTCGGGGTGGAGCCCGGACCGGGAACGGTGGTGGGCGAAACCAGTTCGCTCTTGGTCTCCGTCGAGAGGCCCGCCTTGAGGATCGAAGATGTCAGGGACTGCACCCAGTCGATCTGCGTGGTCTGGATGTGCTTGCTGATCGGGGCGGTCTCCGTGCCGAACCCGGTACCGGACTCCGGGATCACCAGGAAGCTGTACTCGCCCGGAAAGACAAACAGGAGTCGATTGCGTGCCTGCGCCTCGATATAGGCGGGGTCATCCCAACGCGCGACCTGGCCTTTGAGGCTCGAGACCTCGTGCTTCTGCGCCTCGACCGACTTCTGCAGGTTCGCGATCTCGCTTCGCTGCTGGATGAGCAGCTTGAGCGACGGGGCAAGCACGATGACTCCGAGCACGAGTAGTCCCAGCATCATGATCGTGAAACTCGACAGCCGGATATTGCTGAGCCAACGCTCCGGTGCGGACCCGTCGGGCATCCTGACGGGAACGCGCACCTTTACGGGGCGCCGCTTTCGTCTCGCAGCCATACAGCGATGTTAACTGCTTGTTTGGCGCCGCCGCCCCTGCGGCGCCAGCGCGCCCGGGAAGCGACTCTGCGGCGCAATGCGCCTTGAGTAGCTTGACTCGGCTTCGCCTCGCGGGGCGCATTACATCGCATTCGGGCGATCCGATCAGCGCAAACTCCGGTCGCTGAGCTTGTCGAAGCGACCTAATCCTTGAAGCGCGGGAACGCAGAACGACCCGCGTAGGTCGCAGCCGTGTCGAGCTCTTCCTCGATGCGCAGCAGCTGGTTGTACTTGGCAACCCGGTCGGATCGCGCCGGGGCACCGGTCTTGATCTGCCCACCGTTGGTCGCCACTGCGAGGTCCGCGATCGTGGTGTCCTCGGTCTCGCCGGAGCGGTGCGACATGACCGTCGTGTACCCGTGCGTCTGGGCCAGAGCAACGGCGTCCAGCGTCTCGGTGAGTGTTCCGATCTGATTGACCTTGATCAGGATGGAGTTCGCCGACTTCTGCTCGATGCCCTTCGCCAGGCGCACCGGGTTTGTGACGAAGAGGTCGTCGCCGACGATCTGGATCTTGTCGCCGACCTCGCTCGTGAAGTGGGTCCAGCCGGCCCAGTCGTCCTCGTCCAGCGGGTCCTCGATGGTGACCAGCGGGAACGCGCTCTCGAGTTCCTTGTAGTACGCGCTCATCTGCTCGGCCGTGTGGGGCTTCGACTCGAAGTTGTAGACGCCGTCCTTGAAGAATTCGCTCGCGGCGACATCCATGCCGAGCGCGATATCAGTGCCGGGCTTGAAGCCGGCCTTCTCGATCGCCTCAACCAGGATCTCGAGTGCCGCACGGTTGCTGGGCAGGTCGGGCGCGAATCCGCCCTCGTCGCCGAGTCCGGTCGACAGTCCCTTCTCATGAAGGAGCGCGTGCAGCACGTGGTAGGTCTCGGCGCCCCAGCGAAGTGCCTCGCGGAACGAGGATGCGCCGATCGGCAGCAGCATGAACTCCTGCACGTCGACGTTGGAGTCGGCGTGCGCTCCACCGTTGATGACGTTCATCATCGGCACGGGAAGCACGTGCGCGTTTGCTCCGCCGACGTAGCGGAAGAGCTCGAGACCGGATGACGCTGCCGCCGCCTTCGCGACTCCGAGCGAAACACCGAGGATCGCGTTGGCGCCCAGCTTGCTCTTGTTGTCGGTGCCGTCGGCCTCGATCAGCGTCGCGTCGATGAGGCGCTGGTCGGTGGCTTCGATTCCCTCGATCTCCGGGCCGAGAACATCCATCACTGCCGCGACGGCCTTCTCGACACCCTTGCCGCCGTAGCGGGCCTTGTCACCGTCGCGCAGTTCGTAGGCCTCGAACTGTCCCGTGGATGCGCCGGACGGAACCGCAGCGCGGGAGACCGTGCCGTCCTCGAGAAGGACCTCGACCTCGACCGTCGGGTTGCCCCTCGAGTCCAGAATTTCGCGGGCAATAACGGCTTCGACGAGGGCCACGGGGGTCTCCTTGGTAACTAGGGGTGGTGGAACTAGTGGTGGTAGAGGTGGTGGTATTTGGTGCTGATGGAACCTTCGGGCAAAAGCCTACTGCGCGCCGATGTTCCGCATTTCGAGCTCCCTGGCGGAAACGGTGGTCGCGGCGACGAACGCGAACCGCGGATACCCGGCGGCGGCGAGCTGCTCCAGCTGAGCCGTCGTGTTCTTGGTTCGCCTCGCGAGCGTCGTGCGCACGCCAGAGGCGATGAGCTCCGATTTCAGGGCGGCCAGCTGCGGTGGCGCGACATCGGCGTCGTAGACGAGAGCAACCGCGTTCGCAGCCTCATCCTCGGGCAGCTCGACGAGTTCGACGAGTCGCTCGAAGCCGAGCGAGAGGCCGGCGGCAGGGACATCCGTTCCGAGGAACCGTCCGATCATCCCGTCGTAGCGACCGCCGCCGCCGAGCGAATACGGCAGCGACGGGTGCGCAACCTCGAAGATTGTTCCCGTGTAGTAGCCCATGCCGCGCACCAGGTTGGGTGAGAAGACGAGTCGGGCCGAGTCATCCACCGCATCCCGAATCGCGAGCAGGTCGCGGTAGGCGTCCACATCCAGCCAGGCCGGCGGCGCGTCCAGCAGCTCCCAGCCGTCTCCAGCGAGCTGGCTGAGGCCGTCGAGTATCGGCGCGAGTGTCGCGGCCTCGCCGAGGCCCTGCTCGACGAGTTCCTTGACGACGCCCGGGACACCGATCTTGTCTTCCTTGTCGATCGTGATGAGCGCTCGTTCGTATGAGGCGTCGGGTATCCCGAGCGTCTCGACGATTCTGCGAAGAATGCGGCGGTCGTTGATCCGGATCGTGCTGGCGTTCGTCCCGCGGAAGCCGAGCGCTTCGAGGCTTGCCGCTGTGGCCGTGATCAGCTCGATTTCGGCGAGCGGCCCGGCTTCGCCGATGATGTCGATATCGCACTGGACGAACTGCCGGTAGCGACCCTTCTGCGGTCGCTCCGCACGCCAGACCGGTGCGATTTGGATCGAACGAAACACGCCGGGCAGCTCGGCTCGGTGGCTCGCATAAAACCGCGCAAGCGGGACTGTCAGATCGAAGCGGAGACCGAGGTCGGCGAGGTCGAGGTAGTCGCCACTCGTCGCTGCCTCCTGCAGGTCATCCTGCTTCAGGTCGCGCTTCATGACCGCGTACGAGAGCTTCTCGTTGTCGCCGCCGAGTCCGGCGTGAAGTCGGTCGCTGTCCTCAACAACGGGCGTCTCGATCTCGTCGAAACCGTGCTCGCGGAACGTTCGTCGGATGATCGACAGCACGTGTTCGCGACGGGCCTTCTCGGCCGGAAGGAAGTCGCGCATCCCGCGGGGCGGATTCACCTGACTGGCCACGGGACTAGTTTGACAGACCGGACTGTCAGGGCCGACCTTGAGGGCGGACTATCGGGGTGGAGTATCGGCGCCGACCATCAATGCCGACTGTCAGGGCGAACCATCGGGTCAGCGCTAGCGGGACACGGTCTCCGGCAGCAGTGCGTCGATGCGCGCTCGGTGGAGGCGCATGGCCTCCTCGAACGCACGCGTCGCGGGCGCCACATCCCCGTTCAGCACGAAGTCGTATTGGATGCCGTAAAACGTATCGACGACCAGCCGGGATTCGACCTCTGCGGCGGCGGGCTCGATTCCCAGGGAGGCGAGTGCAGTGCTGCCGATGCGCAGCCAGGTGTCGAACAGCGATCGGCTGAATGTGTGAGTGCCGGGCTCGATCGCCTCGATGAGCGCCGCCTCAAACTCGAGGCGCTGGAGCTGACGGTTGCGCGGAATGAGGGTCCACTCCCACGACTCTTCGAGCCCCTCGAAGTAGCGCTCGAGCGTGTTCGGTGCACTGTCCATGAATTCTTCGATCACGGTCGCGCGTGTCGAAACTGCGGCGACAATCTCGCTCAGAAGCTGGTCGCGCGTCCCAAAGTGGTACACGAGTGTGTACGTGCTGAAGCCGAGGGCTTGCGCGATTGTGCGGAACGAGACGGATGCGAGCGATTTGTCGAGCAGATAGTCAAGAATCTCGCCCAAAAGCTGCGGTTTCCGCAGAGGGTCCGGATGACGTGGCATTTCCCCACTATTGCACCTTTTGACTCGTTTGCATAACAGTCGTGAGTAAAATCAGTCGTTCTGGATAACGAATGTTGTGCTAACGACTGTTATGCATATACACTGACAGCCGCGCCAGTAACCACCTCCCAAGAGTCAGAGGCTCTAACGGCTCAGGGGGAAACGGGCGCAAAGCTACGGATCGGTGCGGGGGTGCCGGTCTGGCAGGACAGAACCGACGGTTATGGGTATTCCCGTCGGTTCGATTCCGGTCGACTCGCGCCCTGCGGTGCTATGCGCGGTCGACTGGTTGGGGTGCCCTTCCTTATTCGGGTTTGGGAGGGCACCATCCCAACATCGGGGACAGTCTTTCAAACGCGCAGAGCCTGCAGGGCGCGGTCTAGCTGCACGCTGCCGGCTGACACACTGCTGTCTCGCGCTAGTTGCCTTCTGCGGCGCGCATGTCATCCTGCAGGGTGCGGAGCGCCGCCCTCAGTGCTCGCTCCGAGTCGAGTCCCTTGGCCCTGGCTTCGGCGACGATCGCGAGCAGCTGGTCGCCGAGTATCTTTTCTGAGTCCGGGACTAAGTAGTCCGCGCCACCCGATTCCACGATGACAGCGACCGGGGCGGGCATCCCGAGCTTCTCTGCCTTGCCGAGGAGTTTGTCGGCGAGAGCGAGTGCGGGCATCCCCTGCGGAACCCCGTCGAGCACGCTCGTGCGGGACGGTTTCTCGACCTTCTTGATTTCATCCCACCGTGCGTTGACGTCTGCCGCGGTGTCATTGGCGGTGTGCGCCGCGAGTTCGCCGTAGACGTGCGGATGCCTGCCAATCATTTTCTCGGTCATGTGCGCAGCAACATCCTCGAGCGTGAACTCTTCGCCGGGCGTGTGAGCTGCGATGTCCGAGTGGAAAATAACCTGGTAGAGCACGTCGCCGAGCTCCTCGATCAGTTCCTCGCGGTTGCCGCTCTCAATTGCGTCGATGAGTTCGTAGGTCTCCTCGACCAGGTAACGCACGAGCGACTCGTGTGTTTGCTCGGCGTCCCACGCGCATCCGCCGGGTGCCCGAAGCTGCTCGAGGACGGCGATGAGTTGTTCGAGCTCTGGATGCGGTTGCGGTGCCGCGAGAGGGAGCGCGGCCCTGGGCGCTTCGGCTTCGTTCTGGCCGGTCTGCTCCTGCTGCGTCATGTGACTATCTTGCTACTCGGGACTGCGTGCCACGCGGGGCTGCGAACTCAGGGATGCGTGTCGGTGTCGGGTGTCTGCCCGGTCGACCGCAGTTCGTCCCGCAGTGCCAGTAGTGCCGGGCCGACGGCCATCGGATCGCGCATCGACCTGCGTGCTTCGCCGAGCGCGCGCCGAGCCGGACCATTCAGCTGCGGATGCGCGCGAACGAGTCCCGCGCACTCGTGCACCAGCCGCATCCACTGTCCGGGCTTGCGATCCGTCGTACGCCCGTGGGTCACACGCTCGAGCGCATCCCACGGCTTCGCAACCTCGTCGAGCTTGTCGAGTGCGACCCCGAGGTCGTGGTTGGTCAAGGGGTTCGGATCGTTCGCGAACTCGCCGAGCGTCGCGAGCGCCTCCGAGACTCGCTTGCGGACGACACCCTCCGACCGCACCGGCAGCACAAACCAGGATGCGGCGAGTCCACATGCTGCGCCGACGATGATCGCGAGAATCCGGACCCACAGCTGCTCGCCGCCGGCTCCGGCGGCAACGGGTATCGCGGCACCCTGCAGCAGTGTGATAACCAGCGTCATCACGACGGCCCACGCTGCATAGGTCCACTCGCGGAGCCAGAGTCCGATCCCGAGAATGACCAGCAGCAGGATGACCAGCGTCGGACCCTGCAGAAGTGAACCCTGCAGAAGTGAACCCGGCAGCGACGAACCCTGTCCAGGCTGAAGCGCCGGCGTGAGCCACACCAGCCCAACGGATGCGACGATTGTGCCGATCGCAGCTCCGACGATTCGCAGTCCGCTCTTGTAGAGGACGTCGGCTCGTCCACGGTTTCCGCTGTAGACAATGAACGCGGTGAGGACAACCCACGTCACGTGCTGCGGGAAAACGAGATAGCCGACAACGAAGGCTGCCGTTAGTGCGATCGCCATCTGGATGGCCATCCGCGTGCTCGCGATCGGGCGAGTGCCGGACGGTGGTCGAGCTGGCGCAGCCGGTGCGGGGGATGCGGTCGGCGCATCCGGTGCAGTCGGCGCTTTGGGTGCAGTCGATGAGATCGATGTGTCCGCTGCGGACGATGTGTCCGATCCGTCCGCTCTATCCGATGTGGTCTGCGCGGCTAATGTCGGCGCACGTCGCACCCTCGGCACGAATCGTGTCACCTCGGCGAGCACCCGCAACGCGACCACGATGACGAGGACTACAACCGAGAGCAGAGCAACTCCCGCGGGCGTTGTTCCCACTCCCGCACCGGGTGCGATCAGTAGCGTGATGAACGGCAACGCGATGAGTGACCCGACCCGGGTCCAGGCGGGTCCGAATCGGCGAAGGTAGATCGACAGGAACATCGCCGCCACGAACGCGGTCGCACCCAGTATCGGGAGCGTGACGAAGAGGTATCCGACCCCCGCCGTCAAAAGTGCCACCACGGGGAGCAGGACGAGCGCCTCGAGTCTCCCCCGCCAGGTCTGGACAAGTTTGTTGCGGGACAGCGTCATCGCCAACACGCCTGCGAGTACGAGTGGCCCGGGCTTTGGATCGACGAGTGCCACGACGCCGACGGCGATGCTCATGCCGACGATGGTGAGAAGCGGCTGCCGCCAGTTCGTGCGCAGCGGGTACGCGCGGCGCGGCAGATCGGTCACGCGAAAACTCTATGCCGTGGGGGTTTCGATAACGGCGGCTTCGCGCGCCTACTCAACCCGAGGTGAGATCCGACCCCGGTCTCGATGACGCCGCCTTCGACGGCTACTCGACCCGAGGTCATACTCGACCTCGGTCTCGATAACGGCGGCTTCGCGCGCCTACTCAACCCGAGGTGAGATCCGACCTCGGTCTCGATGACGCCGCCTTCGACGGCTACTCGCCTCGGGGTGGTTCGGGACCCGCCTGTTGCTCGTTGCGGAGGTCGCGCATGTTTCCGGTTTTGGGTTGCAGGAGGCGTGGGGTTTGGTCGGGATCGACGGATGGTGGTGGGACAAGCCAGTAGTCGCCTTGATCGTTGCGGTTGATGTGCCAGCCGTTGTTGTGGATGAGCAGGTGGTGTGGTTTGCAGAGCAGGATTCCGTCGGCGACGTTGGTTTTGCCGTTCTCGGCGGCCCATTCGTCGATGTGGTGGGCTTCGGTCCAGGACACTTCGGCGTCGCATCCCTCGATCGCGCAACCACCCCATTTGACGGCAAGTGCGGTGCGCTGCTGCGTGGTGAAGAGCCGATGTTCACGTCCGACATCCAGGGGCAGAAGATTTTCGTCGAAGATGAGGGCGGTGACGCCGCCGCTGCATTGGAGTCGTTTCAGGGTCCGCATCGACATCAGTGCTGAGCTGCCCTCCACCCGGACGATGCCGTCGGCCGACTGCAGTGCCTTCAGGGTGGTGGTGACCCGGATCTGGGGTGCCCCGGAACCCATCAGGAAGCCCGGGTTCGCTGCCGCACCAAGCAGCAACAGCTGAATGATGGCGTCGAAGCCGAGCTGGGCCGGGGTGCGCGTGTCGGCGAGGATGGTTTCGGCTTTGACCTTCTCGGTGGGATCGAAGAACCGGACCGTGCGCAGCTTCGGCGACACCGCCCGGTGGATGGTCTGCTTGACCAGGACCATGCTTTCCGGGTCCAGTTCCAGAATCAGTCGCCCGGCGCCGGTGGGGAGCTCGATCAGTTTGTAGGCGCGGGCCTCATACTGTTCGTCTTCCCGCAGCTTCACACCCTCGAGGTCGAGTTCTTCCCGACGCATCCGCGTCATCTTCACCAGGTGGTCGACATCCATGCCGGCAATCCCATCCGGTCGCACCCGGGCCGCATCACACAGTTCCGTAGCCAGTGCGCCAAGCTGCTCACCGGTGACCGCGGAGTTCGGCAGCCCGAGGTTGAAGGAGATCGCATCCGCAGCCTCAACCGAAATCTCCCCAGCAGTCAGAGCCGAGGTGATCTCCCGCAACCACGGCTGCGACGGCGTGAACACCTCCCCCGTGACCGTATCGAGGGACCCTTCGTCCGCCATCTCTGCCATCAGCAGACCGGCACGCACCGCCGTCGTTGCCTGCCGGCCGGAGGACCCGGTCGTCACCTTCACGAAATTCTCTGCGTTGCGATGCCCGGCCCGCTGCGCCAAACCCTGCGACCCCAACTCCGGGGCGGAGCGCCTGGCAATCTCCCCCGCGATCAACGCCGCATGGGTTTGCGTCAACCGGGCCGCCTCCGCGGTCAGGGTGTTGAGAGAAAGCAACGTGGTCTCATCCAGTGCGCGATAATCGGAAACACCGGTCGACACCGACCGCAACCCATCGACCGCGGCACCAAGAGCACACGCCAGCGCGCTGGCCGCAAACCCCTCATGCGCATCCGCCGCAGCCCTGAAGGCCTCCACGGTATCGATCGTTTCCATACCATCAATTATCGAACATATGTTCGACCGTTGGAACAGAAAACCAAGATCTGTGGACAGATCCCACGCCCCAACCAGGGGGCTGGGGAGAAGACGAAGGTGGGTCTCCGGTGACGCCGCCTTCGACGGCTACTCGACCCGAGGTACCTCGCGAACCACCAGTCCCGCTACGCCTCCGCGGGCGTCGCCGCGACGACCGCCGCCGCTACCCGCGTGTTCGGCATGCTGAGCGCCGCAACCACGGTCCCGAGTACGACGACCACGACCCCAAAGAAGACGGCGGTCGACGACGTGACCACGAGGTGCACCGGGATAGGCAACGACGTCCCAACGATCGAGTTCGCAATCGCGCCGAAGATGGCAACGCCGACCGCGCTACCGATCGACCGCGCGAACAGTTGCGCGCCTGTAACGACCGCGCGCTGGTTCCATTCGACGCTCGACTGCGCCGAGACGAGCGCCGGTACCGCGATGAGTCCCATCCCGAGTCCGATGATGAAGCACGCGACGGCGACGACCGCGACGGATGGCTGTCCCGCAGTCAGCGCGAGCGTGAGCGATCCGGCGAGCGCGAACACGAGTCCGACGAGCACCGTGTTGCGGAATCCGATCCGCAGGTAGAAGCGCCCAGAGACGGCGGCGGCGATCGGCCATCCGACGGTCAGCGCCGCCAGCGTCAGTCCCGCGACGATTGGCGGAACCCCGAGCGTCCCCTGCAGGTAGGTCGGCACGTACGCCGACAGGGCGATGACGATTCCGCCGACACCCAGTCCGACGAACGCCGTCGACAGCAGCACCCGGCGCGAGAACACCCACGGCGGGAGCACCGGTTCGGCCGCGCGTCTCTCGACGAAGACAAACGCGACCAGCATCAGGCCACCCAGGACGAACGCGCCGATGCTGATCGGCGCATCCCACGCCCACGCGACGCCGCCCTCGAGCACGGCCAAGATCAGGAGGCTCAGCGCGACGGTGATGAGGGATGCGCCGAGGTAGTCGACGCGGTGGCGCACCTTCTCGATGTTTTCGTGGAGCGCCCGGATGATCATGATGGCGGCGAGGATCGACAGCGGGACGTTCACGAAGAAGATCCACCGCCACGACACATACTGCGAGAACACCCCGCCAAGTGTCGGCCCGACCACAGACGCGATCCCCCACACGCTCGCCAGGTAGCCCTGCGCCTTCGCGCGCTCCTGCACGGTGTAGATGTCGCCAGCGATGGTGATCGCCATTGGGGCGACGGCGCCGGCGCCCAACCCCTGCACGACCCGGAACGCGATCAAGGACGGCATGCTCCACGCGAACCCGCAGAGGATCGATCCGACCAGGAACAGCCCGATCCCGATGAGGATGATCGGCTTGCGCCCGATGGTGTCAGCCAGCTTCGAATACACCGGCACCGTGACCGCCTGCACGAGGAGGTACACGGAGAACAGCCACGGGAACGCTTCGGGGTTGCCGACATCCTTGACGATGGATGGGACGGCCGTCGCGATGATCGTTCCGTCGATCGCGACCAGCCCCGTCGAGAGCATGAGCGCGATCAGAATTGGCCCGCGGGCCGAACGGAAACCTACATCCACGAAATTGGCAGTCACGAAGGGTCCAATGCCTCACTCCGCCGAGGAATTCCCGACTACTTGTGGTCTCGCGAAACGGTCTCGCCGAGCGGGACCTCTTCGTCCTCGTCATCCGACTCGACCGGCGGGGAGAACCGACGGAAGTAGATGTAGACGCCGACGCACACCGCAGCGAATGCGGCGAGCACGACGATCCAGATCCACAGCGAGCCGTGGAGCGCATCCCAGTTGCCTTCCCATGGGACCACCGCCAGCACGAAGACGACCAGGGTGAGGAAGTAGAAGATGCCCCACAGCACGCGCGAGTGGTCGTAGACGCGCTGACCCTCGAGGAATCGGAGCGGAAGCAGTTCGACCAGCAGCGCGACGACCCCCTCGGTGGTGATCGCGACGAGTGTCTCGACCAGCAGCGCCAACCCGAAGGTTCCGCCTTCGTTGCCGCCGAGCGTGAGGGTCGAGTATCCGATCCAGGCGGCGATCGCCATGGTCAGCACGATGCTGGTGCGCAGCACGATCGTGCGCCAGGCGTAGGTCGCCGCCGATCGCTCCTGAATGGTGAGACCCAGGATGAGTCCGATCAGGAAGCCGGGCGAGAAGTGCAGTGCGCGGGACACCACGACACCGACGACGGTCAGGATGAGTCCATACGGACGAGTACTCACCGCTGCGATGACGTTCCACTGGACGCGCGCGATCAGTCCGGTGAGTGCGTTGGCGACGTAACCGACGAAGAACAGCGCGATCCCGCAGGCGAGGATGAGTCGCAGCGAGGCGAGCGTGAACCCGAACTTGGGGTCCGCGAATCCGAACAGCACGGCGGTCGCGACGGTGACGATGATGCCGCCGACAACCGGGGTCGACTTGAACCAGGCGCCGAGGCGGCGCAGCCAGCTCGGCATCTTCGCCTTGCCGAATCGACGCTCGAAGCGGTCGGACTGCTCGGCGATGGTCGCGTTCAGGAGGTGCGCGGGCAGCACCGCAAGAAGGAGGAGCACGAGTCCGATCTCGAACGCCGACACGATCTTGTTCGGGTGCACCGCGATATCCGCGAACGGGGTCAGCGCCTTGGTCAGGATGTTCGGAGCAAGTCCGGATCCCCCGCCGTTTTCCCCGTTGCCGTGCGTTGCGGTCGGCTTCGTGGTGTCAACACTCGTCTTGCCCGACGAGCCGGAGGATGCCGCCGGCAGCGCGGTCACGGTGATCGGCTGCTGCTTGGTCGTGGTCACGATGCCGGGTCCGGATGCGGTGACCTCGATCGTGTGTGCGCCCAGCTCGACGTCGGCCGGGACGGTCGCGGTCTGGCTGAAGGTTCCGTCGGCCGCCGCGACGACGGTGCCGAGATCGGTCGGCACCGAGTGCAGGATGGTGTCAAGGGACGTGCCTGCCGGAAGTCCGGTACCGGAGATGGTGAGGATGTCGCCGGGGTGAACGTCGGTCAGGTCACCGCCGATGGTGAACGACCAGTTGGGCGTCGTGTCGCCGCTGCCGCCGCCCGGCACGGTGGGAGCCGTGACCACGACCGTGCCCATGGTGACGAGGTCGGAGAGCGCCCCCGTCAGGTAGTACGCGCCAAAGGTGTTGGCAACGTCTCGGGCGGCTAAGGACCCCTGGTCTTGAGCAGCCGCGAAGTACATGTGAGATCCAACGGAAAGGACGCCGAGGTTGCAACTCCACGGTGACGAAGCCGGGGCATTCGTACGTCCCGCCACTGGCACGATGGCGACCGTGCACACCTTCGCGCCGGACTGATCGAACACGAGCACGTTGCCTGTGGGATTGCCGGGGACCGTGCCCGCGATGGTGACCGAGCGGTCACTGTTCTTAACGAAAACTGGGTCACGGGCACTCGGTGCAGCCTGCACTTCGAACACCGTCTCCACCGGGCTACCGAGAATGTAGTCTCCGCCATCGCCCGGTGCGGCCTGCTGCGATTCGGCGAGCCAAATCGCGGGGTCGAGAAGGATGGGGCAGGTTGGCGGCTCGCCCTCAGATACAGGGAACGTCTCATCGAGCGGGCCCGGGCATCCGGCATCGGATGGAGACTCAAATCCGGCGCCGCCGGGGCTGTATTTGTAGAACTGCGTTTCGCCTAGGGTTGCGCCGGCGTCGGACGATGGCGTCGGTGTGACCGTCATCTGCGCCTTGCCGGTACCTGGATCATGTCCGGGCGTGTAGGTGGGGGCGACATACGGGGTTGGTACCGGCGAACTGTCGACGCTGGGCACGACGTCGAACGTAATCAGGGTCTGGCTCGGCGCCCCGTCGGAGTTCGTGTAGTCGACCTCGATTGTGCTTCCATTCGCCGTGTTAAATCCACTTGTCGCGTAGGAGCAGGACCACGACAGTCCGTCGCTCGGGACGACACATCCCGATGAGGCGGTAACCGTGTCCGTGGCCGGGTTGTTGATCTGGAATTGTGTGACCGTGGACGTCGAGTCTTTTGTGCCGCTGAATGTGAGCGTGGTCGGAGTACCGGCCACGATCAGTCCGCTGTCGGGGTAGTCGACCCCGCCCGTCAGTGCATTGTCCGCAAACGCGGGCGCTGCGAGGCCGACACCCGCTCCGAGGGCGAGGCCGAGTGTGGCAACGGCAATAACGATGGGACGAAGAAAGCGGCGCACGATGTATTCCCGTTCGGGGGCATGAAGGGACTTAAAAGGAGAAGCAAACTCTGTTAGAGGAGATTATGGCCCGAAAAAAGGCTTTCTCACCTATGTATTTGTTGCTCACTCACGACGGCGGGCCATCACAGCGCCGGCGCTACCTCTTATCGCCTGCCAGCGTTTCGCCCAGTGGCACGCTCTCGTCGCCCTCATCTTCGTCGTCGAGCGGCGGCGCGAACCGACGGAAATAGATGTAGACGCCGACGCACACGGCGGCGAACGCGGCGAGCACGACGATCCAGATCCACAGCGAACCGTGGAGCGCATCCCAGTTGCCTTCCCACGGAACCACCGCCAGCACAAACACGACGAGCGTCAGGACGTAGAAGATTCCCCAGAGCACTCTGGAGTGCGCGTAGACCCTCTCGCCTTCGAGAAAGCGAAGAGGCAGCAGTTCGACGAGGAGCGCGACAACACCCTCTGTGGTGATTGCAACGAGTGTCTCTACTAGCAACGCCGAACCGAAGGTGCCGCCCTCGTGGCCGCCGAGGGTGAGCGTCGAGTACCCGATCCAGGCGGCGATCGCCATCAGGAGCACGATGCTGGACCGCAGCACAACCGTGCGCCAGGCGAAGCCCGAGGCCGACTTGCCCTGGATCGTTAGGCCCAGGATGAGCCCGATCAGGAAGCCGGGCGAGAAATGCAGTGCGCGAGAAATCACGACGCCGACGACGGTCAGAATCAGACCGTACGGGCGCGTGCTCACCGCGGCGACGATGTTCCACTGCACGCGAGCGATGAGCCCGGTCAGCGCGTTGGCGACATAGCCGACCAGGAACAGCGCGATCCCGCACGCCAGAATCAGGCGAAGCGATGCGAGCGTGAATCCAAAGTTCGGGTCTGCGAAGCCGAAGAGGATGGCAGTAGCCAGCGTGACGATCACCCCGCCGACGACCGGGGCGGACCTGAACCACGCAGTCAGTCGGGTTAGCCAGTTCGGCGCGCGGACCTTTCCGAAACGTCGCTCAAACCGCTCCGACTGTTCGGCGATCGTCGCGTTCAGGAGGTGCGCGGGAAGAACGGCCAATAGGAGGAGTACGAGACCAATCTCGAACGCAGAGACAATCTTGTTCGGGTGCACCGCGATATCCGCGAACGGTGTCAGCGCCTGGGTCAGGATGTTCGGGGCAATTCCCGAGTTCACGCCGTTTTCACCGTTGCCGTGCGTCGCGGTCGGCTTCGAGCCGCCAACGTCTGTCTTGCCGCCCGAGCCCGAGACCGACGGTTTCGTCGTCACGGTGATCGCCTGCTGCTGGGTCGTCGTGACGATGCCGGGACCGGAGGCCGTTACCTCGATGGTGTGGGCACCAAGCTCGACGTCGCTCGGAATCGTCACCGTCTGGGTGAAGGTTCCGTCCGCGGCCGCGACCACGGTTCCGAGGTCGGTCGGTGTGGAGTGCAGGATGCTGTCGAGAGTCGTTCCCGCGGGAAGTCCGGATCCGGTGATGGTGATCGTGTCACCGGGGTGCAGATCGGTGAGGTCGCCGTCGATCGAGAACGACCACACCGGTGTCGTATCGCCCGAGGTTCCATGCGGCGTCGTCGGCGCGGGGAACGTGACGGTGGGGATGGCTGTTGCCGACGAGAGACCGCCCGGGAGATAGACGCCATACGGCGCGTCCCCAAAGTCGAAATCGTCGATGGAGACCGCGCCCTGATCTTGAACGGCCGCCGACAGCGTGTGAGATCCGAAGCCCAGCGCACTTGTCGTGCAGGACCAGTCGTCGACGGTTCCTTCCGGGAATCCGTCGTCCGGTGTGAACGTCGCCGAGGGGCAGACGATCGCGTTGGCATCGTTCAGCAGTACCACCGAGGCATTGTTGAACGACGAACCGTAAGCGGTACCCGTAACGGTGACCGTCTGGGCAGCCACGTTCACCGTGGCGGGGTTGATGCTGATGATCGAGTTGTTCTCGACGTAGAAGTACCCGTAGGTCCAGTCGTTCTCCGTACTGTCACCATCGCCAAAGTCACCCTGCTTGGATTGCACCGTGACGAGCGAGTTATCCGGATAGGCCGGCGAACAGCTCACCTGAGACTGGTGGTTGACGTCCGTGCCGATCGGAAAATCATCATCGATGCTGCCCGGGCACTTCTGGCCGAGGTTGTTGGTTTCGCCGAGTTGGTAGAACGTCTGGACCCCGACCGCGTTGTCGAACGTCCCGGTGACCGTCGCGAAGATGTTCACACCACCGGGAATGAACGAGTACGAGACGGTCGGTGCAGTCGCGTAAAAGGGGTTCTCCCCGTCCACATAGACGTGGAACGGCAGTTGGTTCTGCACGACCGTGCCATTCGGATTCGTCTCGGAGATGACCATCTCTTCGTTCCCGAACTGCCAGCCGCCCTCGGCGGGATACCACTGGCATGACCAGGACTGTGAGGTGGCGTCCAGACCAACGCATCCGGTCACCCCCGAGCCATCGGTGGTGTCGAACGACGTCAGCACAGTGCCCAAGGATTTCGTGCCCTCGAGGAGGACAACCCCCGAGTCGATCGTGAGGGGCAAGTCGTCGGGGTTGATTTGCGCACTGAACCCCGTGTCGGTGTCACCGAGCGCGGGCGCGGCGAGGCCGACGCTCGCGCCAAGGGCAAGGCCAAGCGACACAAGGGTAATGACAAGGGGGCGAATGGAGCGGCGCACGGGGGACCCATCGGGGAGTGGGACAGAAAACACTGTTGGTGAAATTATGTCGCATAAAACGGTGGCCCCGGTTTCGCGCGCGTTACGGGCTGCGACAATTGCACCGTGCAGCTTGCCCTTCTCGCCCTCTTTCTCGTCGTCGCGATCCTGCTGGTTGTGCGCGCCGCAAATCGCGAGCGCACGGACTACCGCCGCTTCAAGAAGCTGAAGACGACCCGCGAGCGGCAGCGGGTGTTCGGCAGATGGCTGCGCGAATCGTTCCTCATTAATGGCGGCATCGCGGTCGCAGTGCTCCTCGCATCCTGGAATCTGATCGGGCCTGCATCCCGAAGCGCGCTTAAGTCCTGGCCTCTACATTGGTTCCACGAGAACCTGAGTGGTGCATTCGGTGTCGGCTTCTCGATCGTTCTCGCGATCATCGTTGCCGTGCTTCTCGTGGTTCCGATGTTCGTACTGCGTCGCCAGGTAAACGAACTCCCGGCGATCGGCGATGTGGGCGCCCTGCTCCCCCGCACCCGCGGCGAACTCAAATACGGCGTCGGTCTGTCGATCAACGCCGGTGTCGTCGAGGAGCTGCTGTTCCGACTCGGGATGCCCGCCCTGCTGTTCGGGATCACCGGCAACGGCCTCCTCTCTTTTGTGATCGCATCCCTACTCTTCGGGCTCTTGCACATCTACCAAAAGTTCTGGGGCGTGCTCGGCGCGACGGTCCTCGGGCTGGCCTTCTCTGCGCTCTATCTGCTCACCGGATCCATCTGGGTCGTGATCGTCGTCCACGCGGTTATCGACCTCCGCTCCCTTGTTCTGCTGCCGCTCGTCGTGCAGAACGTTTGGAACAAGCTGACAGATCCACCCGCGCCCGACCCCAGCGTCTAGAGTCGCGTCATGGAACCTCTCGCCCCGGGGATGCGGCGAACCGGCAAGGTCATGCGCCGCATGCCGGGCGCCTCCGTGTCCCGCGCAACACCGGCCGAAATCGAGCGGAACAGTGGGGCTCGTACGCCGGAGGCGATCGCGTGGCTTCTGCAGGGTGCGAAGCCGAGAGGTGTCACCAGCGAGGACCGCACGGTCGAGGGGGTCCGGGTGCGGATCTACCGCCCGGCGGCTAGCCCAGCGACCGACCGCCCTCTCATCCTCTACTTCCACGGCGGCGGTTTCGTCTACGGCGACGTGCGCGGTGGCGACTGGATTTGCGGCACCGTCGCGAAGGAGCTGGATGCGATCGTCGTGTCGGTCGAGTACCGGCTGGCCCCGAAGCATCCATTCCCGGCGGGAGTCGATGACTGCTACGCCGTGCTCGTGTGGGCGGCGGCGAACGCCGAGTCCCTCGGCGCCGACGAGAGCAGGATCGGCGTGATCGGCGAGAGTGCTGGAGGCAACCTCGCGGCCGTGGTCGCGCTGATGTCGCTGGACCGCAAGGGTCCGGTCATCCGTCACCAGGCCTTGCTCTACCCGGTGACGGGCGCCGGCGACACCGAGAGCCGGCGCGCGAACGCGGATGCGTTCATCCTGACGCTCGCGGACATGCAGAAATTCGGCGAGCTCTATGCGGGCGATGAGACGGACTGGCGGGTTTCGCCGATCATCGCGAAGTCGCTTACGGGGCTGCCGCCGGCGATCATCATCGTGGGCGGTCACGACCCCCTGCACGACGACGGAGTTCTGTATGCGGACGCGCTCCGTGCGGCCGGCGTCGACGTTGAGCTGATCGACTACGCGGCAATGCCGCACGGGTTCATGAATTTCCCCCGATACGCCAAGGATGCGAAGCCCGCGATCGCTGCGGTCGTTGCGTCGCAGCGTGCGGCACTCGGCTAGATCGGAACCGCGTCACCGAACCAGTTCGACTCCGGGCTGGCCCGCCCATGCGGTGTCGCAGGTGATGATGTCTGCACCTAGTCGGTTGCCAAGCGCGAGGCAGAGACGGTCCGCGAGTGACAACCCCGACCCTTTCGACCACAGCGCGGCCGCGGCCTCCGCGTCATCAATGGTGACAGGTTCGACGGTCAGATCGAAGCTCAGAAGCGCGCCGCGACCCTGAGCCCAGGAAATGCCGAGCTGAGGTAGCTTCTGTGCGACTTCGGCCCAATTTGCCGCACTGAAGCAGCCGGCTTCCCTCAGGTATTCGTGAACGACGGATCCGCCGGACTCGCCTCGCAGAAAGGCAAGAAGCGCGGAAGCATCAAAGACCCTCACTCGAGATCTTCCAACGCCGCGACGGCACGACGCTCGGCCAATAGCTCACCGACGGGATCGGTACCGGCGAGCTGCGAGCGAATTGAGGCGAGGAGGTCGTCTTGACTGATAACTCGTACGCCATCAGGTTCCTCGATGAATACGAGCACCGTGCCATCCACCCATCCGTGTCTCTCTCGAAGGGCCGCGGGAATCACAACGCGACCCTTATTTCCCACCGTTGCAGAATATCCGGCACTCATGGGTCAAGGGTACCACTCTGGGGAAATCGTGGGAATATCCGGAGTGCCTGGGTTGGGGAGGACGAGTTACCTCAGGCACCCCCACCTCGGGGTACAGCGCCCGGAGCCGCTCAGGGGACAGACTGGGGGCGCAGCGATTCGGTCGGGGGGCGCTGTAAATTCGGGGGAATTTGTAATGCCAGCAGGACATTCGGCGGCCGATCAGGCTGCCCGCTTCAAGCTTGAGGCTGAACAGGCCGAGTATGCGGCGCGCACGGCGCACGAGATGCATCGTCGCTATCTTGCCGCCGCCGCGACTGAGGCTCGCCTCGGTCGGATGCTGGAGCCGCTCGAGGAGCAGGGTTTCCACATCCTCGCCGACCGCCTCTGGCCGGGTTCGCGCAACGCCAATGTTGACTTCGTGATCGTTGGTCCGTCCGGCGTGATCATCCTCGACGCGAAGTCGTGGGGCGACGTGCACGTGCACGACAACAAAGTTTTCCAGGGACAAACCGAGGTCACGGACCGGTTTGAGAACCTGAGTGGCCTCGCCGACCGTGCCCAGATCTCGCTCGCCGAGATTGGCATGGCTCCCGGCGAAATCCGCGTCGGCGCCGTCTTCATGGGTAAGAGCCGCCTCCACGGCTATGCCGGCGGCGTCGACCTTATTGGTGAGGATGGTGCGCTCGACTACATCCTCAATCGTGGTGCGCGGCTGCGTCCACTGGAGGTGGATGCGGCGCTCGGCGTCGTCGAGGACCTCTTCCGCCCGCAGCCGCCGGTCACCACTCACACTGTCGAGCTGCTGCTACCGGATGTGATCATGCCGATCTCGGCGTCCGAGCCGGTCGTGTCGGTGCACGAGATCGAGCGGGCGCTGCTCGCATCCATCGAGGCGCTGCCGATCGAGGACTGGATGGCGTTCCTGCACCCGGACCAGGCGAGGCTCGCGCGCCGTTCCTTCAACGGTCCGTCGCGCATCCGCGGTGCCGCCGGTACTGGCAAGACGGTCGTCGGCCTGCACCGCGCGGCCTACCTGGCGCGCAACCAGCAGGGCAAGGTTCTGGTCACGACGCTCGTTCGCACGCTGCCGGTCGTGCTCTCCGCTCTGATGGAGCGGATGGCTCCGGACGTTGCGGACCGCGTCGAGTTCGTCGGCATCCACGCGTTTGCGAATGGTCTGCTTCGGGCTCGCGGCATCCCGGTGCACCTGAACGACCGTGCGGCCGACTACGCCTTCGACGCTGCCTGGGAGCAGGTGGGTGCGCACGGGATTCTGGGCGACATCGACCCGAACCAGCACTACTGGAAGGAGGAGGTGCTCAGCGTCATCAAGGGGCGCGGCCTCACTCGCTTCGAGCAGTACGCGGACCTGGCTCGTGCGGGACGTCGTCGTGGGCTGTCGCTGGAGAGCCGCAAGGCGGTGTGGGAGCTGTACGGCGAGTACAACGTGGGGCTGCGCGAGGCGGGCATCCACGATTTCGCCGACATCATTCTTCTGGCCGAGAAGTCGCTTCGCGCGAACCCGCTCGACGGGTACTCAGCTGTTATCGCCGATGAGGCGCAGGACCTGTCGTGCTCGATGATCCGGATGCTGCACGCGATCGTCGGCGACCGCGCGGACGGCCTCAACCTGATCGGCGACGGCCAGCAGACGATCTACGCTGGCGGCTACACGCTCGCCGAGGCGGATGTCTCGATCCAGGGCCGTGGTGTGGTGATGACCACCAACTACCGGAACACGGTCGAGATCGCTGATTTCGCGGCGTCCATGGTTCTTGGTGACGAGTTCATGGACATCGAGGGCACGACCTCGAAGCCGGATGTTGCTACTTCTGTTGTGCGGCACGGGATGCGCCCGCGCGTCTCGCGTTTCAACTCACACAAGGGCCACGACCGTTCGCTGATCGCACAGGTGAAGTCGCTGATTTCGTCCGGGACGTCCGGTGGCGATATTGCCGTGCTAACGCAGACGAACTTCGTCGCCAAGGAAGTTCTCGAGGCGCTGTCGATTGCCGACATCCCCTCGATGAGCCTCACAGACTACGACGGCCGCACGACCTCCAAGGTCAAGGTCGGAACCATCAAGCGCGCGAAGGGCCTCGAGTTCAAGCAGGTGCTCGTCGCTCGTGCCTCCGCCCAGCTGCTCGAAACGGCGTGGTCATCCACCGACGAGGCCGCCGCCGAGCGCCGCGAGCTGGACCGCCGCGAACTCTACGTCGCCATGACCCGTGCCCGCGATGGCGTTTGGGTCGGGGTGGCTTAGCCGGTCCCTGAGCTCGCACCGGTCCCTGAGCTTGTCGAACTGTTGTTCGTTGAGTAGCGCCGCGAAACGACGTGTATCGAAACCCCCACGGTATGACTCAAGTCGCCGCAGATGACCTCACCCCACGCGCTATCCTGACGCCATGGCCGACGAGGAGCGCACCACCGGCTGGCACCCCGACCCTTCAAACCCTTCGGTAGAGCGCTGGTGGAACGGTATCTCCTGGGGCGACCAAACCCGCGAGAGCAACGGGTCGCCGATTCCAACCGCGACTCCGACCACGGCTCCTCGCGTCATCGATCCGTACGCTCCTGTCGCACGAACTCCCCCGCCGTCCACTCCCCCAGCCACAACTCGCGACGGCCAATTCCGCAACGTCAATCCCATCGGATATATCGGTGTCGCCCTCGGCTTCGTCTCGCTCCTCTTCAACGTGTTCTGTGTCCCGAGCTTCCTCGCTCTGATCTTTAGCGCGATCGGGATCGGGCGGGCGCAGGTGCTGCGGAGGTCTGGCCATCGAGTGACCGGCCTCGGCTGGTGCGTTGCTGGTCTCATCATGGGGATTGCGGAGACGCTCATCTACATCGGAGGAACAACTAGCTGAGACTGTTCGCTCCAACTGTTCTCACGCACTAACCTGGCAGCTCACCGTTGAATGGAGCTGCCAATGGCAATCGAATGGTCAATCGCAGTCGGCGAAACTCTCCTTCGGCGGGAGCTTCATGTCCTTTTCGGAGGCGGCAGGTACGGCGGTATTGAACCTTCCGCAAAATCGCCCAATGTGCTTCTTTTCACAAGTGCAACAGCGGGCGCTCAATTTGGCTACAACTTCGACGGTTGGCATTCCGACGGCACTTTTCACTACACAGGAGAGGGTCAGCTGGGTGATCAGCTGATGCTCAATGGCAACCGAGCTGTTCGCGACCATATCGATGAGGGTCGAGCGCTCCGATTGTTCGAGAAGGACGGCACCAACGTCATTTATGTAGGGGAATTCGAAATTCCCAACGAATCGTACGTGCTAATCGATGAGGCCCCCGACATCGAAAAACAGTCACTTCGATCGGTGTTCGTCTTCCGCTTGCGACCTGTTGGCGAGAGCTGGCGCGGCGACCTGCCGCACGCTCCCGAGGGCGAATTCGCGTCGTCGATTGCAATCGAAAAATCGAACGTCGAAAGTTATGTGCTGCAGCGGCAGACGCTCGAGCCGGTGACGGCACTGCGTGCCGAGGCGGGCCTAGTCTCGCGTTACGTCACGTGGATCGAATCGAAATACAAAGTGACAACGCTGCGCCAAGCAATACCCACAGCCGCTGGGCACCTTATGTACACCGACATATTCGTAAACGAGACGCGCGAGTTGATTGAGGCCAAGGCATCATCGTCGCGCGAACACATTCGCACTGCACTTGGCCAGGTACTGGACTATGCGCGCTATGTACCGCACTCAAGCCTCGCCGTACTAACACCGACGCGACCCGCCGGCGAAATGGTGGAGCTTCTGGCGTCCCACGGAGTCGGGAGCACTTGGGAGCTTGATCGCAAGGGTCAGTTTGACGCGATCCGGGTCGCTGACGCTTGGACACAATAGACCGGCTCGATTCGATCGCGCTGTCAAGATGCACAGCGAGGCGGCCACAGCGTTCGCGCCGATTGAAAGGGCCTATCCGTCCCGTTAGTGCCGAGGCCCCTGTTTGAGCGTCTGGGAAATGTCGGCGCGGTGGCCCAGTATTTAGACACACAACTACGACATCAGAGCGTGGGAAAGGCGACGGCCGGATGAGTGTGCTCAGTGCTGCGCTGATTCTTCAGCGACTGCGTGGTGAGAGCGCGGCCTGGACGGTACTCAGATCAGAAAATGTCTCCGTCGCGGTCGCCGTCCTGGATGCGCATCTTGGCGGCGAGTCACGCCGTATCGAAGCCGCAGAGCTGATTGAGAAGGTCGATCAAGACCTTGGGATCCTTCGAGATCACGGCTTCGATCTACCTCGTACTGCCGCAGCGTATTGCGCCGAATGGCGGTCGTCAGGGATTTTGGTTATGCGTCCAGCGGAGGGTAACCGGTCCGAAACCTTCGAACTCTCGCCGGACGCCTATACGGCGATCCGCTTTCTTTCGGACTTGGCTGAACCGCGTCAGACCGTTACAGAGTCCCGCTTCGCGACAATCACTGACCGCTTGGCAGTGTTGGCTAGTCAGACCGATCCGGACGCGTCTCGACGGCTTGCCACGTTGAAGTCCGAGCGAAACAGGATCGATTTGGAAATCGCGCGTGTTGAGTCAGGCGAAGTAGCCGTTCTGGATGCAGCGTCGGCGCTAGAGCGTGCGCGCGACATTTTGAATCTCGCCGAGAGTCTTCCCGCCGACTTCGCCAGGGTGCGGGCAGAGATCGAGCGAATCAATCGACAGCTGCGAGAGCGCATTCTCGATACCGACGATGCGCAGAGCCACGTACTGGACGAAATTTTTCGAGGCGTTGACCTTCTGTCCGAATCTGACGCGGGGCGGAGTTTCGCCGGTTTTTATTCGCTTATTCTCGATGCGGAAACCAGCGCACTGTTCGACGAGAGCGTCGACTCGGTGCTCCAGCGCGATTTCGCCCAAGCCCTTTCGCCTACGCAGCGACGCTTCCTGAGACGTCTGCTTCGCACGCTTCAGACACAGAGCGCTGAGGTGCATGAAGTCATGACCGCGTTCGCACGAGGACTGCGACGGTTTGTGCAGAGTCAGGAATATCAGCAGGATCGCGTGATCAAGCGACTTCTTCGCGAGGCACTCGCAGAAGCGGTTCCCACCGCACATCGGCTAAGAACCTACGATCCGATCGGCTACGAGTTGGAGCTCAGCTCGGTTCCAATGCGGTCGGTCGGCGGAGCGACATTGCATAATCCCGCGGATTTGGAGACGGTCGCAGACGTCATGGTTGCAGGAGAGGAGGTGGTGGATTTCGAGTTGCTTAGGCGATTGGCACGTGCAACTGAGATCGACATGGTTGAACTGACGCGCAACATCAACGCGGCGATCGCCGAATCGGGATCACCGACGATTGGGGAGGTGCTGGACGCGTTCCCAGCGACTCAAGGTGTCGCGAGCGTCGTGGGACTCCTCGTCCTCGCCGAGAAACATGGCGTCCGCGAGCCCGACCGCGAAACCCTTCGCTGGGAATCCGGAAATGCGATTAGCCGCAGAGCGACCATCGAGATCCATCGGTTCACGAAGAAGGTATAGATGAGCGACAGCATGGCGGCGGACTTCTACTCCGCTGAGAGTGACGAGGTTGCTCTGACGGGCGGCGACAATCTCAGTGAAGATCAACTGTGGTTGGGCGACACAGGCGTACTTGGGGACACTGCACGCCGCGCCCTGCTGGTGCTGGTTCGAGGACCGTACCTATCCTTCGCGAGACAGCCGCAACTTTGGTCAGCGCTCCTCGAAAACGAGTCTGCGGTGCGTTCACGATTGAGTGAGCTGTTTCTCGACCTCGTTGTTGACCTCACAAGTGAGATTGCCTTCGTTCGCAATGTCGATGCCCCCGGCCAGGATGTACCAAGAACAGTTCGGACTGTTTCGCTGACGTTCCTCGATTCCGCGATGCTGCTATTGCTAAGACAACTCTTAGTAGATAGCGATGGTCGAGAACGCGTCATCGTGGGCCGCGACGAGGTCTTCGAACAACTTGAGGTCTACAAGACCGCGGCGACATCGGATGACGCGTCGTTCCTGAAGCGGTTGAACGCGTCTTGGTCCAACATGAAGCGGTACGGGATCATCGGGGAAGCAGCCACCGAAGACCGCGTTGAAATCTCACCAGTCCTGCGGCTGGTGTTTGGGATCGAACAAATCCACGCCTTACGGGAAGAATACCGACGGATCGCATTGGGGCGAGGCACCGCCTCTGCCGGAGAAAATGAAGGCTCGGACGATGACGGAGTCCAAGTAGATCCCTTCGACGTCGGGATCGGCGCGTGAAGACAGTTGACGAACTCGATCTGGGACTCGACGGCGCGGTGAATATCGCGAATCCGCATCCGCGACAATGGCGTCTGAACGCAGTGGAGCTCGTGAACTGGGGGACGTTCGACGGCCTCCATCGCGCCGACATCTCTCGGCAGGGTCATCTAATCACGGGGCATTCGGGATCCGGAAAGTCCTCACTCCTGGATGCCATCGCAACCGTTCTCACCCCACCCAAATGGCGGCGATTCAACGCGGCAGCCCAAGACTCGTCAAACATTCGTGACGACCGCTCACTTGTGAGTTACGTGCGCGGTGCGTGGCGCAGACAGACCGACGATGAAACCGGAGAGGCCGTTAGCCAATACCTCCGTCCCGGCGCCACCTGGAGCGGCATCCTTCTCCGATACGAGGGAGCCGAAGGTGCCGAGCCCGTGAACCTCATCAGGCTGTTCCATATCCGGAAAAGCAGCAACTCCAGCGACGACCTGAGGGAACTCAACGTTATTCGCCGCGGGGACGTGCATCTCACTGACTTCACCGACTTCGTAAGGAACGGCATCGAAGTTCGGCAGATCAAGGCCCAATGGGATGACGCTGTTGTTACAGACCAGCACTCTGCCTTCTCCGCCCGGTTCCGCGGTCTCCTCGGCATTGCCAGCGAGAACGCACTACAACTTCTACACAAGACGCAGTCCGCGAAGAACCTCGGCAGTCTTGATCAACTATTTCGCAGTTTCATGCTCGAAGAGCCACGAACGTCGGCGCTTGCCGACACTGCTGTCACCCAGTTCGGCGAGTTATCCGAAGCCCATCGCCTGGTCGTAGAAGCCCGCAAGCAGGTGGAGTTGCTAGAGCAGCTTCGGCAACCGATCGCCGACTACCGCGGTGGGCTCGCTGCCCAACGCGCGGCCGAGAAACTCTCGGCGGCGCTATTTGACTACCGCGACATGCGGGCGCTGGAGCGAGACCGCAAGGAACGCGAGAGCCTGCGCGAACTTCAAGCCAAAGCTGATGAGGCAGTTCGAGAAGCTAGCGAACAAGCCAGCACTGCTCGAAATGAGCGCGTCACCGCCCAGCTTCGAATGCAGCAGGTCGGTGGGGACGCGCTTGAATCACAGCGACTTCTAGTTGAGCACGCCCGCGAGGAACTCCACCGCGTCTTCAGCCTCCGAACTCGAACCGCCATATCACTGAACGAAATCGGCGTGGCGATGCCGGAGTCAGCAGAACAACTCGAAGAACTACGATCAGCCGCCCGACGAGAACGCGACAATGTTGCCAGCTCGGATGCCTCTGCCAAGCAGGCACTGAATGATCTTCACCGCGAGCGCGTTACCGCACAAAACGAGGTCCGCAACCTGGAATCGGAACTGACCGAACTCCGGGCTCGACCTTCGAACATCGACCAGCGGCTTCTTCGTGCACGCGCACTCATCGCCACATCGGCCTCGATGGTCGAGTCCGCGCTCCCATTCGCCGGCGAACTGATGGATGTGGACCCCAAATTCGCGTCGTGGACTGGCGCGATCGAGCGAGTGCTCCGCCCGCTCGCGACAGTCCTACTCGTGCCGGAGAGCCAAGTTGGCATCATCACTCGCATCGTGGACTCGTTGCATCTCGGCGCGCGCCTTGTCTATGAGGCCGTGCCTACCCGAAATCCGTCGCCACTTCCCACTCGATCGAACCGTTCACTGGTGAACCGAGTGATCGTTGAGGCCAGCCCGATGGGTGCATGGGTTGCTCGTCGACTTTCGGAGCGCTTCGATTTCGAATGCGTTGACAATACTGATGACCTCAGCACTGTTGACCGCGGCGTAACTGTGGCTGGGCAGGTAAAGCATTCGGCGCGGAGCTTCGAAAAGGATGACCGCTTCGCAGTAAATGACCGTGCCCGTTGGATTCTCGGCTCCGACAACGCGGGAAAGGTCGAGCACTACATGAGCGCGCTAGCGGCCGCCGAGCTGAGACTGCGAACCGCAGAGCATTCGCTGGACGAGGTCACCGGAGCTCAATCCGCTCGCCAGCGACGTACTTTAGTTCTCGAAAACCTTGACGCTCTGGTGTGGAGTGAGGTGAACGTGGATGCCGCATCGGCTGCGTTGCAGAGCGCGGAAGCGGTCTACCAAAAGCTCACTGAGGGGAACGTCGATCTCCAGAATGCGCGCGACTTCGCAGAACAGGCACGCACACGCGACGAGGAGGCCGTCGAGCATCAGAGCACGGTGCGGTCACAGTTTGACGCGTTGGTGGCGCGCTGCGTTGAACTCGACGACGCGATTTCGGACCGAGCAGCGCGTGAGCCGTTGTGGCACCTGGACGCTGAAACGGTGGGCGCTCTCGATCGCCTTTTTCGGTCGGTTGGTCGAAGCAACGCGCGGATCGAGGACAGCGCGGCAGAAGTTGCGACACGATTGGGTGCCGATGAGCGAGCGGGAAGCGAACAGGCCCAGACCGCGATTCGTCGATTCGAGTTCCTCGCTGGTGAGTTCCGTCGGTCGTGGGCCCTCGCCGCGGCTGATCTCAGCACCAGCATGGATGATGCCGACGGTTACGTGGCTCTGCTTACGCGGATCGTGTCGACCGGGCTGCCTGCCCATGAAGGACGATTCTTCGACTTGCTACGTGAACAAAGCCAGCAACTCACCGGTCAGCTACTGAGTGAAATTCGAGGTGCACCATCGCAAATCCGCGGCCGAATCGATCCAGTCAACGTCTCGTTGCGCCGTTCGCCGTTCGATGAGGGGCGATACCTGCAAATTCGGGTCAAGGACCGTCGCACAGAGGAGGTCAAGAAGTTCATGTCTGACCTGCAAAGCATCTCCGCTGGCGCCTGGGCCGACGACGACCGCGCATCCGCGGAACATCGCTTCGCACTTCTCCAGGACGTGATGCACAGGTTGGGCTCCGCGGAACATCGGCAGTGGCGGAATCGGTGCCTGGACACACGTGAGCACGTCACCTTCCTCGGTATCGAAGAGGACAGCGACGGACACGAAGTCAATGTCCACGACTCCAGCGCCGGACTTTCCGGAGGGCAGCGTCAGAAACTCGTCATCTTCTGCCTAGCCGCAGCACTGCGGTACCAACTCGCAGAAGACGAGGACGACATTCCGAACTATGGGACCATCGTGCTTGATGAGGCTTTCGACAAAGCCGACAGCGATTTCACCCGGATGGCGATGGACGTGTTCCTCGAGTTCGGGTTCCACATGATCTTGGCGACACCGCTAAAGCTCCTGCAGACCCTCGAGGACTACGTCGGCGGAATTTCCTTCATCACCTGCAAGGACCACAACGACTCACATATCAGCGTGGTTCCCATCGAACTGGCTCCTCTGGCCGAACCGCGACGACCTTGAACACTACAAAATCGATGACTACGCCCTCGGCGGTGAAAGCCGTCGCGGCACAACGATACGCACGCGATTTCGCAACATGGGCTGCATCCGCGGATCCAATCGCGACACTTGCCGTGTCGCTGCACCCACCCACAGAATCGATCGTGCTGCGTGATTCGAGCGCAGCGATCGACTGGGCCCATTCCTGGCGAAGCCCCAGATCAGGTGCCTCCGTCGAATGGGAGCATCGACGCTGGGCGAACGTCGGTGTGCAGGAAGTCCCCAGCCGGTGCAGGTTGCACGGGGTGGATGCCATCGCAGACTGGGCGGGTAAGTCGGCTGAGTGGTCGCACCTCTTTGCGCGATGCAACGTTCTTCGTGCGCGATGGGAGGCGACGACAGCGGCCCAGCCGTCTCTTAGTGAGGCAATTCGAAAGGAAGCTCGAACTCTCATTGAGCTCGACAGCGACGACTTCGCACGTTTTTGCTCGGCAGTGGACTGGCTCATCGCCCATCCGGAGCCAGGCTGGTATGTCCGGCAGCTCCCTATCCGAGGACTCGACACCAAGTGGTTGGAAGGTCACCGCCGATTAGTTACGACCTTCGTGAACGCACTGACGGGACAGTCGACTCTTGATCTCGCCAAGCCGTCTGAGCTTGTGAGAGTGAAGTTTCTCGATCCGGCAATGCGTCCCGGAGGCCTCAAAGAAGTCGCTGCACCCGCAGAACAACTCGCAACTCTCCCGTTCCACCCCGCGGTGGTTTTCGTCTTCGAAAATCTCGAGTCCCTCGCCGCGATGCCGGACATGCTTGGCGCAATCGGAGTGCATGGCTCGGGTTACGCAGTAAAACGTCTCGGCGACATCCCTTGGATTCAAACGGGTCGCGTCGGCTATTGGGGTGACCTCGACAGCAATGGAATGGCCATCCTGAATCTGATCCGAAGCGAATGCCGTGACGTGACGTCGCTGCTTATGGACGACACCACTCTTTTCGCTCATCGAGATCTATGGGTCACCGAAATTACTCCTAATCGGGGCAGCTTTGACAACCTCACCAGCGATGAACAGCGGACCCTCGGGTACCTCCGGGAGCACGGAAACGTGCGTCTCGAACAGGAACGCATCCCTTGGGCTACAGCGCTTTCTGATATGAGAAACTTCATGGAGAAGGCGGCTCCGTCAGTCTGACCTGAATGGTTATTGCGCCCAGACGTGCCTCGGCGGGAAATCTTCGAAAATATCGTCCCTGTCAGATGGTGTCTGAACCATCCAGAAACGGTGGGGCACTCAGCCCAAACGGGACGCAGTAGGTTGCTACGAAGGGGTCGAGCACCGCGAAGACTGCGGGGGCGTTCTCCAGGTAGGGGAGGTGGCCCGCGTTGGGGATGAGTTCGAAGGTGGCACCGGGGATGGCGGCGGCATAGGCGCGGCCGTAGTCGGCGTCGACGACGCGGTCGGAGGCACCCCAAATGACGAGAGTCGGCGTGTGGATTCCGCTGAGGCGACCGAGCAGCGACGGGTCGTGCATATAGGGGTTGCCGGCCAGGGCGGCGAGAGTTGCGGCGTTGCCCTGGGCGATCGCGATGCCCTCGGGGGTCGGGGCGGGCAGCTTCAGGTTCGACGGGTCGTGGAAGCTGTAGACGGCGAGCTCCGGCGGGGTCATCCCGCTGATGTCTCGGATCGGGTGGCCCTCGACCTCGATGCCGGCCGCGTTGATGAGAACGATTCCGGAGATGCGGTCGGCGGCGGATCCGAGGGCGAGCTCGGCAGCGAGCCATCCGCCCATTGAGGAGCCGACAACGAGGACGTCCTTCAGGTCCTGTTCGATCAGGTACTGCGCGTACAGGTCGGCGAGCACGCGGACACCGTCGATGTTGGCCGGAAGCTCCGTGCCCTGGAACCCCGGGTGCGTGGGAGCGATGACGTGAGTGGTCTCAGCGAGATGTTGGGCGAGGAGGGCGGTGGTGAAGGGTCCGCCACCACCGTGCAGGAGGAGGACGGGGCGGCCGGCTCCGGTCTCGACAGGCTGAATGATCGATGCGTTGTTCATGATTGGAACCATATATCAACATGTTTATATACACAAGCTGATACACTCGAGCTATGACCGACCAGCAAGCTACCGGACGATTGCTCAAGCGCGCCCAGTACCGCAACCACCGTTCCGCGGACCGGGCACTCGCGGCGATCGGCACAACACTCGTGCAATGGGATGCGCTGCGCGCGATCTCCGAATCCCCCGACTCATCCGCGCACGATTTGGCAATCACGACATTCCAGAGCGATCAATCGTTTGGAACACTGGCCAACCGGCTCGAGGCGCAAGGGTTGATTGTTCGGACATCCGGACGGGGGCGACGGGTGGAGCATGCGTTGACGGATGAAGGGCGGCGGGTGTTCGAAGCGGGGATGGAAGTCACAAAGGGAGTTAGCGCGCGGTCGTTTGAGAAGCTCAGCCGCGATGAGCTCAAGGTGCTGCGGGAGCTGTTGGAGAGGGTCGGGGAAGTTCCGGAGTAGGGGGGTTTCGATACGCGCGGCGCCCTACGAGCGTCGTGCTACTCAACCAACAACAACGACATAGCTCGTACTCAGGAAGTGTCCAGAGTTTCCCCTCACACTGAATTGATGGAACCCGCATCCACCGTCTACGAAGCTGCGATCGTTGAGCGCCCAAAAGGTCGCTCCCGTCGCGTCAAAATCGTCCCCACGGCCGACGACGAGCTGCGACCGGACAAGCCGGTCGTGAAAGACCTCATCATCCGCCGCAAGACCGACGGCAAAGTAATCGTGCGCACGCCCGCCGACCTGGGATCGCCCGAGGCCATGCTCAAGACCGTCCAGAGCGACCTCCACAGGATGACCGCCGACGAGTTCTTCGACGAGTGGAAGATGCCGAGCCTCTAAAGATTGAGCACGGCATACCCGCGCCGAATAGGGCGGCAGGGTCTAACTTTGGGGCATGTCTCAGCGACTCGTCCCGCTTGCCCTGTTTGCTGTCATCGCCAGTAGCACCGCCCTCCTCCTGAGCGGGTGCTTCCTCATCCCCTCCCCCACGCCGTCGCCGACGGTGACCGGCGCGCCGCCGACCTCGACAGAGTCGAGCACACCATCCGCCTCGCCGACCGCGACGGAAGACCCGATCCCGACACCGACCGGTGTTCCCACGGCGGCAGGATGCTCGCCCAACTCGGCCACCATGCCGGCCGGCGCCGTGCACCACCAGACCATCGATGTCGACGCGGACGGAGTCGCCGACACCGAGTGGATCTCCAACTCCCCGACCCTGCTGTTCGGAGTCACCACGGCATCCGGCGCAACCTTCTCCTACCCGCTGTCCTCGGCGGCGCCCACACCGCGTGAAGGGTTCATCGCCCAGCTCAACGATCACCGAATCGTCAGCCTCGTGGATGACGGCCGCGCCGCGTACGCGCACTTCTTCGGCAACTGCAAGTGGGTCGAGACCAAGACCTTCTCGGGAACCCCGTATCCACTCGACTTCAACGACTTCGCCGGAGTTGGCTCCGGCGTCGGATGCTCCCTCGGCTACCTCGTGCAGTTCCAGGCCACCCTCAGCGGCGGCACCTACACCGTCACCAAGACGCCGCTCAACCTCAACACCGACGGCAGCAAGGCGTCCGCCGGTGCTCCCGTAACCGTCGTCACCGGAGCGCCCGCCGCAGACTCGCGGGTCAAGGTCGCGAAAGAGCTGTCGTGCCAGGCAGTCACCGCCAGCAATGGCGGAGTGTCCGTCGGCTAGGGACGATCGGAACCGTCGAAGGTGATCCGTCCACCACGGCGACGCAGCCACCCGATCAGCAGCGCGATCGCGATGAGCACGACAAGACCACCGATCGTGAACGGAACCCACACGGTTTGAGCGTGAGTCGTAGTCGGCTTGGCGTGAGGCGCGACGACCGAACTCACCTTGAGCGGTCCCCCACCGGAGTCGGTGCCGGCACCGCCAAAGATCGACGGGATGTCCTTGCTCACCGTCACCGTTTCGGACACGGATGGCGTGACCACCGGTGCGACACCGGCAAGCGCAGAACCAACTGCGGTGGTCGAAGCCGTGATGTAGCCGACCTGGTCGGCCGAGACGGCCACGGTGGCCGACTGGCCGGCTGCCAGTCCGGTCACTGTAATGAGCGTGCCCACCAGGGTGACTTGGCCCGCATCCACTGTGACCGTGTAGTCGGCAGTCTCCGAGAAGTTGGAAATCGTCGTCGTGAAGCCGGTTTCGGTCGAGACTGGCGTCGTCAGAACGGGAGCCGTACCGGGCAGTGGCATCGGGTTGCCGCCGATCTGCTGATAAGAGGTGCTGTGCCCGGCCTGAACCGCCTCGATGGAGACAGTTGCGACCTGGCCGATGTCGAGGCCGTCGACGGTCACAGTGCCATCCAGGAAGCTGAGGATGCCGACATCGCTCGAGACGAAGTAGGTGAACGCGGGGTCGTAGTTCAGAAGCGACACGCTAAAGCCGTTCGCAAACTGGGTCATGTCGCCGGTGCGCAGGTCGGCACCGGCGTTTAGAGCCGTACCGTCGACCGAGCTTGTAACGGTGGTGGCTCCCCGCGTGTACGAGGTGATCGTCAGCGTGGCGGTCTGGCCGGCATCGAGCCCGGTCACGGTAAAGCCGGCCAGCGAGAAGCTGCCCTCGCCAGCAGAGACGTCGTACCGGAAGCTTTGGAGGTCGCGCAGGTTGAGGAGCGGAACGAAGAAGCCGTCGTCGGTCCGGACTGGCGTTCCGAGGAGCGCGGCAACACCGGTATCGAGCGCGGTTCCGGTGACGTCGGCCTGGGCATCCGTGTGCCCGTCCTGCGTGGCCACGAGGGTGACCGTCGAGCTGTCACCGGGGGCGACGTTTACGACGGTGAGCGTGGTGCCGCTGAGCGTGACCTCGCCGTCGGTGGCGGTCGGCGTGTACGTCACGCCATCCACCGGGTTCGTCAGTTCCACGGTGTAGCCGTCGGGCGTCCGCACGGGATCGCCGAACTCGGGCACGGTGCCGGCGAGAAGGGCCGATCCCGTAACGGTGCCCTGCTCATCCGGAACCTCCGCGGCCTGCGCGGTGACTGTGACGGTCGCCTGCTGGCCCGCATCCAGACCGCTCACCGTGATGGTGTCGCCATCCAGAGCGGCGGTTCCATTGTCAGACGACACCGTGTACAGCGTGGAGGGGTCGTAACGCAGGATCGTTGTCGTGAAACCGTCGATGGTGGGCACAGGAGTGCCGAAGGTCGGCACCTCGCCGACCGCGATGGGCGTGTACGGCAGCGAGGTCGTGGGCTGCCCGGATCCCCAGTCGTTCTCGGCGTACACCTTGAAGACGTAGGCGGTTCCGTTCGTCAGCCCGGTGACCATTGCGTTGGTGCCGGAGAAGACATCGCCGAACTGCGCGAAGACGGAGCCTCCGATGGGCGCGTACCAGACGGTGTAGCCCGTGGCCGGCTCATATCCGCCCTCGGCCGGACTCCAACTCAGGTCGACCTTGTGGTTACTCGGAACGCCGGTGAGGTCGCTGACCGCGCCGGGAGCGCCCGGGGTCACCTCGAGACGAGGGGTCGAACGCGTCGTCGTGCCGGCCGCGTTGGTCGCCTCGACGGTGAGGTAGATCGGGGTGCCCTCCCACAGGTACAACTCGCAGGATGTCTCGCCCGCGGTGGAGCAGGAGTCGTACTGGTAACCCTGCACGGCCGACGACCACGCGGTGACGGTGTACTGGTAGATTTCCGAGCCATTGTCGTTGGGTGCGACCCAGCTCACATCGGCCAGGTAGTCGTCGACGATGGTTGCCGTGACCTTCGACCCGTCGGGGACATCCGGAATACCAAATGGCGTGCCGTCCGTCGGATCCGATGACGCTCCCGCGCCCGACGCGTTGTCCGCGCGCATTTGCACCGAGTACGTCGTCCCGTTGCTCAGTCCCGAGATGATGAGCGGGCTGTCGGTGGATGCGGTCGGCAGCCAGTCGATGCCGTTGAAGCTGTACTCGAAGCCCGTGATCGGCGTCGATCCGGGATCTCCCGGAGTGAAGTACACGGTGAGATACGTGTTCGACGCGGCGATCCCGTCGACGGTCGGAGCGCCCGGCTTTGCGAGCGGCACGACCGCTATGCGAGGCGCGGATGCCGCCCCTTCGCCCGCCGCGTTCGTTGCCGTCACCGAGACGAAGTACGCGATCCCGTTGGTGAGACCGGTGATGACGCAGCCCAGGTCGCTCGTGGTGCACGATCCGACAGCGGAACCGTTCGAGGACGACGACCACGCGGTCGCCGTGTAACCGGTCACCGGGGAACCGCCGTCGCTCGCTGGCGCGAGCCATCCGACGGTCGCCTGACCGCCATCCGGCACCGCCGTGACGGCAAGCGGAGCGGTCGGAACGGTGCGGGGAGTCGCCGGACTGACTGCCGACTCGGCGCCGACCCCGACGGCGTTGACCAGCCGCACCTGCACCGGATACGAGAGGCCATTGGTCAGCGAGCCGATCGAGAATGTGGTCTGGAGCGAGCCGACCGGGATCCAGCCGTTACCGATCGAGTACTCGACGCCGGTGACGCTCGAGCCGCCCGAGTTGCCTGCCGCGTAGGAGACGGATAGGCCGGAGTCCTGGGGCGTGACCGTGAAGGTCGGTGCGGACGGGGTCGTCATCGGGATGCCGTGCTGCGTCGATGACGCCGCTCCGGCACCTGCCGAGCTGAGCTGGCGCAGCGCGATCGAATAGCTCACCCCATTGGCGAGCGGCAGGGGTGATCCCGACTGGTGCGAGATCGTGAGCGGAGGGTTGCTGCCGGAGGCCGCGGCCCAGGTGAGGCCGCCGTCGGTGCTGTACTGCCAGCCGATAATCGGCGCACCGCCCGGCGTGGTCGGCAACGCGGCGACAGAGAGCGACGCGTCGCCCGAGGTGATACCCGTGATGATCGGCGCGCTCGGCGGCGACGCAGGCACCCCGTTGATGGCCGCCGAGGGTGCACCGACTCCGACACCGTTCACGGCGCGAACCTGAACGCCGTAGGTGATTCCGTTGGTGAGACCCGAAATGGTGAACGTCTCGGCGAGAGTGCCAGTGGTCACCCATGCGCCGGTCCCGAGTCGGTACTGGTACGACGTGATCGGGGACCCACCGTTGGACGCCGAGGCAAAGTGAGCGCGAAGGGCGTTCGGGAGCGACGTGACGCTGAGGAGGGTCGGCGCGGCGGGAACGGTGCGGGCGATCCCGAGGGCCACGCCGGATGACGTGCCCGAGCCGATCGCGTTCACGGCGCGAACCTCGACCGAGTAGGTCGTGCCATTGACGAGAGTGGTGGTGCCGTCGGTCGACAGCGTCGTGATGGCGAGCGGGCTGTCGGTCGTGCCGGTCGTCCGCGTGCGCCAGGTGACGCCACCGTCGGTGGAGTATTCGTAGCCCGTGATCGGCGTGCCGCCGTCGGAGGTCGGCGCGGTGAAGCTCGCGTCGAGCTCCTGATTGGAGCCGGCGACCGATCCCGCGAGCAGGGCCGGAGCGCCGGGAGTCGTCACCGGAGTCGCGAGGACGGGATCGGATGCGTCACCCGCACCGATCGCGTTCCTGGCCCGAAGGCTGACCTGGTAGGTGGTGCCGTTCGTGAGACCCGTGAGCGAGAGCGGCGACGAGGTGTCGGTCGCGGCCGTCCAGACGCCATTGAGCGTGAGCTGGTAGTCGTACCCGGTAATGCCGAGACCACCGTTGCTTCCGGCGGTAAACGGCACGCTCAGTGTGCCGTCGCCGACCGTGATGGTGCCGATGGTGGGCGCGCTGGGCGCCGCCGGTGTGGCGAACGTAGCTGGCGCCGATACCGCCCCATCACCCGCCGCGGACTTCCCCCGGATGCTCAGGATGAAGCTGGTGCCGTTGTCGAGTCCCGAGATGGTGAAGGGACTCGTGAGCGTGCTCGCGGTCATCCACTCGCCGCCGTCGAGCTGATAGTCATAGCCCGTAATCAGGCTGCCACCAGCATTTCCTGCACTGAACGAGACGGTTGCCGTTCCGATTCCGGTGGTCACTCCCGTGATCGTGGGAGCACCCGGAATTGCCACCGGCGTGTTCGAGAGCGAGTTGGATGGGTCGCCGGATCCGATGGCGTTGACCGCCCGCACGACCACCGAGTAGCTGGTGCCGTTCGTCAGGCCGCTGATCGTCGCGGGCGAGTCCATGCCGGCCGCGACCCAGGCGCCGCCGTCGAGCTGGTACTGGTAACCCGTCACCGGCGAGGTCGCCGTCACGGTGCTGAAAGTCGCGATCAGCGTGCCATCCGACGCAGTCAGGCTGCTGAGGGTGGGAGCGGACGGCGCGGTGCTGGGCGTGACAATGCTCGAGGCATCCGACCAGTCCGACGTGCCGAACGCGTTGATCGCGGCAACGCGGAAGACGTAGTCGGTGTCGTCCGTCAGCCCGGTCACGATTGCCGAGGTGATGCTCGAGGTGGTGTCCGCGAAGTCCTGCCACTCGGGAGAATCGCCGGCAACCGCGTACTGGATCGCGTAGTCAGTGACCGCCGAGCCACCCGTGCTGAGCGGGGCGAGCCAGCTGACCGCGGCCGAGCCATCCGCAGCCGTTCCGGACACTCCGGTCGGCACGCCGGGCGCGCTCGTGTCGTAGGTGATCGTGACGGAACCGTCGGCATCGTTACCGTCGTACCACTGGTAGACGGACGAACCCGCAGTAAGACCGGTCGCGTCGTTGGCTCCCGGCGATCCGCCGTAGCCGAAATACTCGGTGCTGTAGTCGGCGCCGTAGGCGACCTCACCCGGGGCGCCACCGATTGCGCCGCCACCACCGGCACCCGAGGCACCGCCGTCACAACGAATTCCGTCGACGCACACCGAAACCGTGTTGATGCCGTTCTGTCCAACACCGGTGGTCGGGTCATCCGCGGCCGTGAAAGTGGCCGCGCCCGGCCGACCCTGGGTCGGTTCGAACTGGCCGCTTCCGCCACCACCGCCACCACCACCGGCAACGATCGTCTGGTCGCCCACCCGCAGAACGGTTGCCGCGCCACCGCCGGCGCCACCGCCCGAGTCACCCTCTGGGCCGGCGATACCACCCGTGCCGCCGCCGTATCCGGGGATCGGGTTGTCGCCGCCCGTGCCGCCCGCCGCGTTGGGTTCCGTGTTCTGGCCGTCAAATCCGCCGTGGCCAACGCCGATTGTGATGACCTCGCCGGGGGTAACCGCAATCGTTCCGGTGACCGCGCCGCGGTAGCCACCCGGGAGCGGACCGACGCTATCCCAACCGCCGATACCGCCCTGGGCGCCCAGCATCGACACGGTGAGCTGCGTGATCCCGTCCGGAACGGTGAGCGTCTGGACCGAGTCGGAGTAGCCGAACGTCAGGCTGGTCTTGTCCGCGCTCGCGGACAGAATCCCGGGCGCGGCGACAATTGCGAGCGCCGTGACGAGGGCGCCGATGATGATGGCGGCGAGCGTGCGACGGCGTGGTGTGGTTGTTGCGGACATCGGAGTGCATCCCTAGTGCACATGCCGACCGCGAGAATCCCTAGTGAAACGCATCGGATGGCAGGCCGACTTCCCGGTCGACTGCGTGCTTATGTCCACTGTGGACCGGACGGTACACCCGCGCGCCCCCCAGAGGGAGTCGCCCCTGTTTGGGGAAACTACGCTGCAGTTTGTTGACCGCGCACGGGTTACAGGGGCCGCGCGGTCAACTAAGTGCAGCGGTGTTAGTCGGCGACGGCCGCCTCGACGGGCGCGGGGAAGATGGCGGCGAGGAGGGTCGCGGTCCAGTCGATGAGGTCGGAGTCGGCCAGGGACTCGCCATTGACTCGCGGCATCGGCACGCTCACGGCGTTCGCCGCGGCGAAGTACTTCGCGCCCGGGTACATTCGCTGCAGTCGGATCTGCACAGAGTCGGCGAGGGCCGCCGGCGCGACGCGCAGGTTCGTCCCCATCGCGACGACCTCGGAGAGGCCGGCCTTCACCGCCGCACGGCGCAGACGGGAGACGGCGATCAGATTCACGACCTGGGCGGGCGGGTCGCCGTAGCGGTCGGCAAGTTCATCCCGAACCTCGTCGATCTGGGTGTCGGTCGAGGTCGGCGCCGATGCCGTCGACAGCTTCTGGTACGCCTCGAGTCGAAGCCGCTCACTCTCGACATACTCCTCGGGGATGTGCGCATCCACCGGCAGCTCGAGCCGCAGCTCGGTCTGGCCCTCGGCGACGTCGCCACGGAATGCGGACACGGCCTCGCCGATCATCCGCAGGTAGAGGTCGAAGCCGACGCCGGCGATGTGGCCGGACTGTTCGCCGCCGAGCAGGTTGCCTGCGCCGCGGATCTCGAGGTCTTTCAGCGCGATCTGGATGCCCGACCCGAGGTCATTGTTGGCGGCGATGGTCGACAGCCGATCGAGCGCCGTCTCGGACAGCGGCTTCATCTCGTCATAGAGGAAGTACGCGTAGGCGCGCTCGCGCCCACGACCGACGCGTCCGCGCAGCTGGTGGAGCTGCGACAGTCCGTACTTGTCGGCGCGGTCGATGATCAGGGTATTCGCGTTCGCGATGTCGAGGCCGGTCTCGATGATGGTCGTCGACACCAGTACGTCGAACTTGCGCTCCCAGAAGTCGACCATGACCTGCTCGAGCACGTGCTCGGGCAGCTGGCCGTGGGCGACCGCGATGCGCGCCTCGGGCACGATCTCGGCAAGCTCGGACGCGATCCGGTTGATGGATGAGACCCGGTTGTGCACGTAGAAGACCTGGCCCTCGCGCAGCAGTTCGCGCCGGATTGCGGCGCCCACCTGCTTGTCGGAGTACGGCCCCACGAAGGTCAGGATCGGGTGCCGGTCCTCCGGAGGCGTGGCCAGGGTCGACATCTCGCGGATGCCCGTGACCGCCATCTCGAGCGTCCGCGGGATCGGGGTTGCCGACATCGCGAGGATGTCGACGTTGGTCTTCAGCTTCTTGAGGGCATCCTTGTGTTCGACACCGAAGCGCTGCTCCTCGTCGATCACGACGAGGCCGAGGTCCTTGAAGGCGATCGTCTGGCCCAGGATGCGGTGGGTTCCGATGACCATGTCGACGCTGCCGTCGGCGAGTCCGTCGATCGCCTCCTTGGCTTCCTTGTCGGTCTGGAAACGGGATAGCGGGCGCAGGTGCACGGGGAATCCGGCGAACCGCTCGGTAAATGTCTCCATGTGCTGCTTCACGAGCAGCGTCGTGGGAACGATCATCGCGACCTGCTTGCCATCCTGAATCGCCTTGAACGCGGCACGCACCGCGACCTCGGTCTTGCCGTAGCCGACGTCGCCGGAGAGGAGCCGGTCCATCGGGATGGGAGACTCCATGTCGCGCTTGACCTCGTCGATGGTGGTCAGCTGGTCGGGGGTCTCGACGAATGGGAACGCCTCCTCGAGCTCCTTCTGCCATGGGGTGTCGGGCGGGAAGGCGTGACCGCGGGATGCCATGCGTGCCGAGTAGAGCTTGACGAGCTCGACCGCGATGTCGCGAACGGCACGACGCGCCTTGCCCTTCGCCGCCGCCCAGTCGCTTCCACCCATCTTGCTGAGGGATGGCGCCTCGCCGCCGACATAACGGGTGAGCAAGTCGAGCTGGTCCGTCGGGACGTAGAGCTTGTCGCCGGGGTAGCCGCGCTTGTTGGGTGCGTACTCGATGAGCAGGAACTCGCGAGTCGACTTCACCGGATTGCGACCGCCGCTCGACACTTCGCGCTGGGTAAGCTCGACGAACTTTCCGATGCCGTGCGTCTGGTGCACGACGAAGTCGCCGGCCTTCAGCTGAAGCGGGTCGACCACATTCTTGCGCTGACTCGCGAGGCGCTTGACCTGGCGGGTGTCGTATCCGGCGGTACGTCCATAGAACTCGGACTCGCTGAGGACGGCGAGCTTGATCTCGGGGACCTCGAAGCCCGCCTCGACGTCGGCCTGCACGAGGTAGGCGACGCCACCCTCGAGCTCGGCAGGCAGGGTCTCAACGATTCGCCCGGCGACCTCATGCTCGCCCAGCACATCCGCGGCCCGCTCGACGAGGCCGATGCCGAGGGCGGCGATGGCGACGGTCCAGCCATCCCTGGTCAGTTCCTTGACGTGCTCGATCGCGCCGGTCAGCTGCCCGGCGAAACTCGGGACGGGGATCGCGTCGATCCGGATGTAGTCGCCGGCGCCCTCGATTGCCTCCAGCGCCTCCGCGACGGCTTCGTCTTCGATCTGTGTAGTTGGTTGAGTAGCACGACGCGAAGCGCCGGGCGTATCGAAACCCTCGCTCGCACCTGAGTCGAACGTCGACAGCGTCCACCAGGCGCGGTTCCCCGCGCTCAGCCTGAGCGCGCCAAGCGTAAGAAAGTCGCCGGCGTCCAGATCGATGGGCGCCTCGGCGCCAGCGGTCGCAGCGCTCCACGCGGCGGCGAGAAACTCGCGGTTGGTCTCGAGCAGGCTGACCGCTCGCGTCGAAACCCGCTCGGGCGAGAGGACGGCGATCGCGGCATCCTTCGGCAGGTAGTCCGTCAGCGGTACCAGCTTGTCGACGAGAACGGGGGCGAGCGACTCCATGCCCTCGACGGGGATTCCTTCGGAGATCTTGGCGAGCATCCCGGCGATGCTCGGGAACTCGTGCTGCATCTCCTTCGCCCGCTGCCGCACCGTCTCGCTGAGCAACATTTCCCGGCTCGCCGGGAAATCGGTAGCACTGAGCGGGTCGCCGATGCTGCGTTGATCGGCGACGGAGAAGTAGCGGAGCTGTTCGACCTCGTCCCCGAAGAATTCGATCCGAACCGGATGCTCCGCGATGGGCGAGAACACGTCGAGGATGCCGCCGCGAACTGCGAACTCGCCGCGCCGCGTGACCATATCGACGCGCGAGTAGGCGAGGTCGATGAGCTGGCGGCCGATCGCGGTGAGGTCGTAGCCGCGGCCGCCGGCCGTCAGGCTGATCGGCTCGAGATCGGTGAGGTTGTCGGCGAGGGGCTGGAGCGCGGCGCGCACGGAGGCGACAAGGATGAGGGAGCCAGCGGGCGAGGCCTGCCACGCCTTGAGCCGTCGCAGCGCGTCAATCCGCTTCCCGACCGTCTCCGCGCTGGGGCTCAGCCGCTCGTGCGGCAGCGTCTCCCAGGCCGGAAACTCGATGATCTCGGCATCCGTCACGCTCGCGAGGGCAGCGGCCAGTCCCTCGGATTCGCGGCTCGTCGCGGTGATCGCGAGCAGCACCTGCGGTCCCCCACGGCGCGTCAGGAGACCGGCAAGCAGTGGTGCACGAAGCCCATCGACGAGCGAGAAATCGGCGCTCCGGGATGCGTGCGAAAGTGCGTTCTCGAAAGTTTGGGCGCGCGAAAGCCCCCCGATTAACTGTTCGAGTACCACCCTCCCAGTCTAGGTGGCGGCTCCGACGGTCACCTTCGATCGACGCTGGAGGTCGAGCCGCCCCATTTAGTTGTCGGGTTCGACAGAGTCCGCGGGCGGATACATCGTCGAAATCTGCTGTTGGAGCTCGACGATCTTCGGTATGCGGCGACGAGTGGTGACGGTCAGGGCCGCCCCCATGGCGGCGACCAGCGCGGCGAGGACAAAATTCGCCCAGTCGATCTTGAGCGACAGGAACGCAGTGACGACCAAGAGAAGGGTAACGAGGCCAAAGAAGATCGGAGTTGAGATCTGAGATCGCTGGAGCGCCGCGCGACGCGACTCGAGTTTCTGGGTCCACGTCGTGGGATTGAAAAGCGGTGGCAACTCGCCGGTTCGAATCGCCGTGTTCATCGCGATCATTACTTCGGCGCCGCCCGCGCGCTTGCGCGCTGAAAGCGTGATCGCGGTCATGAACAGCCCGAACAGGGCGCCACTGAGTGCGAGCGCTATCACGCTGACGCGGGCACCCGCAGCGAGTTCGAGCAGACCAAATAGTGCGGCCCACAGGAGCGCGTTGATGAAAAACAATTCGGGACCAGATCGCCGCGCCATCCAGGTTCGGATCGCGGTCATGCCTGCTCCTTCATTGGCGGTTCACGCAAACCTATCGCCTCGCGGCCATCACATCGACAACGGTCAGGTCAGGCGGTCGAAGTCTCCGCGCACCCAGGCGATGTGACGGTCGGCCGAACGTCGGATCGCGCCGTGCGCATCGCTCGGGATGACCCAGCCAAAGTTCCCGTACAGGCGATCGAAGGAGCTCTCGAGCGCCGTCGTCGCCACGCGCTCGACCACCGCGGGCGACAGCGGGATGTTGTTCGGGTAGCTCCGCATGAAGCCGACCCACCTGCCATCCTGCGAAGGAAACAGGGTGTCGCCGGACAGCACGACGCCCTTGCCGTCGGCGCCATCCGCCCAGTGGGCGATCTTGCTGCCGGCGAAGTGTCCGCCGATCGTCCTGATCGTGAGACCCGGCAGAAGCTCGAGGTCGTCGCGGCCGATGTACTCGATCGCGGCATCCGGTCGCTGCACCCACTCGCGATCGGCCTCCGCGACGAGTACCCGCACTCCCCCCAGCGCGCGCGACCATTCGACCTGCGCTCCGAAGTGGTGCGGATGACTCGCGACAATCGCCGCGACCGGGCCCAGCTCGAGCACGGCGGCCGCTCCTGCTTCATCGACGTGACCGATCGGATCCCAGAGCAGGTTGCCCGCCTCCGTCTGGATGAGGTGTGTGCGCTGGCCGATCCCGACGATCGGGTTGGCGCGTACGCCGAACAGCCGCGGCTCGACTTGCTCGATCGTGACGCGGGTGCCAGCAGCGGCGCGTTCCTCGATAGAGGTCCACACCTGACCGGACAACGGAACGTACTGCCTCTCGTCCGAGCAGATCAGGCAGAGAGCAGGCGGATGTTCGGTATCGGGATGCTCGACCCCGCAGGTGGCGCAAATCCAGACGGTCATGGAACTATCTTGCCCATCGAATGCCCTCTAAGTGCGGGTTGGCCATACTCACACCCGCACTTAGAGGGCATTCGATGCTCACATGACGGTGTCGGTCGGCGTCCACGTGTCGGGGCCGGGATCGACGCCGGCGCCGGCGAGGGCGAGGCGTTCGACGAAGTACTGCCAGCCGCGAGCGTGACCCGGAGCATGACGTTCCGGCAGATCGGTGTGGAGAAGGTCGACCCTGGTCCCGCTCTCGATTGGCGTGAGTGTGAACGCGACTCGGGAAGCGCCGGGCGGCAGGTCCTCGCTGCCCGCGTATCCCCAGGACACGACCACTCGGTGCGGCGGATCGACCTCCAGGAATTCGCCGCGCACCGGACTCCCGAAGATGTCGACGGCAAACGCGCCGCCGGGCTCGGGGTCGAGGTCGGCCCACTGCCCCATCCAGGCGGTCATCCCGTCGTTGGTTGTCAGGAACCGGAAGACGAAGTCGGGCTCCGCCGCAATGTCGATGGAGGTCGCGAACTCAGCCATTGGCGGCATCCTCTACGGCCTTCTTGAGGGCGGCGAGCCTGTTCGGCCAGAAGTCGTCCAGATAGCTTCGGACCGCCTCGAACCCGTCCGTGCGGACGGCGAACAGGTGCCGCGTGCCGTCGCGGGTCTCATCCACGAGTCCCGCCTTCTTCAGCACGCCGAGGTGATGGGAAACGGCCTGCTGCGTGACATCCACCCGATCGGCGATGTCGCCAACGGCGAGTGGATGATCGCGCACCAGATACAGGATGGTGCGGCGATTTTCGTCCGCCAAGGCGCGCAGGGCGGTGTCGAGCGATGCGGCTTCCACAAATCTCCACTTGTACTTGCGACGGTTTGTTATTACTGTCAATCTATCCCAGATTGAAAATGGAGAAAACAGTGACAGACAAGTATTTGGCCGTCGAATTCACGGTCGACGCGACCCCCGCCGCGACATTCGCGGCAATCAACAATCCGCGAGGCTGGTGGTCCGAGGACATCACCGGCGACACCACCGCGATCGGCGACGTGTTCACCTATGTGTACGGAGACATCCACCGCAGCACACAGCGCGTGACCGAACTCGTAGCGGATGCGCGAGTGGTGTGGCACGTCATCGAGGGCTACCTGAACTTCACCGAGGATCCCGCCGAGTGGACCGGAACCGACGTGGTCTTCGACCTCACGCCAGACGGCGAATCGACCCAGGTGCGGCTCACCCACGTCGGACTGACGCCCGAGAGCGAATGCTTCGACGCCTGCTCGAAGGGATGGGGCTACTACGCCGGCGTGAGCCTGCCCGCCCTCATCCTGACCGGTGCGGGTAAGCCCAACGAGATCGGGGCGGTGCCGGCATGAGTGACGTTCGAGCGATCGCCACTCGGTACATCGAACTGGTCGGAGCACACGACCTTGACCCACTGGAGGATCTCTTCGCCGACGCGGTCGTCGCGACGTCCGCCAGCGCGACGTTTGATAAGCCCGGGTGGATCGCTGCCCTCCGGCGCCTGCTCCCGATATTGGAACGAAACGACGTGCGCCAGGTCGTCGTCGACGGATCGGTCGCGTGCGTCGTCTACGACTTCGTGACCGACACCGAGGCAGGCGCGGTGCCCTGCGCCGAGTGGATCACGGTCGGTACCGATGGACGGATAACCGGCATCAACCTGCTCTTCGAGAAGACGAACTGGGCCCAGGTCGCCGCGGCGATCCAGGAGCGCAGCTAGTCCTCGGGCAAACTGCCGATGTGGGCGATGGCGTCGTCCATGTCGCCGAATGGATCGGTGGGTCCGGTCGGGGCGGCGGGCGGTTTTGGGGATCTGGGCCGAGGCGGTCTCTTTGAGGCGACCGGCTTCGGCTTGGGTTCGGGCTCCCGTGCGGGCTCTGGGGCCGGTGCGGGATCTGGTTCCGGTTCTGGTTCTGGTTCTGGTTCTGGTTCTGGTTCTGGTTCTGGTTCTGGTTCTGGTTCTGGTTCTGGTTCCGGCTCCGGTTCCGGCTCAGGCTTCCGGACTGCGATCGGCAGGACCACGTGCTCCCGCGCCGGCGCATCCACCCCGAGGGCCTCGAGCAAGGACGGGTACTGCGGCGTCCAGCCGAGTTCGGTCCTCGCGCGATCGGTAACCAGAGTGATGCTCGTGCGTGTGAGCAGCAGCGCACCGAACGGCGCCACAGCCCGGAGGACCTCGTCCGGCAGCTCGAGCGGTGGGCGGATGCCGGCAGCCGAGGCACGCGCGATCTCGCGGTTCCGATAGCTCAGCGGGTGATCATCCGCGATGTTGTAGACGGCGCCGGGCTTGTACTTGGCGAGGGCGCGCACGGTTGCGGCGGCGGCATCCGAGAGGTGGAGCATGGGGAGCAGCCCGTCCCAGGAACGCGCGACCGGCGATACCGAAGTGGTCGTTCCGTCATAGAACAGTCCGAAGCGAAGCGACACTCCGCCAAAAGCGTGCACCTGCTGTTCGAGACTCAGGAGCGCGAGTTGGACGGCGTCGGCCCGTCCCTCGATCTCACCGAACGGTGCCTCCTCGGTGAGAGGTTCGCGTCCGTGATCGAACAGCCCGTAACCGCCGAAGAAGGATGCCGCCACAAACTTCTTCGCCCCCACCTTCCGTGCGGCGACGAGGAGGGTGCTCGTGCCCTCCGCCCGGAGACGATTGGTGGCGCGCATCGCCCGCGGTGTCGACGGCGGCTTCTTCAGTGAGGTGAGCTGGTGGACCACCGCATCAGCCTTGATTCCGTCGAGAGCGGCGAGCAGCGCATCGCGGTCGAGAACGTCCGCGACGACCTCGCGGGCGCCCGTCGAGGCGAGCGATCCGGGCGTGCGAACGATGCCGATAACCTCGTGCTTGGCCTCGATGAGCTGGGGCACGAGGTAGCGACCAATCGCACCGGACGCGCCAGCCAGAAGCACCTTCATGGTTCAACGTTACCGGCCTGTCTACTGGCAATTTACCAAGAATTACGTCACACGCCTCTGTCACCTGTTCGGGGGCCCACAGAACCGATACAGTTGCGCTGTGTACGCACTCGACGAGGCAACCCGACAGCGGTATTTCACGCTGAGCCTCCTTATTCACGACGTCGACGGATCGCTCGCTCCGGCGGTTCTGCCCGGAAATCTCGAGCTCGAATTCGCGCACGGACTCTTCATCCACCCGTGCCCGCTGCGCTCGGTTGCGCTCTGGAGCGATGGCGACATGTGGATGTTCCGCAACCTCGAACTCAACATCGCCGACGGCTCCGTCTACAAGATCGGCGAAGCCCAGCAGCTCGCACCGATCGACCACCCGCTCGTCGCCGAACAGCTTGCGCGGATGCTCGCCCGCTGCGGTCGCGACATCATCACGAACGTCGCCGACCGCATCATCGTGCCGCGCGACAACGTCGCCCAGGTTTTCGAGGCGCACCTCTCGGGCGCGGCGCGCATGGCGTTCAGTGCGCGCACGTGGCTCACCCGCAACGGGTATCGGCCGGAGTGGTAGCGCGTTAGCCGGTCTCGATGACGTCGGCTTCGCGCGGGGCTACTCGACCCGAGGGACTCAGCTACGACGCGGTGTGAAACTTCAACTGAGCGGCCGTGAGGCCCTCGGCGGCGATGAGTTCGACCGCGTCCGCCGCATCTGAGATCAGGTTGGGCAGGGTCTCGCGCTCGGCGCCGCTGAAGTTCTGGAGGACGTAGGCCGCGGCATCCATTCGCCCGGGCGGACGACCGATGCCGACCCGCACGCGAATGTAGTCGGGCGTTCCGAGGGCCGCCGAGATATCGCGGATGCCGTTGTGCCCGCCGTTGCCGCCCCCGAGCTTCAGCCGGATGGTGTCGAACGGGATGTCGAGCTCGTCGTGCACCACGATCAGGCGCGACGCATCCACCTTGAAGTATTTGAGCAGTGACGCCGTCGGACCACCGGACAGGTTCATGAAGCTCAGCGGTTTCGCGAGCACGAATCGCGCGTCTCCGACACGACCCTCGGCAACGAGCGCGTTGCTGCGGGAGGTCTTGAAGCTGGCCGACAGACGCGTGGCCAGCTCGCTGACCACCATGTTTCCGACGTTGTGTCGGTTTCCGGCGTAGCCGGGCCCGGGGTTACCGAGCCCGACTACAAGCCACTGGTTTGTGTCCACTGGCAGTTTCCGGAAGAGAGCCAACTACTCGGCGGACTCTTCTGCGGCAGGAGCATCCTCCGCAGCGGACTCGCCCTCTGCGGCAGCTTCGCCCTCGGCCGTGGCCTCGCCCTCGGCGGCCTCGCCAAGGTCTGCGGCAACGGAGCTCGTGATACCCACAACGAGGGTGTCGGGGTCGGAGATGAGGGTCGAGCCCTCGGGCAGCGTGACGTCGGACGCGTGAATCTGCGTCCCCTCGCCAAGACCCTCGATGCTGACAACGAGGCGCTCCGGGATGTTCGTCGCCTCCGCCTCGATGGACAGGGTGTTCGCATCCTGCAGCACCTGGGTGCCAGCCTCGGCCTCGCCCTCGAGGTGAACGGGGATGTCGATGGTGACCTTCTCGCCCTTACGGACGATGACCAGGTCGATGTGCTCGATGATCTGCCTCACCGGGTCCTTCTGCACATCCTTGACCAGGGCCAGCTGGCTCTTGCCGTTGATGTCGAGGTCGAAGACCGCGTTCGCCTTGCGCAGGATCAGCGAGACCTCGTGACCGGGCAGCGTGACGTGCTGCGGGTCGGTGCCGTGACCGTAGATGACGGCCGGGATCTTGCCGGTGGCGCGGATGCGACGCGCAGCACCCTTGCCGAAGGTGGTTCGGGACTCTGCAACAAGCTTGTTGTCGTCAGCCATGATTGTTTCTCCTTGTGAGCCTCTCGGCCCAGAATTGGTGTGCCAGCGCACAGTGTCTGTTGTTCAACTCGAACGCATGTCAGCGTGAGGATCAGCCGTAAAGCTTCCCACCGCGTCGATTACGGACGACCGAAGTCGCCCCTCGCCGAAGTACAAGGACTGAGCTTATCAGTAGGGCCCGGTCTCGATAACGCCGGCTTCGCGCGGCTACTCGACCCGAGGGGTCGGCTCGCCCCTCGCGCGAAGCGCGTTCTAAGCGGTCGAGCCAGCACGGCGCGAAGCGGCGCGCGCCGTCGAGACTGCGCTACCAGTCGTGGACGGTTCCGTCGGCGAGACGGTTGTAGGGCAGGTACGCGGTTTGGTACGGGTACTTGCCCGCCTCGTCAACGTCGAGCGAGACGCCGAGGCCGGGCTGCTCCCCGGGGTGCAGCATCCCGTCGGTGAAGGTGAACGTCTGCTGGAACACGGAGTTGGTGAGCGCGCCGTGGCTCATGTACTCCTGGATCCCGAAGTTGTGAATCGCGAGCCCGAGGTGCATCGCGGCCGCCATGCCGACCGGGGAGATGTCGGTCGGTCCGTGCATCCCGGATTTGATCTGGTACTGCGCCGCAAAGTCGAGGATCTTCTTCAGCGCGGAGATTCCGCCGGTGTGCGTGACCGCACTGCGCACGTAGTCGATGAGCTGCTCGGTGATCAGGGTCTGGTAATCCCAGACCGTGTTGAATACCTCGCCGATGGCGAGCGGCGTCGTGGTGTGCTGGCGCACGAGTCGCAGCGCGGCCTGGTTCTCGGCCGGTGTGCAGTCCTCGAGCCAGAACAGGTCGTAGGGCTCCAGCGATTTCCCAAGCTTCGCGGCCTGGATCGGCGTCATCCGATGGTGTCCGTCGTGCAGCAGCGGGATGTCTGCACCGAACTCGTTGCGCACGGCCTCGAAGACGCCGGGGAGATGGGTGAGGTATTTGCGCGTGTCCCAGTCCTCCTCGACAGGAAGGTCGGCGCGCTGCGCCGGCTCGTAGTCGTAACGCTTGCCCTTGTTTCCTTCGGTCGTCGCGTTGCCGGCGACGCCGTAAATCGCACGCAGTCCCGGAACGGCCGTCTGGATGCGGATGGCCTTGTACCCCTTGTCGAGATACGACCGCACGTTGTCGAAGAGCTCCGGCAGGTCTCGACCGGATGCGTGGCCGTATGCCATCAAGCCGGTTCGGGATGCCCCGCCGAGAAGTTGATACAGCGGCATGCCTGCGGCCTTCGCCTTGATGTCCCAGAGGGCGACATCCACGGCGGCAATCGCCGCCATCGTCACCGGACCGCGACGCCAGTATGCGCTGCGATAGAGGAACTGCCAGGTGTCCTCGATCTGGTGGGCGTCGCGCCCGATCAGCAGCGGAACGACATGGTCGCGCAGGTAGCTGACGACGGCGAGCTCGCGACCGTTGAGCGTCGCGTCGCCGAGACCGGTGAGACCGTCGTCGGTCGTCAGCTTGAGGGTGACGAAGTTTCGGTCGGGCGAGGTGACGATGACCTCGGCGGATTGGATCTTCATTGGATGGCCTCTCTGTACCTCATGTATGCCGCAACGGTCTCGGTCTCCGCAACCCCGACGGGCAGACCGGCCTCCTTGCGCCTGGTTGCTGGGACGAGGATGCGCGCCGGGATCTTCTGCTCGCCGCCCTGCGCGATCTGCTCCAAACGGTGCTCGATGCGCGGATTCTGCCACCGGATGCGCAGATTCGTGAGCCAGTGGTCCACGTCATCTGCGGGCAGGGGCAGCACCGCGCGCGCCTCGGCCCACAACTGCTCGACCTCCGGTGCGAGCGCGATCCAGGCCTCGAAGACGGTCGACAGTCCGAGCTCGAGTCCGCGGTAGGCGAGCAGCGAGTGGGCGCCGTTGAGCATCCACAGTTTGCGCCGCTCGTAGGGTTCGACATCATCGACGAACTGCGCGCCGGCCTTCTCCCACTCGGGGCGACCGGCGGGGAAGTCGCCCTGCAGCACCCATTCCCGGAACGGCTCCGTCACGACGGGAACGGCATCGTGCCAGCCGAGAAGCTCCTCGGCGATCGCGACGTCTGCCTCGGTCGTGGCGGGCGTGATGCGGTCGACCATGGTCGAGACGAAGGAAACGTTGTCGGCGACCCAACTCGCGAGGTCGGGCTCGGCGACCGCAAGAACCGCATCCCGGATCGCCTGGCCATTGGAGGCCAGGTTGTCGCACGGGACCATCGCGATCGGACCGCCGCCGGCGTCACGTCGCGCGCGAAGTCCTTCGGCGAGAACGATCGGCGGCCGAGCGCCGGGCAGATACCCCGCCTCGGTCACCGTCAGGGTAACCAGCGCAATGGTGGGGTCTGCGATTGCGTCGGGCGAGGAAGCGACCACGCTGTCGACGACGCTCCCAAAATCGGCGTCGGGAGCACGAACGATCAGCCCGTACCGGAATCCTTGCGCCGCGAGCTCGGGAATCACTCGACCCGACAGGGCGACAATCCCCCAGTCGTCACTCGACGCCTGGGTGTACCAGGCCTGGTGCGAGCGCGCGAAGGCACCGAGCCCTAAGTGCGCGATTCGCGCGGTGCGGGTCACGCCGACGCTCTCGCGTACGCATCCTTCACGAAGGCGAGATTGTCCGCCGTGCGCTCCGCGAGTGGCAGCTCGGTCGAGAAGTCTTCGAGCGTGATCCACCCGTCGTAGCCGTGAGCCACCAGGTCCGCGACGTACGCGCGAACATCCGCCTGCCCGGTGCGGAGCGGTGCCCAGTCGTGGTGCCAGGACACGACGCCGTCCGAGTCGGCCGGTCCGGCGATCCAGTTCACGTTCTTGATGTGGACGTGTGCGAGGTACGGACCGAGCAGCTCGAAGGCGCTCGCCGCCCGCTCCTGGCCCTCGATCACGAGGTTGCCGAGGTCGTGGATGACGCCGACGTGCTCGGGGTCGAGTCCCTCAACGAGACGGAAGGCGGCCGACGCGGAGGCGGTGATTGTCTCGTGGTGGAGCTCCACGAGTGCCTTCACGCCGTGATGCTCGGCGCGGGCTGCGACCCACTCCAGATCGGCTCGCGACGCCGCGAAGAGCGCCCGGTACTCCCCCGAGTCCGTCCGCGGCATGGTGACCCGCACGCGTTCGGCGCCCAGGGTCGCGGTTGCGGCAAGCATCCGTTCGACGTCGACGTGGTTGTCGCAACTGGCGTATCCGCCGAGACCGGAGAAGGCGAGACCCGCGTCGCGGGTGATGGATGCGATCTCCGGTAGCGACTCCTCGAGCCCGGTCAGCGGCCAGGTCGCGCGGTTGCCCGCCCAGAATCCCGGCTCGGGCACCGCATCCTGGTCGATGACCCGCCACTCGACGCCGTCCCAGCCCTGGGCCGCGAGGTTCTGTGCGGCCTCCGCCGGAGTCCACTCCGGCGTGGACGCCGTGAAGACGGAAAATCTCACGGTCTCGTCCCCGTGCGGACCTCGACGTCGTCAAGCGAACCGTCAAGCACCTCCGCGATCGTGACCGTGCGGCCGAGCGTCGCGGACAGGTAGAGCGCGCGAACGACCGCGAGCGCGAGCAGTGCATCGGTGACGCGGACGAGCGGCGGGCGGGCATCCCGAATGGCCGCGACGACGTCCTCGTACTGGCGGGCGTGACCCACGACGAAGCTGTCGAGGGCGCGCGGATTGCCGCGCAACTCCTCGGCGGGAACCACTGTCGCGGCCTGGTTCCCCTGCTGGTCGCTGGCCGAGCTCGAGAAGAAGAGGAGCTGGTCCTCCTCGATAACGGCGGAGCCCTTCGAGCCATGCACCTGCAAGCGCGTACCGACATTCGGAAAGGCAGCAGTCGTCGCGTGGATGACCGCGAGCGCGCCCGACGCGAACGTGATGGTCGCGACGAGGGTGTCCTCGACCTCGATGCGGTCGTGTGCGAGCGTCGCGGTGCGTGCACTGACGTCGACGGGTTCGCCGAACATCCAGAGCAGCAGGTCGATCGTGTGCACGCCCTGGTTCATCGCGGCGCCGCCGCCGTCGAGTTCCCAGGTGCCGCGCCAGTCCGCCAGGTCGTAGTAGTCCTGCCCACGCCACCAGGCGATCGACGCAATCCCGCTCGTGAGTCGGCCGAGCTCGCCCTTGATCGCGGCATCGTGCACGACGACGCTCGCGGGGTCGAAGCGGTGCTGGCTGATCACCGAAACCACGAGTCCGCGTTCCTCGGCCGCGGCAGCCAGCTCCGCAATGCGCCGAGCTCGCGGAAGCGCGACGTCGAGCGGCTTCTCGATGATCACGTGACAACCGGCCGCGAGTGCCTCCTCGGCGAGTGAGACGTGGAGACCGCTCGGAGTGCAGATCACGACCAGGCCGATGCCGCCCGCGGCGAGCGCATCGGTGAGCGAGCCGTAGGTCTGCGGGCGGGTCTCGCCCTGGCCATCGAGGTAATCGGCGAGCGAGTTTGCGGAAGCCGCATCTACATCGACGAGGGCAGTCAGTGCGAGATCCGGAATGCGCGATATTGCACTGACGTGGTTGAACGCGATGATTCCGCAGCCGACGATGGCGACGCGTAGTGGCTGTGTCATGCGAGCTCGATTCCCAGTTCGTCGGTCATACCGCGGAAGGCGCGGGCGGCAACACCGAAGGATGCCGGTCCGGAGAATCCGCCGAACGCGCCCGAGAAGATCAGGTGCGGCTCGAGGGAGGCGAAGCCCTGGTAGCCGTCGTCCCGGAGAGCCGCGAGCGTCTCGCGCAGCTCACCGTCGCCCTCGCCCGTCGGCATGACCTCGCCGGTCGCCGCGACCGCATCCTTCACCTGCAGGTACTCGAGGTACGGACGCAGCATCGCGTAGGCATCCGTGAACGGACGCACCCCAACCTGCACGAAGTTGGCGCTGTCCCACGCCACCTTCAGCGCGTCCGATCCGACCGACTCGATCAGGTCGAGGACCCGCTCCGGGATGTCGCCGTAGATGTCCTTCTCGTTCTCGTGCAGCAGCACCATCTTCTCGCGTTCGGCGAGGTCGGCGAGCGCGCGCATCCGCTCGAGCACGGCGTCGCGGGCATCGAGGGCGTTGAAGAAGGAGAAGATCCGGATGTATGGGGCGTCCAGCGCCTGCGCCACCGCGATCACTCGAGCGAGGCGCTCGACCTCGTGCTCGACCGGCAGCGTCACCTCGACCTTTCCGATGGGAGACGCGATTGCCGACACCGCCATCGAGCGATCGGCGAGAACGATCTTCAGCTCGGCCAACTCATCGTCGGAGAGATCGACGACATTGGTGCCCCATGCGCTGCGCACCTCGATGTGGTTCGCACCGAGGGCCTGAAGGGCGGCGACCTGGACGATCGGGTCCGCGTCGATCTCATCGCCGAATCCGGAAAGCTGCCAGCGCGCAGTAGTCATGTTCTTCACGCTACGGGGGTTGGCAACATCCGGCAATTGTTTGCCAGATGTTGCCACGAGTGCTTTGCTGGGAAAATGTCGGGACCAACGATTGCGATGGTGGCCGCCCGGGTGGGCGTCGCCACCTCCACGGTGTCCCGCGCGCTTTCCAACCCGGACCGGGTCAGCGACGACACCCGCCGCCGGGTGGAAGAAGTCGCCCGCGAGCTCGGGTATGTCACGCCCCATCGCACCAGAACCCGGTCGATCGCCGTGCTCGTCGCCGACATCGGTAACCCCTTCTACTTCGACGTCATTCGCGGCACTCAGCGCCAGCTCCGTGCCGCCGACTACTCCCAGTTGCTCATCGACACCGAGGAGTCGGGCGAACTCGAGGCCGACCTGATCGAGAGGATGCGCCCCAGCATCGACGGCGTCATCCTCGCCGCGTCCCGGCTCTCGGATGCGGCGATCGTGCGACTCGCGCAGACGATTCCGATCGTGGTGCTGAACCGCCACATTCCCGGTGTGCCGACGGTGATCATGGACACCGGATCGGGCGCAACCCAGGCGCTCGAACACCTGGTCTCGCTCGGGCATCGTGACGTCGTGTACGTCGCGGGCCCCGAACGCTCGTGGGCGAACGCGGCACGCTGGCGTGCGCTCACGGACGCCGCCGAGACACACGGCATCACGCTCAGGAAGCTCGGGCCGTTCCCTCCGGTGCGCGAATCCGGGACCACCGCGGCGGATGCCCTCATCAACTCCGGCGCCACCGCCGCGGTCGCCTTCAACGATCTGCTCGCGATCGGGATGCTGGAGCGCCTCACCGAACGCGGTGTGGATGTGCCAGGCCAGCTCAGCATCGTCGGCTGCGACGACATCTTCGGAGCGGACTTCTGCGCCCCAACGCTCACCACCATCACGACCCCGATCGAGCAGGCCGGCCGCGTGGCCGTGACCCTGCTGCTCGGAGCGCTCGAGTCACGACCGGGCGGCGCGCGCGAGAGCATCCTGCTTCCGACCCACCTGACCGTGCGCAATTCGACGGGACCACGAACATGACCGGCACTCTGACACTGCACCCAGACCGGCTCTTCCCGAGCGACCCCGCGACCCGCGAGATCGCCCGCCGGCTTTACGACGGTGTCGCCGCCGCGCCGATCCTGTCGCCGCACGGACACGTGGATGCCCGGATCCTCAGGGCCAACGAGCCCTTCCCCGACCCGGCCGCGCTTCTCGTCACGCCCGACCATTACGTCACGAGATTGCTGCACGCGAACGGCGTGAGCCTCGACCGGCTGCGCCCGCCGACACCGTCGCGAGAGATCTGGGCGGAGCTGTGCAGTCACTGGCATCTCTTCGCCGGGACGCCCGTGCGCTACTGGCTCGAGACCCAGCTCGTCGAACTGTTCGGTGTCGCCGAGACGCCTTCCGCAGAGACAGCAAACAGCCTCTACGACGCTGTCGCCGAGAAGCTCGCCACGCCGGAGTTTCTCCCCCGCGCGCTCTTTGACACCTTCAACATTCGCGTTCTCGCGACGACGGATGACCCCGCCGACGATCTCACGGCGCATCGGGCGCTCGAGAAGGACCCGACCTTCCACGGTCGAGTGATCCCAACGCTGCGCGCGGACCGGTATATGGATCTGTCGACGCTCGGCTGGAATGGCGCTCTCGACGAACTGTCGGCGGCGAGCGACGTCGACTGTGGCAGCTACGCCGGACTACTCGAAGCACTCCGCAAGCGTCGCGCGTTCTTCATCAAGCGTGGCGCGACCTCAACCGACTCGGGAGTCGCCGACGCGGGAGCAGAGCCTCTCGATGCTGTCGACGCCGAGTGGATTCACGCCAATCGGCTCAATGGCACAATCACTGCGGCCGATGCGGTGGCCTACCGGCGCAACCTGTTGTATCGGTTCGCCGAGATGTCGACCGAGGACGGCCTGGTCATGCAGCTGCACCCGGGCGTCATCCGCAACCACCACGCACCGACGCTCGCGAAGTATGGCCCGGACACCGGACACGACCTGCCGAACGTCGCATCCTTCACGCTGCCGCTGCAGCCTCTGCTCCGCGACTTCGGGACGCATCCGAACCTGCACCTCGTGCTGTTCACGGTCGACGAGACCGCGTTCAGCCGGGAGATCGGTCCGCTCGCGGGGTTCTATCCGAGCGTGTACGCGGGTGCGCCGTGGTGGTTCCTCGATAGCCCCGCCGGGATCGGGCGCTACCGCTCAGCCATCACCGACGCGGTCGGCTTCGCGAAGACCAGCGGCTTCATCGACGACACGCGCGCGTACTGTTCGATCCCGGCCAGACACGACACGTCGAGGCGCACGGATGCCGCGTTCCTCGCGAACCTCGTGGCCACCCACCAGCTCGGCGAGGACGAGGCCACCATCATCGCGACCGACCTGGTGAGCACCATCCCGGCCCGCACCTTCAAGCTGGAGAAGTACCTCTAAGCGGCGGCGCCGAGACCAACACTCGGCAGGATGATCTTGTCGATTAGGGAGATCAGGAACTCGCGGTCGACGGGCTTGGCCAGCATCATCGTGCGATAGGTGACCATCGACGGGCTGATGTTCGAGACCATCGCGATGTCGACATCCGGGCTGATCTCGCCGCGGTCGATGGCGCGCTGCAGGAAGGTTCGGTTAATCTCGGCGCGTGGCGCAATGACGGCGACGCGTGCGGCCTCGGCCAGCTCCGGGTTGCGCGCGATCAGCGAGATGAGGCCGGCCATCACCCGGAGCTTCTTTTCGGCATCGCGGATCGTCGGCGGCTTGATCATCGCGACCAGGTCGCCGCGAAGGGTTCCCGTATCCGGCAGGTCTTCGAAGTTGAGGTCGCTGTTTTTCATGCATGCGACGGCGTCGATGACGAGTTCCGTCTTGGATGGCCAGCGCCGGTACAGCGTTGCCTTGCCCGCCTTGGCGCGCGCGGCGACCATGTCAATGGTCATGCCGTCGAAGCCTTCCTCGGCGAGAACGTCGAGAGCGGCATCCAAAATGTCGGCGTCCCGTGTTACATCTAGTGGGCGGCCAAGTTTGGCTGGCGGCTCGGTAGAGCGGCGCTCATCGAGGTCGAGCTGCGTCATTGCGGCTCACACCCTTTCGTTGACGTGGTTCTGGTTGGTTCTTGACTCGATGGTACGCCGAGCGAGATTCGACGGTGCGTGTTCGCCGTGCGCGTAATTCAGAAACTCTTAAGTTCCGAAACTAGTCAGTTCCGTATATAGTACCAAACATGTCTTCGATTCCTCTCACAGCAGCACCCAACCGCTGGTTGACGCTGACGATCGTTGCGCTCGCGCAGCTGATGGTTGTGCTCGACACAACCGTCGTCAACATCGCCCTCCCCTCCGCCCAGGCCGACCTGGGCTTCTCGAACGGTGACCGACAGTGGGTCGTCACCGCCTACTCCCTCGCGTTCGGCAGCCTGCTGCTCCTGGGCGGTCGCGTCTCCGACCTCATCGGTCGCAAGCGCGCGTTCATCATCGGCCTCATCGGCTTCGCGATCGCATCCGCCCTCGGTGGCGCTGCGCCCGACTTCGGCCTGCTTGTCGCGGCTCGTGCGCTCCAGGGCGCATTCGGCGCGCTGCTCGCTCCGACCGCTCTCGCGGTGCTGACGACAACGTTCACCGTTCCCAAGGAACGCGCTCGCGCGTTCGGTGTCTTCGGCGGCATCGCCGGAGCGGGCGGCGCGGTCGGGCTCCTGCTCGGTGGTTACCTCACCCAGGACCTCGACTGGCGCTGGAACCTCTACATCAACGTGTTCATCGCCATCGTCGCCATCATCGGCGCAACCGTCTTCGTCCCCTCGATCGCCCGCCAGGGCGAGCGACCCAAGCTGGATGTGATCGGAACGATCTTCGTGTCCGGTGCCCTCTTCTTCCTGGTCTACGGGTTCTCGAACGCCGAGACGGATGGCTGGGGCGCATTCGACAGCTGGGGGATGCTGACCGCGTCCGGCATCCTGCTGATCGCGTTCGTGCTCTGGATCCGCCGTGCCGCGCACCCGCTGCTGCACCTGTCGGTCATCCTCGACCGCAACCGTGGCGCCTCCTACATCTCGATCATGCTGGCGGCCGTAGGCATGTTCACGATCTTCCTGTTCGTGACCTACTACCTGCAGACGGCGCTGCACTACTCGCCCATCCAGACCGGAATCTCGTATCTGCCGCTCGTCGGGGCCCTCATCCTCGCGGCACAGGTCGGTACGAACCTTCTCGTGCCGCGGCTGGGCCCGAAGGTCCTTGTGCCGATCGGCATGGTGATTGCCGGCACCGGAATGGTTCTGCTCACGAACCTCGACGTGCACAGCACCTACGTCGCAAACATCATGCCCGCGCTGATCCTGTTCGGACTCGGTATGGGCACGATCATGCCGGCCTCGATGCAGACGGCAACCCTCGGTGTCGACCGTCAGTACGCGGGTGTCGCCTCCGCGCTCGTGAACACCAGCCAGCAGGTCGGGGGCTCGATCGGAACGGCGCTGCTCAACACGATCGCCGCCTCAGCGGTCACCGCGTACATCGCGGCGCATGCCCCGCTTACCCCGCTGGTCGGCGCGAACGCCGCGATCCACAGCTACACGGTCGCCTACTGGGTCGCTGCAGGAGTGTTCGCATTCGGCGCCGTGCTCGCCGTGCTGCTCTTCCGCCGTCGCGGCCAGGGGCTATCGCTGCACAACGCGCCCCACACGGGTCGGATCCCCGTGCCGGAGGCCGAGCCGGCGCTCGCGCACTAGCTGGACAGCTCGAGCGGTCAGTACCTACGGCAGCAAACCTAGTTTGCCGCCCGGGTGCTGGCCGCTCAGCAGTTTAAGCGCGTCCAACGCGTCGTCCAATGGGAACGTCTTCGCTATCGGGACGACGAGCTTTCCGGCCGCGGCCTGGGCAATGACGCTGGCCCTGACGTTGTCGCGGAACACCGCACTGGCCGGCATCACTCCGGCGATGCGACGAATGCCCGCTTGCTCGGCTTGCGGACCAGCCGCGATCGTCACGATGCGTTGGCGATCCTCGACCAACGCGAGCGAGACCTCGACCGCCTCGGCGGTGCCAACGGTGTCGATCGCGGCGACAATGCCCTCGGGAGCCGCATCCCGGACCCTCTGTTCGAGGCCAGCCCCGTAGACGACCGGGATGCCGCCGAAGCTTCGGACCAGGTCGAAGTGCACCTCGCTCGCCGTGCCGATCACGCGAACACCCAGCTCTCTGGCCTGCTGCAGCACGCTCACGCCGACCGCTCCGGATGCACCGTGCACGACGATCGTCTCGCCCGCCGCGGCGCCGATGACCGACAGCGACTCCGCAGCGGTGGTACCCGCCAGGAGCAGGTTTGCCGCCTCGGGAAACCCGATGCTCGCGGGCTTCGCGAAGACATCCTTGGCGGGAACGGTCACCGCGGTCGCATACCCGCCGCTGATCCGGAAGGCCAGCACCTTGTCGCCGACCGCTCCTCCGCCCGAGGCGATCTCGGTGTTCGGGCCGATCGCCCGCAGCACGCCCGCGACCTCATATCCGATCGGAATCGGAAGCGTCGATCGATCACCGGGGCGCGACACGTGCTTGTAGTCGGCCGGGTTCATGCCCGCCGCTCGCACCTCGATCGTGACCTCGCCCGGACCGGGCGACGGCACCTCCGTGTCGATCTCCCTGAAGACATCCAAGCCACCAAAATCCACTGCTACCCACTCGCGTTCCATGCCTTCATCCTCGCGCCTTCCGCGCTCGCGCGACTTGGCTAGGCTGGTTTTCACACGCGTTACTAAGGGAGAGACGAATGCCGGACACCAAGGCAGTAGCAAACATCGGCGTTGTCGGCCTGGCGGTGATGGGTTCGAACCTCGCCCGCAACCTCGCCAGTCGCGAGGGCAACACGGTCGCGATCTACAAC
>JAUZFP010000102.1 GCA_030838475.1 Actinomycetota bacterium
TGGTCGCGCTGCGCCACCAGTCGGAAGTCTTGACGTTGTCTGTCACTGAAGAAACCCTATGGGCAGACCCAATCCTTACGGAAATCAGAGGGGGATGGACGGCCGTCGGCGGCGGGTGATTGCATGGAGGAATGGCATCGAAATTGGGCAACATTACGTTCGACTGTGGCGACCCGACGGCCCTCGCGACCTTCTGGGCGGACGTGTTCGGCTATCCGCATCCGGAGTGGCCGGAGGAGCTGAAGGCCGAGCTGCTGGCTGGTGGTCTCACCGAAGATGACCTCGCCAGCAAGAGCGCGGTCGAGGACCCAACGGGCGAGGGACCGCGGTTGTTCTTCCAGAGAGTGCCGGAGGGCAAGACGGCGAAGAACCGGATGCACATCGACATCCGTACGAGTCCGGGTCGTCGTCCGACGGACGAGGAGCTCGTCGCCGAGAGGGACCGCGTGGTCGCGCTCGGCGCCACCGTGGTCGTGAACTACGACGCCCCTTGGGGTCCGGTTCGGGAGCACCATTTCGTCATGCGGGACCCCGAGGGCAACGAGTTCTGCATCGAGTAGTGCACCCGTCCGAGGGAACGTAACGGCCCACCGCCGGATGCTAGTCTCTTACGGTGCCAAAACGGCGCATCCTTTGGGGCGCAGTTGTTTTGTGCGCCCCCTTAGCTCATTGGTAGAGCACTTCCTTGGTAAGGAAGAGGTAGTGGGTCCGATTCCCACAGGGGGCTCTCGCCTCCAGACAAAATCTGGCAGGCGTCCCGGCGGGGTAGCTCAGGTGGTTAGAGCACACGGCTCATAATCGTGGTGTCGCGGGTTCAAGTCCCGCCCCCGCTACGGAAGAAAAATGGCTCCGCTGAAGCGGGGCCATTTTTGTTCCATAGCGGCGGTGGATCGAGAACGCGTTCTGGCGTGGGGCCCCGGATGCGCAGTCCGAAATGTCGCGGAGCGATATTTCGGCGGCTCATGTGGGGAGTCAAGTCCCGCCCCCGCTACAAAAAAATGGTCCCGCAAGCGGGGCCATTTTGCTTGTACGGCGGTCGGATCGCGAAGCCGTTCTGGCGTGAGGCCCCAATCCAGCAGTCCGGACGATACAGGTGCACGGACTGTGGCGATGTGGTGCCATAGATGGCGCCATCGAGTGGATGGCATCAGCCGACAAACTCCTGAGTAAGGCGCGTAATTCGCCGACCTCGCTCTCGTTCACAGACGCCGTGAAGTTGCCGACATCGTATTTCGGAGCACCAGGATCGGGATCCGGTAGTCACGCCGCAATCTTCAAGATGCCTTGGCCGGGCGACCCTCGTGTCAACCTGCAAAACAAGGACGGAAAAGCAAAGCCATATCAGGTCATCCAGATCTTGAAAGCCATCGATCGATTGAAGGAGGAACAATGAGCGCACCAGCGCGTACAACGCATGTGGACCACTATCGCTATGCCGTGCAGTGGTCTCCGGAGGACGGTGAATTCGTCGCTACCGTTGCGGAGTCCTCTTCATTGTCTTGGCTGGAGACTGACCAGGTCGGAGCAATCCGGGGGCTCGAGGCTTTGGTGCAACAGGTCGTCGATGACATGGTCACGAGTGGCGAGTTAGTACCTGATCCGCTGTCGGATCGTACGTACAGCGGACGGCTGAACCTCCGCGTCTCCGAGGGATTGCATAGGAAACTAGCTATTGAAGCCGTCCAGCATCACACGAGCCCCAATGCTTACGCCACCCAACTCCTCGGTCGGCAGTTGTCCGCCTAGACCTGCGGTTGCGGTCGTATCTCAACGTCCGGCTACGGCGGCACGCAGAGACGATCTTCGGTCCTCCTGGACCGCGTCGATCAGTCATTTCCCTGGTCGACCTTGATCGCCATTGATCCAGATCTTCTTCAGCGATAGGCAGCCCGTTCAACGACGGAAGCCAGCGCGATCTTCGCACCGAGGGCGGAACGGTTCGAATCCGGTGAGCCGAACGACCGCTTGACACATTCAGCAACTCCGCACATAATTACCCGGCCAACCGTGTAAATCGTTTTATATAAATCGATTCGCGAGGCCCTGCGGACGAGGAAGTCATGTCGTTGGAAGTTGGTCTGAAGGCCGTTGCACTTCGCGCAGGCGTGAGCCCGGCAACGGCATCCAATGCCCTTTCGGGTGCACGCCACGTGGCGGAAGCAACGCGGCAGCGGGTGTTCGACGTCGCCGAAGCGATGAATTATCACCCCAATCTCGTCGCTCGGGGGCTCCGGCGCCAGGAGACCAGGACGATCGCGCTTCTTGTCGCGGACATTGCGAACCCGTACTACCCGGCGGTCGCCAGAGCTGTTCATGATCGCGTCGACGCCCAGGGGTATGTGTCCTTCATCGGCAACACCGATGGTGACCCCGATGCGGAGGTGCGCGTGCTTCAAGAGATGCGCTCACGCAGCGTCGACGGAGTGATCATGGGCACGATGGCCCTCTCTCCTGAGCGGATACGGAGCGTCCTCGGCCCGATCATCCCACTCGTATTGCTGACCGGCGAGGCCATCGCATCTCCGGGTCACGGGGCCCGCACCCTTCGCGCAGATGAGGTTGGAACCGATGACGCGATCGGGATCGGCGAAGGGGTGGCATACCTTCAAAGCAAGGGAATCGGCGAGATTGGATTCATCAGCGGCCCGGCCGACTCGATCCCCGGTGGGGGCCGGTTGGAGTGCTTTCGGGCCGCGATGGCCACGGCGGATATCGCGCTCGACGATAAGTGGGTCGAGCACGCGTCTGGCTACACCCTCGAAGCGGGTTTGGACGCCGCCGAGCGACTCCTCTCACTTCCCAACCGCCCCAAAGCAATCATGTGCGCCAACGACCTGATCGCGCTCGGCGTGCTCGAAGCCGCCCGCGATCACGACCTGCATGTCCCCACGGATCTTGCGGTTATTGGCTTCGATGACATACCAACGTCGAAGCTTGTCAACCCCAGGCTCACCACGATCATCAACCCGGCCACACTCGTCGGGTACGCGTGCGCCGACGCTCTGATGCGACGGCTAGAGCACCCCGACAGTCCATTCGGACACGTCGCCCTGCCAACTCACCTCGTCGTTCGCGCTTCGGCGTAACTCTCCAACAATAGAAAGAAAGCTCCTCCGTGACCAGCACTGACGTTCCTGTCGCCGTCGAACTCAACGCCGACTACCAAGTCAAGTTCTTTAATGCCCTCTCGCCGAAGAACCTCTTGCACGACGAGGTCGTTCAACGCCGCGAGACCGGCTACGACGTGGACGAATTCGTCGCGGAAGCCAACCGCACGGACTCGAGTGACCGTGCGGCTGTTCTTGACATCGTTGACCGGATGGCCTTCGCGGAACGGGGAAACAGCTGGCGATACGTCGAGCCCGACGCGATCGAAGACATCCAGGCGACTCTCGGCGCTCAGCCGCCGGCGAAGTCCCTGCCCGAGCTCGCGCTGCGCGACAAGATTAATGCCGCGTGGCTCGGCCGAATCGCGGGATGCAACCTCGGTAAGCCCGTCGAGTGGGGCACTCACTGGACTGCCGAGCACATCCGCGACTACCTGATTCTGGCTGACGCCTACCCGCTCCGGGACTACGTGCCGGTGTTGGACCCGATGCCCGAGGGCTTCGTTCTCACCGATAGCTGGCCCGAGACCACCCGCGGAAATGTCAAGGGATCGGCACGTGACGATGATATCGACTACCCGATCCTGGCACTTCACCTTCTCGAGACCCATGGCACAGCGCTCACCCCCGAGGATGTCGGAGCCGCGTGGACGCGACTGTTCCCGATCGAGCAGGTATTCACGGCAGAGCGTGCCGCATACATCAACCTTGTCGACGGATACACGGTCCCCGAGGTCGCTCGTCGGCGAAACCCCTACCGCGAGTGGATCGGTGCTCAGATTCGTGGAGACGTTTTCGGGTACGTCCACCCGGGAGACCCCTGGACGGCTGCGCGGCTCTCATTCCAGGATGCGTCGCTTTCTCATGTCGGAAACGGCATCTATGGGGAGATGTGGTCGGCGGCTCTCGTTGCTTCCGCGTTCACCGCTGAATCCGCGGCGGAGGCCCTCGTGAGTGCCCTTGCAGTCGTTCCGCCGGAGTCGAGGCTTGCGGAAGCGCTTCGACATGTTCTTGAGCTCAAGGAATCCGGTATCTCGTGGGAGACCGCACTCGAAGCGATTCAGGCAGCGTACGGCCGCTACTCATGGGTACACACCATCAACAACGCCGCGGCTGTCGCGGTTGCCCTGTTGTGGTCGGACGGCGACTTCACTACCGGCGTGGGTCGAATCGTAATGAGCGGGTGGGACACCGACTCAAACGGCGCAACGGTCGGCTCCGTGCTCGGCATTCTGTCCGAAACGAAGAACCTGCCCGACCACCTGATAAAGCCGCTTGAGAATCGGACCCGTTCCGCTCTGTTCGGCTTTGACAACTCCGTGATCTCGGATCTGGCCAACCGGACCGCGCTCCTCGCAATCAACGGCCTCAACTAAACCGACAACAAGAGAAAGAGACGAAGATGCCTCACACATTCCGTTCCACAGCCCGAACTCGGGGCGGCTTTGCACGATCGCGTGGCCTCAGGGCCAGTGTGGTCGCCGCGGCCGTAGTCACAGCACTGGCTGCCTGCAGCACGTCCGGTTCGACGGCAAATACCACCGGTCAACCGACCGGAACCATCAGCTACTGGTACGCGCCCGCCACCCCGGATGCGGCCGGTGTGGCCAACTTCCTCAAGTACAACGTGACACCGTTCGATGCTAAGAATCCAAAGGTCAACCTTCAGGCGGTTCAGAAGAACGTCAACACAATTAATTCGCAGATCCAGGTAGCTCTCGCTGCCGGAAAGGGCCCCGACATTGTTACCGCCTCTGGCATCTCAAATCAGATCACCTACGCCAAGGCGGGAGTCCTAACGGACCTCACTACCTTCGCGACACAGAACAAGTGGAGCAGCACGCTCTTGCCCTGGGCCTATCAGGTGTCCAAGGTTGGCGGCAAAGTAGTCGCGCTTCCCCAAAGCTATGAAACGCTGATGTTGTTCTACAACAAGACCCTGTTTAAGAAGAATGGATGGACGCCGCCGACTACCCGTCAGCAGGTCGAAGATCTGGCTCAAAAGATGGAAGCAAAAGGTATTACGCCCTTCGCCGCGGGGAACTCGGACTATCCAGCAGGATCGGAATGGCTGGTATCTGCGTTCTTGAACGATGTTGCGGGCCCGTCCAAGGTCCACGACGCCCTTACGGGGAAGATCAACTGGACAGCGCCCGAGTTTGCGAACTCGATCAATCTCCTGAAGTCCTACTTCGATAAGGGCTGGTTCGGTGGTGGCGTGAAGCAGTACTTCTCGACTTCCGACCCTGAGAAGTACTCGCAATTTGCCAGCGGCAAAGCTGGGATGTATATCAGATGCGGCGCCGGTTCGAAGCCGGCGCCGCAGCAATCGGCGTCGAGAATACTTTTGGGCGATTGTCTTCCTCGCGCCGGCGATCGTTGCACTCGGTTTGCTTCGCATCGTTCCCACGGTTGGTGCGGTGTCGTCAAGCCTCAACAAGGCCTTCCCCGGTGGGATTCTTCCGGCGACGTTCACGGGCTTGTCGAACTACGGGCAGCTCTTCGGTGACCCGAACTTCCTGTCAACGATCGAGCGGACGGTCGTCTTCAATCTGATTATCAATCCGCTGCAGATCGGGATCGCGCTGCTGATCGCCGTGCTACTGACCCGACGGGTGGCACTTGCCGGCGTATGGCGCACGCTCATCTTCATCCCCGTCACTATCCCGATCGTCGGATCGTGTATCGCGTGGGGGGCAGCACTGAATCCACAGGGACCCATCAATGCGCTGTTGAGCGCCATCGGCGGCAACCCTCAGCCGTTCTTTACCTCGCCAACCCAAGCATTGGCGTCGATCATGATTGTCGCGTCATGGATTGGAATCGGATATTGGATGCTGTTCCTCATCTCCGGCCTCGAGTCGATCTCTGGGGACATCTACGAAGCGGCAAGGCTCGACCGTGCAGGTGCACTGAGGACGTTTTTCCAGATCACCATCCCACTTCTGAAGCGGCCGCTGCTGTTCGTGCTGGTAGCGGACACGGTCGCAAATTTCGTGCTCTTCGTCCCCGTGCAGTTGCTCACCCAGGGTGGCCCGGAGAGCAGCACCAACCTGCTCATGTTCGATGCTTACCAAACGACGTACACATTTGGCAGCGCAAATGCCGGTGCGGCCGAAATTGTAATTCTGACGGTCGTCATGCTCGTCTTCGTCGTTTTGCAGTTTCGTCTGCTTCGGGAAGAGAGGTAGAGATCATGAGTGTGACATCCCGTCTTGACGTCGCCACCGGACCGGGCCTCGCGCCGATCGTCAGCGCAGAGAAACCGCGCAAGGAGCGCACGCGCAAGTCGATCGTTCTCACCGTCGTCGCGGTGGTCACCGGAATGGTCTTTGTTCTTCCCGCGATCTGGATCCTCATAGATTCATTTCGGCCAAACCAGGATGTTCTGAGTTCCTTGACGCCACTGTCTTGGAGCCTTGTCATCCCGTCGCGCCTTACCATTCAGAACTACGTCGGCCTTCTCGTCGACCAGGGTTTCGCCGGCGCTCTTCTCAACTCCGTCATCGTCTGTGCGGCATCCGTCGTCTTTGGACTCATCGTTTCAGCAATGGCAGGCTATGCACTTGCCGTGTTGCAGTTCCGAGGTCGCAGGGTTGTGTTTGCCGTGATCGTGATCAGCTTCATGATCCCGTTTGAGGCAATCGCGATTCCACTGTCGCAGCTATTCACAAATTGGGGTCTTGCCAACACGCTGGTCGGCTTGATTCTGCCCGGGATCGGAAACGGTCTGGCGATCTTCAACCTTCGCCAGCATTTCCTCGGCATACCCAACTCCTACCGCGAGGCGGCCATGCTCGACGGCGCTTCCGAGCCGAGGATCCTGTTCTCGCTGTATGTGAGGATGAGCGGGTCGTCGCTCACCAATTCGGCGCTGCTCATCTTCCTGGGGCAATGGACCGCGTTTCTCTGGCCCCTGCTTCTCATCTCGAACAATGCATTGCAACTGGCTCCGGTTTCACTCGCACAAACCTTTGGCGATCACGCGGCAAGCTACGGCGAAAACTTCGCCGGCGCGGTTATGTTGTCGCTGATTCCCGCCGCGTCGATGCTCGTCCTGCAACGATTCTTTGGCCGTCTCTCTATTGAAAGCGGAGACAAATGAGCGCTGTCCCACCATCCTCACCGATCATCGTTGTCGGATCGGCCAATCAGGACTACATCGTGCGTGTTTCCACGCCCGCCGGTCCAGGCGAGACAGTTCTCGCCAAGAGCCTGCTCAAACAGCCCGGTGGAAAGGGGGCGAACCAGGCAGTCGCTGCAGCCAGGCTTCGTGCGAACGTCAGTTTTGTGGCCTGTGTCGGAGACGATGCCGATGGCACCTCTCTGGTGCGCGAACTGCGGTCGGAAGGGGTCGACACGAGCAACGTCGAGATCATCAACCGAGGACGGACGGGGCTGGCGCTCGTCTCCGTGTACGACTCAGGAGAAAACTCGATCACCGTCGTGCCCGGGACAAACTTCTCATTGACCGCCGAGCGGGTCGATGACGTCGTGCGTCGCCTTGCAGCTGGCTTCGCGAATTCAATCCTCGTGGTACAGGCCGAACTGGTCAGCAATATCATTGAGACCGCTCTACTGGCAGCGGAGGCGATGGGCGCCCGCGGCATCCTCAACCTCGCACCATACCAACCACTGCCGCCGCATGTACTCGCAGTGTGCGACCCGCTGATCGTGAATGAGACAGAGGCAAGTTCGCTCGTCGGGTGGGCTGTGCATGATCTTGACTCGGCCGCCCGTGCTGTCGAACAGCTTCAAGGCGTCGCCCGGTCGGTCGTAGTCACGATTGGCGCTCGTGGAGCCATGTGGGGGGACGGTCAAACCTCCGGACACACCGTCGCCCCTCTTGTCGAAACCGTGGTGGACACGACTGGGGCGGGTGATGCGTTCGTCGGTGCGCTCGCCGCGACGCTGTCGCGCGGCGCGAGTCTCGAGGACGCGGTGGGAGTTGGTGTCTTGGCGGGATCATTCGCAGTCAAGAGTCCGGGAGCGCAATCCTCATATCCGATGTTGACCGACCTTGGTACGGAGTTGACCGGCCAGCTGGGTTAGTAGCCAACTCCCGCGGATCGGTCATCAGACCGGGGCGTCGAGATGATGAAGGGGGAGCGAGTTGGCGGTAACTCGATTGGACGTTGCCAGAGCCGCCAGGGTTTCACCGGCTCTTGTGAGCTACGTGCTCAACAACGGTCCGCGGCCGGTCGCTCCAGAAACGCGGGCGCGCGTCGAAGACGCCATCGCAAAGCTCGGTTATCGGCCAAACGCGATTGCGAGTGCACTCCGAGGTGGTACGACTCGCTCGATCGGTCTTCTCTTACCGGATCCTCGAAATCCGTACTACGCGGAGCTTGCCCAAGCAATCGAGCAACAGTTCTCGGAACGCGGATACCTCGTTCTGACCGGCAGTACCTACTACTCACGGATACTCGAAGAGCAGTATCGCGAGAGCTTTATAGCCCGCAAGGTCGACGGCTTGATTGTGAGTTCCGGCGTTTCGCTCGCCCACGAGCAGGCTCTTGGTCTGGGCGAACAGCCCGTGCTCGTTCTCGATGACGCGCCGGAGAGCGTTAACGTCTCAAGTATTGCGCCCCAGAACCACGATGACGCGGCGGCAGCAGTAGAACATCTGCAACGGCACGGCCATCGAATGATCGGCTGCATCGGTGGCCTCGCGTATTTGTCGACGGAGTCAGCGCACATCGCCGGCTGGCGAAATCAGCAGATCGCAGCGGGCGCTCCGGCTGGCGACGAACTCGTCTCATTCGCCGATCCCTCAGAGGCGGGTGGCAATGCGGCTGCCCAGCTGTTGCTGAGCGATCACGGTCGACCCTGGGCCCTGCACGGTCATCGCCCATCCGCACTCTTCGTCTCGTCAGACGTCCAGGCGGTGGGGGCAATCTTCGCGTGCTATGAACTCGGGCTTCGAGTGCCGGAAGACATCGCCATCGTGTCGATGGGCGGCACGAAGACCGCGGCGTTCACAATCCCACCGCTCACCTCGATGCGACAGGACATCCAGTTCATTGCTCGGCTTGCGGCTAGCCACCTGCTGGATCGGGTCGTCGATGCAAGTGCAAACACACTTCGGAGGCGACTCCGAGGCAATCTCGTGATTGGTCACAGCTGCGGATGCTGAATTCCGCACCATGCCGAGAGGGCATTGAGACAATCAACCCTTGGTGCTAAGGCGACAGCGCAGCAACACTCGTTGCCAATGGGCATTCACCCGTCTTGATCACTCTCGCGCCGATTTCGGCTAGGAATCAACTCTTAAGCATCGTGAACGGCCGCTCGGGGCATTTTAGAGGAAGCTCAAACCCCAGCTCTGGGGTGCGCCTTTCAGGTGAAAGCCCAAAGATCCCACAATCCGACGATCGAAATAATTGGGGCGAATGAAGTTCTCGGAGCCTGCAAGACGAGGGGATGGGATAGCTGACAAGCCCAGTTTCAGCGGGTCAGTCCTGTTTCAAATCCCTCCGGCAGTGTGCCACGCTTCACGCGCCCTGCATTTACCCCGCAGATTGAGTTCAATCGGGCAGCTTCGGACGCTACCCAGTTGTTCGAAGATCCGCGGAAGCCCGCGGCATTAAGGCGTACAGATACCCGATAATTCTCGAGGCACTTAATCGTGGTGTCGCGGGGTCCGATCGCGAACGCGCTCCGGCGTGGGCCCTCCGGATGAGCAGTCCGAAATGTCGCGGAGCGCTATTTCGGCGGCTCATCTGGGGAGTCAAGTCCCGCCCGCTGCTTCCCTCTATTTGCACGGACTTTCACCGGGCCGAACGCTCTGAGCAGCGGTGGGATCGGGTGCGTCGCCTGTTGTGCAAAAATGTGCAGCAGGCTACGAATTGGTCGCAGTCCGTTCGCGATTTGGCGCGCGAGTTGTTCGGGACAGGCATCATGACGGTTGGCAGGCCAGGCGATGCCCGTCCCGCCACCATCTACGACGTTGCGAAGCACGCGCAGGTATCTCACGAGACGGTGTCACGCGTGCTCCGGGGAGACCCGGGCGTCAAGGAGAAGAACCGTGAGCGGGTGACCGCCGCCCTCGAGGCACTGAGCTATCGACCCAACGTCACGGCGAAGGCTCTCGCAACCAGGAGATCGCGTCGGCTCGGCGCGATGGTCTACGACCTCATCGAGGCCGGACCAAGCCAGTTCGTCGAGGGTGCCACGGAGGCTGCGCGTGAAGCCGGCTATCTGCTGGATATCGTGAGCGTCCGCTCGGTGGCCAACGGGGATGTTGCGACGGCGATCTCGTTACTCAACCAGCCCGACCTGGCGGGGATCATCGCCTTTACTCCGACCGACGCGACCAGAGACGCCGTCGCGGCGACGACGTTCCGGATCCCGGTGTTCCAGGAGACAGAGGGTGAGGATGCAGACGATCCACGCGAGCAGTCCCTCAACGCCGTGGGTGTTGGCCTAATGGTGGATCATCTTGTCGAGCTAGGACACGCTCGGATCCTCCACATCGCGGGTCCGCGCGACTGGGTCTCCGCCCGAAATCGCGCTCACGCCTACGAGCGCGCGATGCGTCGCCATGACCTGCCGGTGCTTCCGATAATCGAGGGGGCAAGTTGGTCCGCCGCGTCGGGATATGAAGCAACTCACCGGATCCCGCACGACACTCGACCGACCGCGCTGCTCGTTGCGAACGATCAGATGGCGCTCGGAGCCCTACTCGCGCTTCACGAACGGGGAATCGCGGTCCCGGAGGACATGAGCGTTGTGGGGTTTGACGACATCCCCGAGGCGCCCTTCGTGATCCCGCCGCTAACGACGGTCCGAGTGGACTTTGCGCAAGCCGGGCATCGCGCTGTACGCGATCTTGTGGCCCAGATAGAGGGAATCGCGCCGGCGGACGTCGCTGGCGAGGGGGACGTGTCGGTGCGTCTGGTTGTTCGTTCGTCTTCGGGTCGCGCCGCCGAGTAGTAGCTCCCGCCGAAAGACTCGGCTCGGAAGAAAGCTCCCTCCTGCGAACCATGTTGCAATTCGGAACGTGGTGCCATACTCTTTTGTGACCGGCCACAAGTGACCGGTCACAAAATGAAATTCCCAGCACCAGTAGCGGACGACGAGGTCAACTCATGAGCAAAGCGGCGTGGCAGTGTGCCGCAGTCGCGGGCAGCCTGGGCACCTCTCTTCTGCGCAGCATCCCTGCAACCCCTGTGCACATCGCGTCCTACGACGGAGTGTGCACGAGGGATCGCAACCGCCTCGATCGTCCGATTGAGGCGCAATCACACCCGATCTAAACGTCTCAGAAGCTGAGCGCTTCGGGAATGCCCGTGCGGTGAAATGATCGCATGGCGGAAAGCGAAGGAAAAACGATGGGCAAGTTTCCAAAACGCGCAGCGATGACGCTGGGCACGGTAGCGATCGCCTCACTCCTGCTCGCCGGGTGCGCGACTTCCGGCACCTCGGCAGGCGGCACGACCTCGGCCGTCTCGAAGGCGGACATTACCAAGGCAATGAACACTCCGGCAACCATCACCTTCTGGACCTGGGTGCCGAAAATCCAGAGCGAGGTGAACCTGTTCGAGAAGAAATACCCGAAGATCAAGGTCAACGTCGTCAATCTCGGCCAGGGCGCCACCTACTACACCAAGCTCGAGAGCGCGATCTCGGCTGGCTCGGGGGCGCCCGACGTTGCGCAGGTCGAGTACACCCACTTGCCGTCGTTCGAATTGAGCAAGAACCTGAAGGACCTTGCGCCCTATGGAGCGGCTGACGTGAAGTCGCAGTTCTCGGCATCGGCTTGGAACCTTGTCGCCTCAGGCAATGCCATCTACGGAATTCCGCAGGACTCGGGCCCCCTCGGCCTGCTGTACCGCACCGACATTCTGAAGGCCGACGGTGTCGCGGCACCACAGACATGGGCGGAATTCGCAACCGCTGCCGACAAGGTGCACGCGGCAGATCCCAGCCAGTACCTGACTGACATCCCGTCGTCCAACGGCAGCGCCTTCCTCGGGCTGTTCCAACAGGCGGGCGCGAACCCGTTCTCGTACACCGGCGGCAAGACGGTGAACATCAACCTCAACAGCGCGACCGGCAAGAAGGTCGTCGACTACTGGAGCACGCTCATCCAGAAGGGTGATATTTCGACGGACCCGGACTTCACGGATAGTTGGTACCAGGGGCTCGCTAGTGGCAAGTATGCGTCGTGGGTTGCTGCGGCATGGGGCCCGGTATTCCTGCAGGGCACTGCCGCCAAGACATCCGGCAACTGGCGCGCCGCCGAACTTCCGCAGTGGACCGCAGGCGACCACGCCTCTGGCATCGTGGGCGGTTCGGCCGACTCGGTGCTGAGTTCCACCAAGCATCCGATCGCCTCGGCGGTGTTCACCCAGTTCCTGAACAGCGACAAGCAGGCAACGCTCGACTTCGCGACGCAGCAGTTCCTGTTCCCGACCACTGCGGCGACGCTGAGCAACTCGGAGTTCTCCGACCAGAAGTCCCCCTTCTACGGAGGGCAGCAGGTCAACAAGGTGTTCGCGGGTATCTCGTCGAAAATCACCGGACAGTTCGGATCCCTCCCATTCATGGACCAGGTCTATGACTCGTTCAATACCACCCTGGGAAAGGCCATGGCGAATGGCGGAACCGGAATGGATGCCGGGCTCGCCGACTGGCAGGCTGCGGTTGTGAAGTACGCGAAGGCACAGGGCTTCACGGTGACGACCAACTAGTCGTACGCTCCACCTCGAGTCCGTCCGGGCGAACTGCCCGGGCGGACTTGGGCCTTCACTACTCGCAAGCCACCAGTCAGGGGACGATTTCAGATGAGCGAAACGATCGCGGCGACGACCGCCGCTCGCAACGCGAAAGCGCCGAGACGGCGGCGGAACGAAACCAAACGTAAGCAGACGATCGCCGCGTACGCCTTCGTTATCCCGTTCCTCCTGCTGTTCCTTCTGATGCTGGTCGTACCGCTCGTCTATTCCGGATACCTGAGCCTCTTTAGAAGCCAACTCATCGGCGGTTTGACCTTCGTCGGACTGGGCAACTTCATCCAGGCCGCCACGGATCCCCTGTTCCTGGCCGGCGTGCTCCGGATGGCATTCTTTCTCGTCGTGCAGGTACCGATCATGCTCGCGCTTTCGCTCCTGTTCGCTCTTCTCCTGGACAGCGGTCGGCTGCGGTTTCCGCGCCTGATTCGGCTGGGAATCTTCATCCCGTATGCGGTCCCCGGCGTCGTCGCGGCGCTGATGTGGGGATACCTCTACGGCGACTTCGGGCCCTTCTCGCAGCTCGCGCACTTCCTCACGATTCCCGCGCCCAACTTTCTCGGGGCCGGAACGGCTCTGTACTCGATCATGAACATCGTCACCTGGGGATGGGTCGGCTACAACATGATCGTCATCTACTCCGCGCTGCGGTCCATTCCCACCGAACTCTATGATGCGGCGGAAATGGATGGCGCGGGCGCGATCCGTGTCGCGTGGAGCATCAAGATTCCTGCGGTCCGGCCGGCGATCATCCTGACGGCGATCTTCTCGGTCATAGGAACCTTCCAGCTGTTCAATGAACCGAAGCTCTTGCAGAGCGTCGCGCCCAATGTCATTGACGGGGCGTACACGCCCAATCTTTATGCCTACACGCTGGCGTTCACCGACCATGAGGTGAACTACGCCGCAGCGGTGTCCTTCATCTTGGGAATCGTCATCATGATCGTCTCCTACGTTGTGCAACTTTCCACCCAACGCAGGGAGCGCGCCAAATGACGACAACCAGTGCTTTGCGCCGAACCCCGCGCTCGGCGAAGAAGTACGCGCGTCCGAGCACCTTCTTCACCATCGTCGGAATCGTGGCGCTCGTGTACTTTCTTGCGCCATTGCTCTGGCTTGTTCTTGCATCCACCAAAACGAACAGCGGGCTGTTCGACTCGTTCGGGTTCGCATTGGGTGGCAAGTTCAATCTCTTCCAGAATCTTGCTGACGTCTTCACTCGGCAGGATGGGATCTTCGGCCGATGGCTCATCAATACCGTTGTCTATGCCGGAATCAGCGGAATCGGCGCGTGCCTTCTAGCGACCGCCGCCGGATACGCGTTCGCCAAATACCGCTTTCCGGGCGGTCGTGGACTGTTCAGCGTCGTCCTCGGCGCGATCATGATCCCGACTACGGCACTGGCGATCCCCACATTCCTGCTCTTCACGCAGGCGGGCCTGACCAACACACCGCTGGCAGTCATCCTGCCGTCGATGGTGAACCCGTTCGGGGTTTACCTGATGAAGGTCTACGCGGAGGGTGCCGTCGACGACAGCCTGATGGAGGCCGCGCGCATCGACGGGGCAAGCGAATTCCGCGTGTTCTGGCAGGTCAGCATGCGCCTCCTCACCCCCGGGATGATCACGGTGCTGTTGTTCTCGCTCGTCGCCACGTGGAACAACTACTTCTTGCCGCTGATCATGCTCAACAATCCTGACCTGTTCCCACTGACGGTTGGCCTGAGCCAGTGGCAGAGCGCCGCATCCGCTGGCGGTGGCGGCGCACAGGCCGATTTCACTCCGATCATCACGGGTGCACTCGTTTCGGTTATACCTCTGATCGTCGTGTTCCTCTTCCTACAGCGCTACTGGCAGTCGGGACTGGCGACCGGCGGCGTCAAGGGTTGATGAGCAACGAGACCTGACGAGCATCGACATCGGTCGCCAACCGATATCCGCCATCCCGACCCCACGACTGCACCAAAGGAGAACGAAGCGTGTCCCTGAAATACGGCGGCGATTACAACCCTGAGCAATGGCCGGAGGAGGTCTGGGTCGAAGACGTGCGACTCATGCACGAGGCCGGGGTCAACTTCGTCACCGTTGGCGTATTTTCCTGGGCACTGCTCGAGCCATCAGAGGGACAGTTCGAGTTCGGCTGGCTCGATCGCGCACTCGACCTTCTACACGAAAACGGGATATCGGTCGACCTTGGCACCGGCACCGCGTCGCCCCCGCCATGGCTGAGCTCGAACTATCCCGAGATCCTGCCAATGGACCGAGCCGGGACCACCCTTTGGCCAGGCGCGCGCCAGCACTACTGCCCGAGCTCGCCCATCTACCGGGAGCGTGCCTCGATTTTGGCCGGGAAAGTTGCAGAGCGCTACGCAAACCATCCGGCAGTCATTATGTGGCACATCAACAACGAATACGGCTGTCACGTCCACGAGTGTTTCTGCGACGAGTCCGCGGTGGCTTTCCGCACGTGGCTCAGGGAGAAGTACGGGAGCATCGACGCTGTCAATGATGCGTGGACCACCAATTTCTGGAGCCAGCGCTACACCTCCTTCGAACAGATACTGCCTCCCCGAGTAACTCCAGTGTTCGAAAACCCGTCTCAACGGCTCGACTTCAAGAGGTTCTCGTCGGCCGAACTATTCGCGTGCTTTATGGCGGAGAAAGTCGCGGTCAGAAGATTCAGCGAAGACCTTCCCGTCACTACAAATTTCATCGGGGTGTTTCGTCACGTTGACTACTGGAAGTGGGTATCGGAGCTCGACGTCATCTCGGACGACTCATACCCCGACCCGCTGGATCCCGACGCGGCCATGGGCGCCGCGATGTCGAGGGATCTCATGCGGTCGCTTGGTGGGGGCAAGCCCTGGCTGCTGATGGAACAGGCGACCGGCTACGTGAACTGGCGGCACGTGAACGGCACCAAGCCGGGAACCATGATGCAGGCGTTGTCGATGCAAGCGGTCGCCCGCGGCGCCGACGGCATCAACTTCTTCCAGTGGCGCCAGTCGCGCGGTGGGGCCGAGAAGTTCCACTCTGGGATGATCCCCCACTCCGGCACCCGCAGCCGGATTTGGCAGAACGTCGTGCAGTTGGGGGCCGACCTGACAAAGCTCGACCTTCTCGAAGGTTGGAGCGTGAACGCGGAGGTCGCTTTCGTACTCGACTGGGAGAGCTGGTGGGCATCCGAGGGCGACGGTCACCAAATTCAGCTGAATTTCCACGACAATCTGCTGGAGTGGTACCGGCCCTTCTACGAAGCCAACATCGCGGTGGACTTCGTGTCACCCGGTGCGGATCTCTCGGGTTACAAGCTCGTTGTGGCCGCGCACCTGTACCTTTACACCGACGCGACCGCCGCACTCCTTGGCGCCTACGTCAAGGCCGGCGGCACGTTGCTCGCGACGTACTTCACCGGCCATGTCGACGGGAACGATCAGGCCAGGCTGGATGGCTACCTCGGGACACTGCAAGATGTGCTCGGTCTGTCGATCGACGACTTCTCAGCGCTCGCGGCTACGGGAACACGATCGAGCATTGCCGTAACGAGTGAGCGGTGGGGAATCCTCGAGTGTTCGGAATGGAGCGAATACCTTCGCCTCCGCGGGGCGAACGTTCACGCTCGATTCTCTGGAACGGATCTCGACGGTATGCCCGCAATCACGAGCCACGCGCACGGTCGGGGTACCGCGTGGTACATCGCGACCAGGCCGAACCGTGCCGGGATTGCTCGCGTCGTGGTCGAGATCGCCAGCAGCGCCGGCGTTGTGCCGGTCGTTTCGGGGCTTCCCTTGGGGGTGGAGGCGGTGAACCGCGGAGCGGCGCTCTTTCTCATCAACCAATCGGATCGGGATGTGGAGATCCCGCTTGACGGGTTCGACGTGCTCTCGAACCAGCAGCGCTTTCGGCCGACGCTCGGTGCATACGCAAGTCTGGTTCTGGCTAACGCGACCGAGGGCGACCGGCGCCTCGCCGCGTCGCTAGCAGAGGTTGCTGCACGATGAGGGGCGTGCGAGAGCTGCGATCGTACGGCTCGACCGGGCTCCGAGTTTCGCCGATCTGCTTGGGCACCTCCGGGTGGGGTCCGTTCCGAGACGGAGAGTCGATCGACGAGCGGGACGAGCGAATCGACGCCCTCGCGACCGCCTTCTTTCGAGGCGCGCTCGCCACCAACCTGCTCGACACCTCGAACATCTACGGCGAATCGGAGGCCGAACTCCTCATCGGGCGCACGCTCAGTGCGCAGGGTGGTGTTCGGTCGGATCTTGTACTGCAAACCAAAGTTGACCGAGACGTCGCGACGAACGATTTCAGCGAAGCACAGGTGTGGCGCTCGCTCGAACAGTCACTGGAGCGACTCGGAGTCGACCGCATTCAAATGCTGTTTCTGCACGACCCCGAGAACATCGGCTTCGATGCTTCCATGGCTAGAGGCGGGCCGATGGGGGCGTTGTTGGCCATTAAGGAGCAGGGGATTGCAGAGTTCATCGGCATTTCCGGGGGGCCGGTTCGCGTTCTGGATCAATTCGTGGAGACGGGCTATTTCGACGCGCTAATCACTCACAACCGGTTCACGCTTGTTGATCGGTCGGCGGGCAGGCTGATCGATCGGGCGACGCGCATGGGTATGGGCGTGGCAAATGCTGCACCGTACGGCGCGGGTGTCCTTACGGGAGACCCGCGCTTCCGCGGAACTTACGGATACGCACCCATCAGGCGCGAGGTGAGCGATGCGGTGGACGCCATGGCGCGTCTGTGCGCCGACGCGGACGTGCCAATCGCCGCTGCGGCCCTCCAGTTCAGTGTCCGGGATGCACGCATCCACAGCACCATCGTTGGCGCATCATCGGCCGATCGGCTCGAGGAGGCGTTCCGTCACCTCGAAGTCGAAATACCCGTTGAGTTCTGGGAGCAACTTGACGAGTTACAACCGCCGGCCTGGGCGGCACTGGACGCAGAACGGTGACAACCCAGCCGCCACTTCGCGGAGATGACCTGAAATGAAGTTTACGAACGGGTTTTGGCAGATGCGCGCCGGAATCCACGCGCTCTATGCCGCGGAGGCCTACGACATCGAAGCAAGCAACCGCGAGCTTGTTGTCACCGCTCCGACCAGGGTGATCCAGAAACGCGGCGATACTCTCAATCGACCCGCCCTCACTGTCACCCTACGCAGTCCATTGCCGGGAGTGATCGGCGTCAAGATCGATCATTTTCGGGGAACGCGGTCAAGTAGAGGGTTTCCCCTGATCGAAGCCTCGGAGGGGTACACCCCGATGATCGAGTTCGACGCGACATCGGCATCGATCTCGTCGGGTGATTTCACCGCGACCGTAACCCGCGGCGCGCCCTGGAATCTCACCTTCTCCGCTGGAGGTCACATACTGACCTCCAGCGGACACAAGTCGACGGGATATGTGCAGACCGATCCGGGCATTTCGCCAGAGGGGCCGTACGTCCACGAGCAGCTGTCGCTTGGAGTGGGCGAGCTCGTCTACGGTCTGGGTGAACGGTTCGGGCCGCTCGTTAAGAACGGGCAAGTCGTCGACATCTGGAATGCCGACGGCGGAACCTCAAGTGAGCAGGCCTACAAGAACGTTCCTTTCTATCTCACCAACCGCGGCTACGGCGTCCTGGTCAACCACGCCGGGCACGTGTCCTATGAGGTCGGATCTGAAAATGTCGAGCGCGTCCAGTTCTCGGTCGCCGGCGAAAGCCTCGAATACTTCATCATCTACGGCCCATCGCCCAAGGAAATCCTGAGCCGCTACACGGAGCTCACCGGTCGGCCGGCGATCGTGCCCGCGTGGTCATACGGGCTGTGGTTGACGACGTCCTTCACGACCGAATACGACGAGGCGACGGTCTCGAGTTTCATCGACGGCATGGCGGACCGGGATCTTCCACTGTCCGTCTTCCACTTCGACTGTTTCTGGATGCGCGAATTCAACTGGTGCGATTTCGAATGGGATCCACGAGTCTTCCCCGACCCAGAGGGAATGTTGCGTCGATTGCATGACAAGGGCCTCCGTGTGTGCGTTTGGATCAATCCATACATCGCGCAGCGCTCGCCCCTATTCGCGGAAGCCGCAGCCGCCGGGTATTTGCTCAAGAAGCCGGACGGGGACGTCTGGCAGTGGGACCTCTGGCAGGCCGGGATGGGCTTAGTGGACTTCACCAACCCGGACGCCAAGACCTGGTTCCAGGGGAAGCTTCGACAACTTGTGGATCAGGGAGTCGATGCATTCAAGACCGATTTTGGGGAGCGAATCCCGCTCGAGGTTGCGTACTTCGACGGTTCTGATCCTGAGCAGATGCACAATCTCTACACCCAGCGATACAACCAGGCGGTCTTCGAAGTTCTCGAGCAGAGGCGAGGCAAGGGCGACGCCGTTCTTTTTGCGCGTTCGGCTACCGTCGGCGGCCAAACGATGCCCGTTCACTGGGGCGGCGATTCGACCTCCACGTTTGAATCGATGGCCGAGACTCTCCGCGGCGGTCTGTCATCCGCTCTGAGCGGGTTCGGTTTCTGGAGTCACGACATCGGGGGCTTCGAGGGCACGCCCGATGCCGCCGTCTTTAAGCGCTGGACCGCGTTCGGACTATTGACGAGCCACAGTCGCTTTCACGGGAGTGATTCTTACCGAGTTCCGTGGGCATTCGATGAGGAGGCCGTAGACGTCACACGGCTCTTTACGAAACTGAAACTGAAGTTGATGCCCTATCTTTACGCGGCCGGCGTTGAGGCATCCCAGCGCGGGATCCCTGTGCTCCGACCGATGCAGATAGAGTTCCCTGACGACCCAGCCGTGGCGTACCTTGACCGGCAATACATGCTCGGAGGCGAACTACTCATCGCGCCGGTATTCAACGCTGAGGGAATTGTCCAGTTCTATCTTCCGGACGGACGCTGGACGAACTATCTCACGGGCGAAGAGGTCCAGGGACCGGGATGGCGAACCGAACTTCACGGATTCAAGAGCATCCCTATCTATGTTCGCGAAGGCGCTGTACTCCCGATCGGCGCTCGCGATGATCGTCCCGACTACGGATTTCTCGAAGGAATCAATCTCGTGGTCTATCCAACCCGCGATAGCAGGAGCAGAGACCTGACTGTGATCGAGCCCAATGGCCGTGTCGCGCACTTCGCCATCACGACAGAGTCTGGCGCCGCCAACGTCACCGCGAATGCGGAAATACCATTCCACGCCCAGCTTGCCGGGGGCGCTCCCGTCGAATCAGTGGATGGAAAAGTCTCACTTTTGGCGACGGCCGGATAGACCGCTGTGACAATCTCGTTTGGGGAGTTCAGCCACCCACTCCCGGCGTCAACGCCGCGCCCGCACCGCCCACGTAAATAGCTCCGCGAAGCGTCGCAGGTCGGACTGCAGGTCGATGGTCGGGTCGAGGAGCCACTGTTGCTGGAGGCCATCGGAGGCAGCAATCAGCATGCGCGCGGCGAAGGCCACATCGACTTCGGGCATCGGCTCCGGAGACGCGCTCGCCGCCGAGGCACTATCGGTCGCCTCGCGCCGCAGCATTCCTTCGAGAATCTCGCGCAAGTCGGCGTACCGGCGCCGAAAGTGGTCGTGGGCCGCATGGGTTGGATCGGGAGCAGCGGCGGCCATTTCGGAGAACAGTCGCACGAGTCCGGGGGTGTGGGCGCTGTTTTCGACTACCGCCGACAGCTCCGAGACGGGGCCGCTCGGGTCGAAGCGGGCCCGGTCCGCCGCGTCACGTTCGGCGAGGATGGCGATCAATAACTCTTCGCGGGAAGCGAAGTAGTGAAGCAGTCCGCGCTCGCTGAGACCGACCCGTGCGGCGATGCTGCGCAGGGACGGGCCGGAGCTGTCGCTCTCTGCGTAGGCCGCCAGCGCCTCGCGGAGGATCTGCTCGCGACGCGCGACCCCCTTCGCGTACGGGCCGCGGCGCACCGGTTCGGACATGGCTCGACCATACCTCCAATCACAAAAACCCTGCAATGCAGGGTTTTGGGTCTATAGTGACAGGAACCCTGACGAAGGAGATCGACGATGATCGAATCGACCCCCACATCCACCCCGGCGAGTCACGCAGCCGAGCGATCGGGTGGCAGCATCACCGCCGCCCGCGCCATTTCCGCACCGCTCGATCGGGAGCTGAGAGTTCGACGGCTCGGCCCGTTTCTGCTCATCGGGCAAGCCGCCTGGGCAATACCGGGAGGTGTCGCGAACACGCTGCTCGCGGCGGTCATCGCGGACCTCGCACCCGACCACAAGGTGGAGATCTTCACGGCATACGCCGTGGCCGGTGCGCTCACGAGTGCGATCGGTACGGTCGTCGGCGGCCTGCTCTCCGACCGCACCCGCTCGCGTCTGGGCCGGCGCGCGCCGTGGCTGCTCGGAGCATCCGTTCTCGCGGCGATTGCGCTCAGCGCGACGGCATTTACCGACCAGCTGTTCCTCATCGGTGTCCTGTTCGCGATCTTCCAGCTCGGCATTGGCACGTACGTCGCGGCGCTGGCGGCACTCACCCCGGATCATGTCGCGCCCGGCAGTGTTGGGCGCGCATCCGCGTTTGGCGGCTTCGGTTATCTCGTTGGTCAGACCGTTGGGGGAGTGGTCGCCGGCACGTTCGTGACCAACCCCCACGTCGGGCTGCTCATCAGCCCCTGGGTGATGGTTCTGGGCGCCATCGCGATCGTGCTCTTCGTTCGGGGGCGCGACAGCCGCTCGGGGGTAATCTCCGCGAGGAGCATCAGGCCCAGCGATCTCGTACCGCACGGCAGTCGAGACTTCTGGCTCGCGTTCCTAGGGCGGTTCCTCTTCATCCTCGCCATCCTGATGGTGATCACCTTCGAGCTCTATGTGCTCACCGACTACCTGCACCTGTCCACGGCGAACGCGGGAAATGTGATCAGCCTGGGCACACTCCTGATCGGCGTGCTGTCCGCGATCGGGGTGATCGTCTCGGGCATCCTGAGCGACCGCACCCACCGCATCAAGCCGTTCGTGATTGTGACGCCGCTTATCCTCGCGATCGGCCTGGTGCCGCTGCTTGTCGCCCCGGGGCTCGTCACCGTCTTCATCTTCTTCGGGGCGATCGGCCTGACGCTCGGCGCATACCTGGCGGTGGACCAGGCGCTGATGGTCGCGGTGTTACCGGATGCCACCACCGCCGCCCGCGACATCGGCTTCCTGAGCATCGGGTCGACGCTTCCCGCCGTCGTCGCGCCAATCGTCGGCGGTCTGGTCGCTGCAACCCTCGGCTACGTGGCCGTTTTCGTGATCGCCCTTGTCTTTGCCATCGCGGCGGCGGCGGTTATCTTCGGAATAAGGAGCGTGCGATGAACGACCTCAACCGGGCCACCTTCCCGGCAGGATTTGCCTGGGGCGTGTCCGTCGGCTCACATCAGACCGAGGGCGGCAATGTAGCAAGCGACTGGTGGTATCGCGAAAACCAGCCGGACTCGCCCGTAGCCGAACGTTGCGGTGACGCCGTCGACAGCTATCACCGCTGGGAGGAGGACCTCGACCTCGTCGCTGGGGCAGGCTTCACCGACTATCGGTTCGGGATCGAATGGTCACGTATCGAACCGGCCGACGGCTTCATCTCCCGCGCGGCCGTCAATCACTATGTGCGGATTGTGCAGGGCGCCGTCGCGCGCGGACTGCGTCCGATGGTGACGCTCTACCACTTCACGATGCCCCAGTGGTTCGCGGCTGGCGGCAGCTGGGGACGGCCGGATGCCGCGGAGCGGTTCCTGCGCTACGTGGACGCGGTCGCGCCGATCCTCGACGCCGGCGTCGACCGGGTCATGACCATCAACGAACCAAACATTGTTGCTGTCTTTCCGATCCTCGAGAGCGGTGCGGAGGATCTAAGCCACGGCATCCCGGTGCCGCACGAGGGGTTGACCCAGGTGATGATCGGCGTCCACAGGGCGACCGTCGCGCGACTTCGCGCGACCCATCCGGGTCTCGCGGTCGGCTGGGGCGTCTCTGTACAGGACTACCAACCGGAGCCCGGCGCAGAGGCCGACGTCGAGTCATATGCCGAGCCGCGCGACCAGGTGTTCCTGCGCGCGTCCGCGGGCGATGACTTCATTGGCGTGCAGACCTACACGGGCGGTCGGATCGCCGTGGGCGGCACCATCGTCCGGAATCCGGACGCGCCCCGCACCCTCACCGGTTGGGAGTTCACGCCCGAGGCCCTCGGTGGGGCGGTCGCTCGGGTCGCGCGCCTGCTGCCCGACGTGCCGATCGTCATCACGGAAAACGGCGTCGCCGTCGCGGACGATGCGCGCCGCATCGAGTACTCGACGGGGGCCCTGCGGTCGCTTCGAGCGGCCATGGATGACGGCGCCGACGTGCGGGGATACTTCCACTGGAGCCTGCTCGACAATTGGGAGTGGGGTCACTGGTCTCCGACTTTTGGGCTTGTGGCGGTGGATCGCGAGACCTTCGTGCGGACGCCGAAACCGTCACTGCACTGGTTAGGTTCGCTCGCCCCCGTCGCGGCCGCTGTCGCTGAGGTGGCTTAATGGCGATGGAGATCGATGCGGCACTCATCCCGGTGATGGCCGGCCTTGACCTCAGTCCTACCGATATCGCGACCGAGCGGGCAAGAGGTGAGGCCGGTGCGCGGGCGCTGGTTGGCATATTGACCGAACCCGTTCCCGACAGTGTCAGCGTGCGCGACATCCGCATCCCCGGCGAGGTGGAGATCCCCGCCAGGGTGTACACACCGACGGCGACAACCGACGGGAACCTGGCTGGCCTGCGAGGCGGCATGGTTTTCGCGCACGGGGGCGGATGGACCACCGGGTCGCCGAACACCGCACACGAGCACGTCGGCGCCATGGCGGCGGGCGCGGATGTTGTCATTGTCAGCATCGACTACCGGCTGGTGCCCGAGCATCCGTTCCCCGCCGGTCTGGACGACACGATCACCGCCATTCGGTGGGTCGCGGCGAATGCCGCGGAACTCGGCATCGACCCGCAACGGATCGCGATCGGTGGCGAGAGCGCTGGTGGCAATTTGGTCGCTGCTGCGGCCATCCAGTTACGGGATGCGGGCGGTCCACCGATCGTGCTGCAGCTTCTCGAGGTACCGGTGCTTGACCTCGGACGCCCCGACACCGATTCCCGACGCGAGATCGTCGAGCGGTTCCCCATCTTCGGGGCTGCCGACGTGCTCATCGCGGAACGGTATCCCGGGCCGGACGCCGACTCGGCCGATCCGCGGATCTCGCCGCTCAAGGCCTCCGACCTCACAGGACTTCCGCCCGCGTTGCTGCTCGCCGCCGACGTGGACCCGGTGCGCGACGACTCGGTTCTCTACGCAGCCCAGCTCACCGGCGCAGGAGTGCCGGCACGTGTGCGCGTGTTTCCCGGGATCGTGCACGGCACGGCAGGTTTCACGGTTCTGTTGCCGAGCGCACGCGAGTGGCTCGACGAGTGCGTGACCGCGTTGCGCACCATGTCGGTCACGCCCGCAACGCCGGCTGATCCGCCCGAGGACGGACGGTCATGACGGTGGCGTCCCCGGGACTGGGCACGGCCTCCCCCGAGGATGTGGGGCTCTCGTCGGTCGGACTCGATCGTGTCGACGCGGTGGTGCAGGATGCCGTCGACCGAGGCCTCATCGCGGGCGCGGTCACCCTCACCGCGCGCCACGGAAAAGTTGTGCGCACTCGAGTGATGGGCACCGACCACCGTTTTCCGCGGAAGCCGCTACACGAGGACACGATCTTTCACATCTTCTCCATGACGAAACCGGTCACGGGACTCGCGATGAGCATCCTCGCGGACCGCGGGCTCTGGCATCCGGAGGACCCGGTCGCGAAGCACCTGCCAGAACTGGCGAACCTGAGGGTGCTGGCCGGCTTCGACCCTGCGGGTAAGCCGATTCTCGAGGAGGCTGGGCACCCGCCCACGATGCTCGAGCTGATGACTCACCGTGCGGGATTCGCTTACGGCAGCGACAAGGATCGGTCGGAGACTCGCCTCTACAAGAAGATCGAGCCTCTGCGAGCAGCCACCCTTGACGACTTCATTGCGCGGCTGGCAACCCTGCCGTTGGCGTACCAACCGGGAAGCCGATGGCAGTACAGCGTTGCGATGGACATCCAGGGCGCGATCGTCGAGCGTCTGACCGGTCGCCGTTTCGCAGAATTCCTGAGGGAGGAGGTGTTCGAGCCACTCGGCATGGTCGACACCGCCTTCTTCGTCCCGGCGACGAAGCGCGCCCGACTCGCGCGTCTGCACCTGTCGGCCGGACCGCTGCACCTGGTGCCCTTCCACAACATCATGTTCCGTGACCGCTTTCGGGAACCGGGCGCCGCGTACGGCGGGATGGGGCTGTACTCGACCGTCGGCGAGTACGCGCGCTTCGCTCAGTTGCTGCTGAATCGCGGGGAGTGGGAGGGGCGACGGATCGTGAGCGAGAAGGCGCTCGCCGCGCAAATGTCCAATCACCTTCCCGAGTCGATGCTCGCCGAGCGCTTCGTGGCGGGCCACATGCACTTCCGTCCCGGATTCGGATACGGGTACGACGGCGCGGTGGTCTTCGACCCGGTCGCGGCCGAGCTGCCGGTCGGCCGGGGCAGTTATTTCTGGGATGGTGCAGCCGGCACCTGGTTCTGGGTCGACCCGGAAAACGACCTGCTCTACGTCGGGATGATCCAGCTGTTCTCCTACACCGCGCCGCCACTCCAGGCGCTAACCCAGACGGCCATGGCCGACGCACTCCTCGATCGGAGGTCCGCGTAATGGGCGCACGATTCCCCCTCGGTCCGTTCGAGCCGGCCCACGAGAACCCGGTGTTTCGACCGCAGGGGGAGCGCTGGGAGTCGGCGAACGTGTACAACCCCGCGGCCATCGTGGTGGATGACCGGGTTGCGCTGCTCTACCGAGCTCATGCCATCGATCGCGTCTCGCGAATTGGGCTTGCCTTCAGCGACGACGGGGTGCGATTCACGCGTGAGTCAGAGCCTGTGGTCGTGCCCGAGCACAGCTACGAAGAACTCGGCTGTGAGGATCCACGAATCGCTCGGGTCGATGACACCTTCTATCTCACGTACACCGGATACGGCGACGGCATCGCGCAGCTGTGTCTCGCGACCTCGGCAGACCTGAGGAACTGGACCAAGCACGGCCCGATCTTCCCCGGCTTCAACACCTGGAAGATACTTCCGTACGGACCGGACAAGACTCGTGGCTGGAGCAAGGCGGGCGTCATCCATCCTGAGCCGATCGACGGTCGATACTGGATGTGGTTCGGCGAGGGCACCATCCACGCCGCCACCTCAATCGACCTCATCCACTGGACGCCCGTCACCGATGATGAGCATCCGATGTACTCACCGACTCCCGGCCAATGGGACGGCACGCTCGTCGAGATCGGGGCTCCGCCGGTCGCGACCGATGACGGACTCCTCGTCTTCCTGATCAACAACGCGAATGCGACATCCGTTCAGGATGTCGACTACCGGGCCGGTCAGATCGCGGTCGCGCTGTCCGATCCCGGAACCGTCCTGGCGAAAATGACCGTGCCATGGTTGAGGCCGCGAAGTTTCGAGGACACCCACGGCCTGGTTGCCAACGTCACCTTTGTCGAGGGACTGGTGGAGTTCCGCGGCCGGTGGTACGCCTACTACGGCCAGAGCGATACGACGATCGGGGTCGCTGTGCACGATCCGGCGAGCCAGAATTGGAAACAGGCGAGGCAGTAACCAGCGGGACGGATAGGTTTCGCGACTTCATCACCTGTTGCGCCACATTTCGGTACGGGGATCGTCATCGGATTCTGGAGCCGTCATGGCAGGAGCGAATGGGGTCCCCGTCGTAGGCGGGCCAGCGAGTCGGGCTGCATTGGTCGATCAGGTGAGCACGCGGGTCAATTCGAAGCGATGGAGCCCACCCGAGGCGTAAGGGCGCAATGTCCGAGGACGGATCGCATTGCGGTAGTAGTCACCGGTGGGCAGGCACACGTCCGGATCAAATGCTGGCGTGGAGAGGCCATCGAGATAGCGCGCAAAACCCCGCAGCACTTAGTCGTGGTGTCGCGGGTTCGAGTCCCGCCCCCGCTACTAATGCCTAGCGGAACTGTGAGCGGGCCGGACCCGTTGCGGTGAGCTCGCGCCCGGCGTCTGACTGCGTTGGTTCGTCCGGCATTGCTCGGGTGGGAACTGTGGACGTCGCTTGCGCGCTGCGCAGATGGACGCGGCTCCTCAGGGCTTGAAGGGGGCGCTCGATCGCGTAATGAGTTCCGATCGCAACGATGACCGACGCAAGAATAGCCGCTGGGATCCCAAGGGGTCCCGGCACCGCAGGCAAGATCAACGCAATCAACATCACGTGCCACAGATAGATGCCGTAGGAGCCGTGTCGACCAAACCAGGCAAGCGGGTGCGCCGACAAGACCCGAGATAGAACGGTTTGGCGACTCGCGAGGCCAGCAATCAACAAGGTGCTCGCGACGCCAACAACAGGCAGAACAAGGCCAATGACGATTGGCTGCTTTGTCCAGCTTCCCGTCAACGTGAGCTCGATCGTAACGAGGGTGCCAACACCGATTGCCGTGAACCATAGACCGAGCCGACCGGCTAGCCGCCGGCGGACTCGCGGGGACTGCACGAACAGGGCGAGGATCGCCCCGCAAAGGAGAGGACCCGTGTTCAACACCGGGCTGAAATAGATGTCAGGTGTAGCCCCACCTCCCGGCACCTTGTACATCAACCAACTCCCAACGGAGGAGGCCACCACGGCTGCTGACAGCGTGGACAACAGAACCACGCGTCTGACTCCTCGCGCAAGCAGTATCGCAAGCAGCGGCGGCCAGACGAGATAGAACTGCTCCTCCATCGCAAGACTCCACGTCTGAGCGAGGGGCCCCATCGACTTGTGCCAAATCCAGCGAGCAACATTGCCGCTGTAACTCAGGGCGAGCAACGCATCGGTCCCAACATCGACGTTCGATTTGCTGTGCACGCTGATCGCCGTCCAAAGACTCGACACCACGATCACGACAACGAGCAATGTTGGGTACAGCCGAATTGCTCGACGCAACCAGAACCCGCCGAGGGCGATGCGGCCGGTGTTGCGCCGTTCACGCAAAAGAATCGAGGTAATCAGATATCCGGAAAGCGCAAAGAAGATGTTCACGCCAATGAAGCCGCCGTCGAAGAACGGAACATTCAAGTGATAGAGCACAACAAGGGCGACGGCGATCGTCCGAAGCCCGTCAAGCGGCGCGACCCTGTCACGGTCCTCTAAGTTTCGCTCCGTGAATCGCGCTGGACGTTTGTTGACTGCGGACATTAACGCCTCGCGGCCCGAATCTTGCGGATCGCCACATACATACGATTCCAGTCTTACATCAGTGGCAGGTGGGTGGCGGGTGAGAGTCGCATATGAATCCGTCAGACCGCCCCGCGCGCCCGGAAATCCACCGATCGGATGCGAACCCGAGAACGTCCCTGTGTGCACTTTCAGGAGTATCACCGTGAATATTGGTGTTCGCCGGGCAAAGGATCAGGTCAACGCGGGAACTTAGTTTCATGAGGAATTCGCTGCCGGACGGTCCTGGCGCGTCGGAAGAGGTCGGCGTGGCCTCCCCGGGCACCATCGAGTCAGTCTCCGTGATCGTGCCGACGTTCAACGAGGCGCTCAATATTTCGACCCTGGTGGGCCGTCTTGAGGAGTCGCTCTTAGGTCTCACGGCTGAACTCATCTTCGTCGATGACTCGACCGATGCGACGCCTGACGTGATTCGCCAGGTAGCTGCAACGTCCTCGATCCCCATCACTCTGCTGCACAGGGAGTCGCCCGAAGGCGGTCTCGGCGGAGCCGTCGTTGCGGGTTTGAACGCCGCTACGAACGAATGGTGCGTGGTGATGGATGGCGATCTGCAGCATCCACCGGAGCTGATTCCGGCACTTCTGGCCTCGGGGTCCGCTCAGAACGCCGATGTCGTTGTGGCATCCCGATACGTCAAGGGCGGCTCTTCGAGTGGTCTTAATGGCGGAATCCGGCATTTGGTGTCGAGCGCCTCCACCGTGCTGACGCGCGCCATGTTCCCGCGCCGTCTTCGGGACTGCACCGATCCAATGACAGGTTTCTTCGCGATAAACACGACGTCCATCGACCTCGCAAGCCTTCGGCCGCGTGGATTCAAGATTCTCCTGGAAGTACTGGCGCGAAACTCCCTGCGCGTTACCGAGGAACCATTCGTGTTTGCCGCCCGTCATGCCGGCGAATCCAAGGCGAGCCTGCGAGAGGGCATCCGATTCCTTCTCCAACTTGCGGCGCTGCGGTTTGGTCGCCTCTCCGCGTTCGCCGTTATTGGCGCCTTCGGTGCGGTGGCGAACATCGCCATCATGGCTCTCCTTCAAGCGACGGGCGTCTGGTACCTTGCCGCCGCCGGCGTCGCCGCGCTGGTCACAATCATCGGAAACTTCCTTTTGCAGGAGCGATTTGTCTTTGGAGATCTTCGCGGCCAGGGGCGGAGCGCCTGGGCGCGTTTTGCCCAATCCATGACATTCAACTTGTCCGAGACCGCGATCCGAACGGCGCTGTTGTGGGTAATCGTCGAAAGCACAGTCGTTCCGAGCTTGATCGTGCAG
>JAUZFP010000114.1 GCA_030838475.1 Actinomycetota bacterium
CGGTCGCAGGCACGGAGATCCTCGAGGCGCGGTTAGTTCGTTAGTGACGCTGCGGCCGCCGCGATCGAGGCCGTGAAGCCGGGAGTTGCGAAGAGATTGCCGGCGGGGTCGATCGCGAGCACGTCGACATCCCATGCGGTGGTTGACGCGTTGAGCGTCTCGACGCCACCGGAGGCGATTGCGGTGGCGAGCACGTCGGCCGTGACGATATCGTCGGCCACAACGGTGACCTGGACGAACCCACCGCGACCCCAGATGTGATCTCCGCGCTCCGCCGATCCGGATGTGGCGACCGCGCGACGGGAGCCGCCGAGCCGGACCGACGTAAGGATTTGTGCGCGGTCGAACGGGTCCACGATGCCGACCGTCGCAGACTGACCGGATGTGAGCACATCGCCGCCCGCGTTCAGTATCCAGTCATCGACATTAGCGAGGAGTGCCCCGGCGGCGTCCATCGCTAACGCCTTGACGATTCCCGACAGGTCGATCACTCCGTCGGGGCGATGCGGCGTGAACGCGCCGCCGGTCAGCGAGCGCCACTCGAGAGCTCGCGCGTATGCGTCGCGCAGTTCGGCGCTCGCATCCGTCATGCGCAGCGAGCCGTCGGCGATGCGGCTGAGTTCGCTCTCGGGGCGATACAGGCTGAAGCGGGCGTTCAGGTCCGCAAACACCCTCTCGAGATCCGACACGCGCAGCGGCGGCTCGATCGAGACGACGGTGCCCATGGCCTCGAATACGTAAATCATGCCTTCGCCTGATTCAGGGCGGACTGCAGCGAGCTCAAGTATCCGCGCGTCGTATAGGTCGCGCCGCTCACGTTGGAGACCTTGGCCGACTGCGCCTTGAGAACTTCGGATCGCAGAATCGGAGCCGCGTAATTGCTGATTTGCACTGAACGGCCGCCATACGTGGTCAATTTGAGCGCTGTGACGTTTGTGATCTTGCCGCCGCTGATGGTCACGGCAACCTGCACATCTCCAAACTGAGTGCTCACACTCGTACCGGTAAAGCTGCCGTCCTTGAGGCCGGAACCGGTTGCTGGTTTGGAGGTACTCGTGGGCGCCGGGGTGGCGGTGGCCGACGGGGTGCTCGTCGGATCGCTCGTTGGAGCGGTTGTGGTCGCGGACTGTGGCTTTTGCGCGGCCCCACCCACCTCCCAGCCGAGAAACAGCACGCCGACGGACGCCGCGATGCTGAGCATTACCGCGCGTGTTCTCACCAGTCGAACCTCTCGAAGTGGATCTGGTGCGACGGCACCCCGGCCGCACGCGCCTCCGCTACGACCTGCTCGGCCCAGACCCCCGGGCCGCACACGTACACGTCGGAATGAAGCAGGTCCGGGAAAATCGAACGAAGCGACACCCCGCGCTCGGCATCACGTTCACTCAGCCAGGAGCGGCCTCCACGGCCACGGCGACCGAGCGAGGTGTACAGCATCGCATCCCGTTCGGCCGCGAACTCGGTGAGTTCGTCGAGCAGGTAGGTTTCCGCCTCGCTGCTGCCGCGGAGGAGGATCGTCGCCTCGCCCGGCGCGAGTCGGGAATGCTCAAGGAGGGCCCGGATCGGTGTAATGCCGATGCCTGCGGCCACGACGGCGAGCTTGGGCGCGGTGCGTCCCGCGTCGGTGAACAGTCCGTACGGGCCCTCAAGCCAGACGTGCGTGCCAGGACGAAGCCGCGCGATCTGGGATGTTCCCCTCCCGAGCTCCCTGACGGTGATCCGAAGCTCAGTGTTCGTGGGCACCGCGGACAGCGATATCGGATGTGAGTGCCACCAGGTTCGCCCGGACCAGAAACGCCATACAAAGTATTGGCCGCCACCGGAACCAAGCGATCGCAGATTCCGCCCAGAGAGATAGACGGACACAACATCCTTCGAGACGCGCTCAATTCGCGAAACGCGCAGACCGTGTCGCACGCTTCGGACGACGGGTATCAGAAAACGGTAGATACCGATCGCGGAGAACGCGACGACATAGAGTGCGATCCAGTACCCGCGTTGGAACGTGCCGACGGCGAGCAGTCCCCCCACGCTCAGCTCGTGGGGGAGAGCAACCAGCACGGCAATGTAGCTCAGCAGGTGCACCAGGTGCCAGAACTCGTACCTAAACCGACGCCGAACAGCCACGACTGAGGTCACCACCACACTGACCAGCAGACCAAGGCCAAGGAACGCCAGTGGCATGTCGCCGATTACCCACATCGGGACGATCTCGGCGATCGGGTTCAGGTTGGAGGTCATCCCGTAGCCGACCAGGAGTAAGACCACGTGGGCGAGAATCAAGTAGAGAACCGGTTTGCCGAGCGACCGATGGAGACTCATTGCGCGGTCGTTGCCGACGGCTCGATCGATGAGAGGCAGTCGCGCGGCCAGCACGATCATTACCAGGATCAGGTCGGTACCGACGAGCCCGGCGATAATCCCTACGCTGGTGACGGCCTGTGCGGGCGAGGCGAACTGGTCGGCTCCGCCATAGCCGAGGAACAGGGCCACCGCCGCTGCCGCCGATGTCCAGCAGGCCGCAACCAGCAAATCCGCGAGCCTCGATCGGCGAGCGAACTTCACCTCGTGACTGCGCGCGCGGGAGGGGCCCGTCGGACGGGTCCTTGCTGCGTTAAGTCGAGTTGGGATGTCGATTGCCATGGCTCCTGCCGTGCACGTTGGGGTCAGCGTAGTTCGGACATAGCTAGCATCCGTGACCTACCTATGACCCGGCCGCACGTGCGGTGTGTGCAAGATATGAGAATCCACAGGAATCGGCTCAGGTCGAGCGTCGAACCGACTAGATAATGCCGCTGGCTCCCAAAAGGTTGCCGATGAGGTAGGTCGCGGCAAGTGCCAGCGCTCCGCCGATGACGACGCGGATGGTTGCGCGAAGGACGGGGCTTCCACCGATCTTCGCGCCGACCGCGCCGGTGATTGCGAGCGCAACCAGAACCGCCGCGAAGGTGATGGGGATGCGCACCGTCGCGTGGATCAGGAGGATCGCGAGCAGGGGAAGGACACCGCCGAGGATGAAGGAAACCGCGGAGGCGAGTGCCGCGTGCCAGGGGCTGGCGACGTCATCCTCGTCGATGTGCAGCTTGGCCTCAAGGTGGGCACCGAGCGCATCCTTCTCCGTGAGCTCGGCCGCAACCTGCTTCGCCGTCTCAGCAGATAGGCCCTTGGCCCGGTAGAGCTTCGCCAGATCGGCGAGTTCGGCGTCCGGCTCGTCGCGCAAGGCGGCCTGCTCCTTGGCGATGAGAGCCTTCTGGGTGTCCCGCTGGCTGCTCACCGAAACGTACTCGCCCAGAGCCATCGAAATCGCACCGCCGACCAGGCCGGCGAGTCCGGCGGTCAGGATGGGCGCGTTGTTGGATGTCGCACCGGCAACACCCACCACAATCGCGGCGACCGAGACAATGCCGTCGTTTGCGCCCAGAACCCCAGCGCGCAACCAGTTGAGGCGGCTGGCGAGCCCCTCTTCGCGGCGCGCTCGAAGACCCGGAATCAGGTCCACGATCGAAGTCATATCGCCACTAAACCACTCCGCGCTCGCGGATTCCAGCAAGGATAGGCGACCCTAATCGGGCGCGTCGGCATGTGGATCGGAGACGAATCGGTATCCCATGCCCGCCTCCGTCACGAAGTAGCGCGGCTCGGACGGCACTGGCTCGAGCTTCTTGCGCAACTGCGCAAGGTAGAGCCGGAGATAGCCCGTGTCGGCGGTGTACTGCGGTCCCCACACCTCGCGCAGCAGTGTCTCGCGGGTCACCAGCCGGTCCCGATTGTGCACGAGCACCTCGAGCAGGTGCCACTCGGTCGGAGTGAGTCGAACCGGAGACCCGGCACGCGTCACGACGTGGGCGGCGAGATCGACTGTGACGTCGCCGAACGTGATCGACGGTTCGTCGGTGGCGCTCGGGGTTCGGCGCGACAGGGCACGGATGCGTGCCAGCAGCTCATCGGCCGCAAACGGCTTGGTCACGTAGTCGTCAGCACCCGCGTCGAGAGCATCCACCTTGTCGAATGACTCGTGTCGACCGGAGACGACCAGGATCGGAATCTGCGACCAGCCACGCAGCGCCTCGATGACCTCGATACCCGTCAGCCCGGGCATGCCAAGGTCCAGCACGACCAGATCGGGGTGGTTCTCGATCGCGGAGTTGACCGCGGTGCGACCATCCGAGGCCGTCACGACTTCGTAGCCTCGCGCGGTCAGGGTGATGCGCAGCGCGCGGAGAATCTGCGGATCGTCGTCAACGATGAGGATCTTCACGCTGCCACCTTCACTGTGCCGCCTCCAGCTCGACCACCATGGTGAGCCCGCCACCCGGGGTGTCCTCGGCCTCCAGCGTGCCGCCCATGCCTTCGACAAATCCCTTTGCGAGCGCCAGTCCGAGACCGATTCCCGCCGTGTTGTCGGTGTCACCGAGTCGTTGGAACGGGACGAACATGTCTTCCCGACGATCCTCCGGGACCCCCGGCCCCGTGTCGATCACCCTGAGTTGCACGCGATTTCCCAACTCGCTCGTCGCGACAACGGGCGCCGTATCGGCCGGTGCGAATCGCAGAGCGTTAGCGAGGAGGTTGACGATGACCCGCTGAAGGAGCGCGGGATCCGCGACAACCCCTCGTGTCGTGCCGAGTTCGAACCGGACGTCACCGGGGGCGAGGTGCAACTCCTCCAGGGCGTCTCCGAGGATCTCGTCGACGGCGACTGGCTCAAGGGTGACGCCGAGCACCCCAGCCTGCAGCCGGCTGACATCCAGCAGGTCTGTGACGAGAGTAGCCAGATCCTCGAGGCTCTCGTCGGCGGTCTCGAGAAGCTCGTTGCGATCGGATTCACCGAGCGTGACTTCGCTCGACCGCAGGGAGGTGACGGCGGCGGTGGCTGCGGCAAGGGGCCGGCGCAGATCGTGGCCGACCGCCGCGAGCAGGGCGCTGCGCATGCGATCGGCGGCCGCCAGCGGCCGCATCCCCTCGGCTTCGGCGGACAGCCGTCGCCGCTCGAGAGCAGACTCGAGTTGGGACAGGAAGGCGCCAAGGATCTTGCGGTCGGATGCGGCCAGTGGCTTGCCGCGCAGCGTGATCTTTGCGCTCGCGCCCAGTGGCAGCGTCGTCCCCTCATCGTCGGGGGAGGCGACGGACTCATCGGCGGCCTCGTAGACGACCGTTCCTTCCTCGAAGAGCGCGACACTGGTCATCCCGAACGCCTCGCGAAGTCGCCCAACCAGCGCCTCGATCGCATCGGTTCCGCTGATGACGCCGCTCGCGACGGACACCAGCACCTCGGATTCCGCCGCGGAGCGGCGTGCCGCCCGCGCCCGGCGTGCCGCCTGGTCGACGACAACGCTCACGATCGCGGCAACGATCAGGAAGATGACAAGAGTCACCAGGTGCGAGGGTTCCGCAATGCGAACGACGTACAGCGGGGGAACGAAAAAGAAGTCAAGAAGGAACCCGGCGCCAATGGCTGCCAGGAGTGCGGGCCAGATGCCACCGACAACCGCGACGATGACCACGAACAGCTGGAAGGTGAGCACCTCGTTCGTCAACGCGTCGGGGCTTCGACCGAGGGTCAGCGGCCAGGTCAGCAGCGGCAGCCCGACGACGGCCACAACGACTCCCGTAATTCGGCGTCGCAGCGAGAGCGCGCCCCCGACGGTCGGAAGTCGTCGTTTCCCCGCCTGGGCGTGCGAGACGATGTGCACGTCGATATCTCCGGCGAGGCGGATGACGTTGCCACCGATTCCGGGGCCGCCGAGGATCGCTTCGGCCCGGCTACGTCGGCTGACGCCGATGACCAGCTGGGTCGCGTTGACACTTCGGGCAAACTCGACGAGGGCCACCGGGATCTGGTCGGCCACGACATGGTGGTAGCTGCCGCCGAGCGTCTCGATGAGGGCGCGCTGGGAGTCCAGAACCGACGGATCACCCTCGGCGAGACCGTCGGCGCTCGTGACGTGCACCGCGAAAAGCTGGCCCCCACCCGAGCGAGCCGCGATCCGGGCACCACGCCGGAGCAGCGTCTCGCCCTCCTGACCGCCGGTCAGGGCGACCACGATTCGTTCCCGTGCCTCCCACGGTTCGGCGATGCCCTTCTCGATCCGATAGGCCTGCAAGGCGACATCCACCTCGTCGGCGAGCCAGAGCAGAGCCAGCTCGCGGAGGGCGGTCAGGTTGCCGAGACGAAAGTAGTTGCTGAGGGCGGCGTCCACCCGGGCAGCCGGATAGACCAGGCCATCGGCGAGGCGATCACGCAGCGCCGCCGGAGCAAGGTCCACAAGCTCGACCTGGTCGGCCCGTCGAAGCACATCGTCGGGGATCGTCTCCCGCTGCGGCACGCCGGTGATCTGCCTCACGACGTCGTTGAGCGACTCGATGTGCTGCACATTGACAGTCGACAGAACGTTGATGCCGGCGTCGAGTAGCGCATCGACATCCTGCCAGCGCTTCTCGTTGGCCGAACCCGGTGCATTCGTGTGGGCGAGCTCGTCGACCAGCGCGACCTCGGGACGGCGAGCAAGTAGCGCGTCGAGGTCGAGCTCATCCAGCGCCACGCCGCGATGGTTCACCACACGCCGGGGCAGCACCTCAAAACCCTCAAGCAGTGAGGAGATTGCGGTGCGACCGTGGGTCTCGACAATGCCGATGACAACATCCCTGCCCGATTCGCGGAGGCGCCTGGCCTCCTCGAGCGTCGCGAAAGTCTTACCGACACCGGGTGCGGCACCGAGCATGACTCGCAGCCGTCCCCGTGACATCTGGTTTCCCTAACCGAACTCTCGCCCTCAAGAATTTTAGCTGCAACCAGCTTTTTTCTCGACGGACTATGAGAGCTACTTCCGCGCGCCCGGGGCCTTCGCCGCGGCAATCCGATCGACGGCGAGCGATGCAGCTCCCAGGATGCCCGCGTTGTTGCGAAGGGTTGCCGGAACGATCTTTGTGCGCAGGGTGAGCAGGGGAAGGAACTCCTCGTAGCTCTTTGACACGCCGCCGCCGACGACAAACAGGTCGGGCGAGAGGAGAAACTCGAGGGTCTCGTAGTACCGCTGCAGGCGTCGGGACCAACTCTTGAAACTGAGTCGGCCGCGCTCCTTTGCCGCGTAGGATGCCCGCTTCTCCGCATCCTTGCCATCGACCTCGATGTGGCCGAGCTCGGCGTTCGGCACGAGGATGCCGTTGTAGATGAGGGCGCTGCCGATTCCGGTGCCAAGGGTGGTCATGATGACCAAGCCAGACACATCCCTGGCAGCGCCGTACCGCACCTCGCCGATGCCCGCGGCATCCGCATCGTTGACGAAGCGGATATCGCGCCCAAGGGCCTTTTCGAAGAATTTCTCCGCCTCGAAGTCGATCCACTTGTGCGAGACGTTCGCCGCGGACATGGTCTTGCCGTCGATGACGATGGCGGGAAAGCACACCCCGACAGGTACGGTCCGCGCGACCTTCAGCTGCTCGACAATGGCCACGACGACCTTGACGATCGCGTCGGGCTCGCCGCCCTTCGGGGTGTCCATCTTGATCCGGTCGCTGAGCAGCACGCCCTTCTCCGTGTCCACCAGCGCACCCTTGATTCCGGTGCCGCCAATGTCGATGCCAACTGCCTGGGCCATGTGGATTCCTTTGGGTTGCCGTGCGCTAGGGAAGGGTCAGGATGTCTGCGCCGCGCTCGGTGACGACGAGGGTGTGCTCGAACTGGGCGGTGAGGCTCTTGTCCCGGGTCGTGACGGTCCAGCCGTCCGGCCACATGTCCCACTCGCGGCTTCCGAGGGTGAGCATGGGTTCGATGGTGAAGACCATGCCAACTTCCATCGGTTGCGCAAAGTCGGGCGCGGCGTCGTAGTGCGGGATGACGAGGCCGGAGTGAAATGCTTCACCGACGCCGTGCCCGGTGAAGTCGCGAACGACTCCGTAGCCGAAACGCTTCGCGTAGGACTCGATCGCTCGACCGATCACGTTGATTTCGCGACCGGGTGCAACGGCCTTGATTCCGCGGTTCAGCGCCTCGCGGGTGCGTTCGACGAGGTCGGTCGCGGCCTGGCTGGCGGCGCCGACGATGAACGTCTTGCTGAGGTCGCCGTGCACGCCGTTCCTGAAGGCCGTGATGTCGATATTGATGATGTCGCCATCCTCGAGGAGGGTGTCGTCGGGGATGCCGTGGCAGATCACCTCGTTGATCGAGGTGCACACGGACTTGGGGTATCCGCGGTAGCCCAGGGTCGACGGATACTCGTCATTTTCGATCAGGTAGGAGTGGCCGATCGCATCCAGCTGATCGGTTGTGACGCCCGATCGGATGGCGAGACCAACCGCCTCGACGGCGCGCGCCGCGATTCGTCCGGACTCGCGGATCAGCTCGACCTGGCCGGCCTCATAAACGTTCGTGCCCTCGTACTCGCGTGGGCCACGCCTGCCGACGTATTCGGGGCGGGGGATCGCCGCGGGAACGGTACGAGGGGGTGAAATTCGCCCGGCGCGCAGGTGTCCGCTGGAATCCCGAGGCATAGTATCGATTTTACCTTTCCCTTTAGGAGCGAACGTTGACCGAGTGGTTCTACAACATCAAGACCGGTGAGGTCGAGGAGGGTCGGCAGTCGCTGGCGAGCGATCTCGACGGACCGTTTGCGACCCGGGAAGATGCCGCGAATGCGCCCGCCATCATCGCCGAGCGCGCGCGCAAGTGGGCCGCGGAGGACGCGAAAGGCGACTAGTCGTTGGGGTCCGAGTCGGAGTAGCTGACCAGCCCAACCGTGTTGCCTTCTGAGTCCGTGATGAAGGCCAACCACTCGTCTCGACCCGCTGGGCCGAGCGTGTTGTCCTTGTGCTGGAAGATGACGTGCGGGTCGGTATCGATGACGACTCCGCGCTTGCCGAGCTGATCGACGCTGTATTCGACGTCGTCGACCGCGAGGTAGAGAAGTCCGGACGGCGCGGTCGGGTCGAGCAGGAGCCGGGTGCCGTCGAGCATGAAGAATGCGAGGCCCGGAGGGTCAAACCGCGCCGCCACCTTCTGGCCGAGCAGGTCTTCATAGAACGCGATGGCACGATCGAGGTCATCCACATGCTGGGCGATCTGCACTATTTCCATTGGATGCGGCCTCCTAATCGTGGAACGAGTACTTCTCGCCGGGGTACTCGCCCGAGTCGACGTCGGCGCGGTAGGCGAGAACCGCATCGGTCAGGGTCTGGCGCAGGTTCGCGTACTGCTTGACGAACGACGGGATGCGGCCCTTCGTGAATCCGGCCCAGTCGGTCCAGACGAGCAACTGCCCGTCGGTGTGGGGACCCGCGCCGACACTGATCGTTGGGATGCGCAACTCGGCCGTGACCTGTTTCGCGGCTTCGGCGGGGACCATTTCGAGCACGACCGCGAAAGCGCCGGCATCCTCGACGGCGTGCGCGTCTGCGAGAAGCGTCGCGACCTGATCACCGCGTCCCTGAATGACGTGCCCACCAAGGCCGTGCTCGCTCTGCGGCGTGAAGCCGATGTGCGCCATCACGGGGATGCCCGCCGAGACAATCCGTCGGATCTGCTCGGCCGAGCGAACACCGCCCTCAAGCTTCACGGCGTGGGCGCCCGTCTCCTTCATGAATCGGAATGCGGTGTGCAGCGCCTCATCCGGACCGGTCTCGTACGAGCCGAACGGCATGTCGGCGACGACGAACGCCCGCTTCACGGCGCCGGCAACCGCGCGGGTCAAGGGGATGAGTTCGTCGATCGTGACGGGAAGGGTGGTGTCGTAGCCGAGGACGTTGTTGGCGGCGGAGTCGCCCACCAACAGGAAGTCGATGCCCGCCTCGTCGAAGATTCCGGCCGTCAGCATGTCGTAGCTTGTGAGGCCGGTGATCTTGATCCCGTTTTCCTTCGCGTTCTGGAAGTGACGGGTGCGAACTTTCTTGGGCGCCGAACCTGACTGCTCTGCCATGCCTCAAAGTCTACCGATCCGGTGCTGGCACAATCGGATGCGTGCACGAGATCAGGCCCGCGACGCTCGCCGGACACCACGATCGCATGACAGTGGCGGCCCGGACCGAACGCTGGGGCACTCACCCGAGTGTCACGCGTGGCGAGTTTCCCTAAATCGACCCACTCGGCGATCAGTAGGTCGATTTGGGGCAACTCGCCGCGGCTAGAGGTTCGGCCGGTAGGTGATCGGAAGGCGACGGTCGCGACCGAAGGCCATTCCGCTGATCTTGGGGCCGATCGCACCCTGGCGACGCTTCCACTCGGCCCGGTCGACCAGACGAGTTACGAAGTCGACCGTCTCGGTGTCGAAACCGAGCGCGATGACATCCTCTCGACCGAGGTTGCGCGTGACGTACGCATCCAGGATCGCGTCGAGGATGTCGTAGGGCGGCAACGTGTCCTGGTCAACCTGGCCGGGGCGCAGCTCGGCGCTCGGCGGCTTCTCGATCGAATTGACCGGGATCGGGGGAGTCTCGCCCCGCTTGGCCGCGATCTCGTTGCGCCAGCGGGCCAGCTCCCAGACCAGCATCTTCGGCACGTCCTTGATGGGCGCGAATCCGCCGGCCGAGTCACCGTAGATCGTCGAATAGCCGACCGAAAGCTCGGTCTTGTTCCCGGTCGTGAGCACGAGGTGGCCGTGCATGTTGGAGAGAGCCATCAGGATGACTCCCCGGGCTCGCGCCTGCACGTTCTCCGCTGCGGTGCCGGTGAGTTTCAGCTGGTCCTCGAACGGCTGCACGAGGTCCGCGATCGCCTCGGTTGAGTAGTGGAATCCGATGTTGGTGGCGAGCACGTCGGCATCCGACACGGACCCCGAAGAGCTGTACCGGCTCGGCATGCTCACTCCGTAGACGCGGTCCGCGCCGATCGCATCCGCGGCGAGGGCAGCACAGACCGCGGAGTCGATGCCGCCAGACACACCAAGCACGACGGACGGGAAGGCATTCTTCTCGACGTAGTCCCGCAGACCGAGGACGAGGGCGTTCCACAACTGCTCGTGATCGTCCGTCGGAATCGCGATATCGGGAGCGAGGGGATTCTGCACGGGCGTGGCGTCCGCGAGTTGCACTAGAGCCACGTGCTCGGGCAGGGGTTTGTCCGATGCGGCAGCGACATCCAGATCGACCACGAGCAGGTGAGGCACCCACTGCGGCGCCCGGGCAAGGATTGTGCCCTTGCCGTCGACGACAACCGTGTCGCCATCGAACACGAGGTCGTCCTGCCCGCCGACGATGTTGACGTAGGCGACGATCGTGTCCGTCTCGACCGCTCGGCGGGTGACCAGGGGCAGGCGCACCTCGTCCTTGTCTCGCTCGAACGGGGATGCGTTGATCACGAGCAGGAGACCCGCGTCGGCCTCGAGGACACGGGTGACAGGACCGCCGTCGCGCCACAGGTCCTCGCAGATGATGAGGGCGACATCCGCGCCCTTGATCCTGAGCACCAGCAGCTCGTCGCCCGGGATGAAGATGCGGTACTCATCGAAGACCGAGTAGTTCGGCAGGTGGTGCTTCGAGTAGTCGGCCCTGATATGCCCGTGCTGCAGCACGCTCGCGCGGTTCTTCGCTATTGCTGTCGGCGCGTTGCTGGTCCCGATCAGGCGTGGCTCGAATGGGCCGTCCGGATGACCGACCACGACGACGAGGTCGCCGAGACCCTCGTCGAGCAGTTTCTTCGCCAGCGTGGTCACCGCCGCGTGCGCCTCGCGCAGGAAACTCGGCCGCGCGGCAAGGTCCTCGATCGGGTAACCGCTGAGCGCCATCTCGCCAACGGCGAGGATGTCGGCCCCCTGGGCCGCGGCCCGCTTCGCCGCATCGACAATCTGAGCGGAATTGCCTCGGAGGT
>JAUZFP010000127.1 GCA_030838475.1 Actinomycetota bacterium
ATGGGCACCATTATGTGAGAACGTACGACTGGAATGCATATGACTAGGAGACCCGAATGACCATGACGCCAGAGCAGGCCGCGACGTTCTCCGAGACGTTCAACCGCCTTGTGGCGAATGTCGAGCAAGTACTGCTCGGCAAGACCTTCGTCATCCGCCTGGGCTTCACCGCGCTCCTGAGCGAGGGGCACCTGCTGCTCGAAGACTTCCCCGGCACGGGAAAGACCTCCCTGGCACGTGCGATTGCGGAGACCGTCGACGGCGCATCCAGCCGCATCCAGTTCACGCCCGACCTGCTGCCCGGCGACATCACCGGTGTGAGCATCTACGACCAGCGCTCCAGCACGTTCGAGTTTCACGCCGGTCCGATCTTCGCCAATATCGTGCTCGCAGACGAGATCAACCGCGCGAGTCCGAAGACCCAGGCCGCGCTGCTCGAGGTCATGGAGGAGGGGCGCGTGACCGTCGACGGCGTCTCTCACGTGGTCGGCGAACCATTCATGGTCATCGCGACGCAGAACCCCATCGAGCAGGCGGGCACCTACCGTCTCCCGGAGGCGCAGCTCGACCGGTTCCTTATGAAGGCATCCATCGGCTACCCGGACCATGCCTCGACGCTGCGAATCCTCGAGGGGGCCGTCACCAAGGCGCATGAAGTTTCCGTCCCGAAGATCGTCACATCCAAGCAGATCATCGCGCTGGCGAAGGCGGCCAGGACCGTCCATGTCGACCCGTCCATCAACGACTACGTCTCGCGCCTCGTGGACGCGACGCGCTCAGCGGTCGAGGTGCGACTCGGCGTCAGCGTGCGGGGCGCGCTCGCCCTCATCCGCACCGCGAAGACCCTGGCGGCCGCAAACGGTCGCCACTACGTCATCCCGGACGACGTCAAGGTGCTGGCCGAACCCGTCCTCGCCCACCGACTGCTCCTCGACCCGGAGGCCGAGTTCGACGGGGTCACCGCGGAGAGCGTAATCGGACAGCTTCTCATCGAGACGGCGCCGCCGAGTGACAGGCAAGCCGTGTGACGGACCGGAATGACCAGACCCGAGCAGGTCGGGGCGGCGCTCGCACGATAGTGCAGGGCGGCCCGCGCCCCGACCTCTCTCCGTCGATTGCGACGGAGGGACTGACCAACGCTCGTACGAAGATCGTTGGTACCCGCACCGGATTTCTCGCGGACGCGATCGTCGCGATCGTTCGACTCTCGTCGCTGGGACGCGCGCGGCTGGTGCACATCGCCGGCCGCATTGGAGCGATCGTCACGCCGCTCGGCTGGGCGATCGGAATCGCCACGCCGATCGCGTTCGTGCTCGGCTACCTGCTCAACTGGATTGAACTCGTCACCTTCGCGTGGGCGTGCCTGCTCCTCATCCTCATCGCGGTCATCTACCTCATCGGTCGGAACCCGCTCTCGATCGCACTCTCGGTTCCGCACAGTCGCGTGGTCGTCGGCGATACCGCCTTTGGTGAGGTCATCGTCACCAACCCGCGTCCGCGCCGTGTGCTCGGTGCCTCCGTCGAGATCCCCGTCGGCACAGGCCTTGCAGCCGTGACCACACCCAGCCTTCGACGAGACGGACGCTTCGCCCACGAGTTCCCATTGCCGACGGCGCACCGCGGGATCGTCGAGGTTGGCCCCGTGCGCACGATTCGCGCGGACCCGATCGGACTCGTGCGACGGGAGCTCGTCTGGACGGAGTCCACCGAGCTCTACGTGCACCCGCGCACCATCGCCATCCCCTCCACCAGTACCGGCTTCGTCCACGACCTTGAGGGCAGCGCCACCCGTGACCTGACCAACAGCGACGTGTCGTTCCACGCGCTGCGTGAGTACCAGCCCGGAGATGAGCGCCGGTACATCCACTGGAAGTCGACCGCGAAGACGGGCACGTACATGGTGCGCCAGTTCGAGGAGACACGGCGCAGCCACATCGTCATTGCGCAGTCCCTCGCACGCAGCGACTATGCCAATGATCGTGAGTTCGAGATGGGTGTGAGCGTCACGGGCTCGCTCGGTGTCCGCGCGATTCGCGACGCGCGAAACATTTCGGTTGTCGTCAGTGAGACCACTCCGGACTTCGCCAAGCGCAAGGTGCTCGAGGTTCGCCCGCTCTCGACGATTACCCGCACTCGATTGCTGGATGACCTCTCGGTGGTCGAGAGCGCCGAGACCGCGCTCGCGATCACAGACGTCGCACGCGTCGCGGCGGAGCAGATCGCGGGCATCTCCGTCGCCTTCCTGGTCTGTGGGTCTGGCGCGACCGCCTCGGAGCTGCGATCGGCATCCACCAAGTTCCCGGTCGGCGTCGAGGTCGTCGCGATCGTGTGCGACCCGGAGAGCATCCCGGGCCTCCGACGCGTCGCGGGGCTCAGCGTGCTGACCATCGGCTACCTCGAAGACCTTCAGCGCTCGTTGGCCCGATCGGCGGCGGCCTGATGAAGACTCGTCGGGCCGCCGGTTTCGTCGTCAGCAACGCGCTCATGCTGTGGGGTGCCATTGCCATCGCGTCCATCGCGCTCTGGCCCATCTATCGCAACACGAGCATGATCGTGATGGTCGTCGCAGCGGGCCTGCTGGGCTCCGCCCTCGCGATTCTTGGCGCGTACTTCCGCTGGCCCGCCCCGATCCTGATGGCCGGGACGGTCGCCGGATTCCTCGTCTTCGGGGTACCGGTCGCGGTGCCCAGTGAGGCGATCGCTGGCGTCTTACCGTCCGCCCAGGGCCTGGTGGATCTGATCGCCGGGGTCGCCCTCGGCTGGAAGCAACTGCTGACGATCTCACTGCCCGTCGGCCAATACCAGGCGCTGCTCGTTCCGTTCTTCGTACTCACGCTGGTGATCAGCGTGCTGTCGCTCACGGTTGCTTTGCGGGCCAAACACGGGGACGCCGCAGTCCTCGGCCCCGGCATCCTGTTCCTCACCGCGACCGCGTTTGGCGCCGAGACCGCGGAGCTGCCGTTCGTTTCATCGCTCGGCCTGCTCGCCTTCCTGTTGCTCTGGATCGTCTGGCGGCGCTGGTACCGGCGACGGGTCGCCATCGGCCTGCTCGCAACCGCGACGAGAGAGGGTTCGGACCCGCCGATTGAGGTGCGAGCGGACACTCGGTTCGTGGGACTGCGCACCCTGTTGGCTGCCGTGCTCATCCTCGTCCTGGCCGCAGGGACCTCGATCGCGGCAACGACCGGGCTGCCGCCCGCCGGAACGCGGAGCGTGTTGCGCACCACGACGACGCAGCCGTTCGAGCCGCGCAACTACTCGAGCCCGCTGTCCGGATTCCGCACGTATTGGCAGAAACCGAAGACGGACAATGTCCTCCTGACCGTTCGTGGGCTGCCGAAGGGAGCGCGGATCAGGATCGCAACCCTCGACACCTACGACGGTGTCGTTTACACCGTGGGCAGCGCCGCGGTGAACCCCGCTTCGGGATCGTTCAACCGGGTGCCGTTCGAGCTGGAGCAGGCCGGCGTCTCCGGCACCAAGGCCCAGCTGACCATCACAGACGAGAACTATTCCGGCGTCTGGCTTCCCACCGTCGGACAGTTCAAGAAGATCACCTTTGCGGGATCGGACGCGACGGCGCTACGCGACGATTTCTTCTACAACGACACCTCGGGAACGGCGGTCGATGTCGGCACGCTCGCATCGGGGGATAGCTACACACTCGACGCAATCGTGCCGCCCGAGCCCAGCCTTGCCCAGCTGAAGAACGTGGTTGCCGGCTCCGCGGTCGTCCCACCGCTCGAGACTCTGCCGGCCGAACTTTCGAGCACCCTCAACGGCTACATCGCCAAGGCGACCAGCCAGGGTGCCAAGCTGGTCGCGATGATCACGGCCCTCAAGACGGCGGGCTACGTCAGCCACGGTGTGGGCAAGGAACCGGCGAGTCGGTCCGGCCACGCGCTCGACCGCATCAACGAACTGCTCACCGACACCCGCATGATCGGTGACGGGGAGCAGTACGCGGTGACGGCGGCCCTCATGGCACGCGAGTTGGGATTTCCGGCTCGCGTCGTGATGGGCTTTGTCCCGCACAGCACCGGCAGCGGCACGATCGAGGTCCGTGGCAAGGATGTCTCGGCCTGGATCGAGGTGGACACCGCACAGTACGGCTGGGTAACCATCGATCCCAATCCGCCGGTGCGGGCAATCCCCGTGGTGCCCCCGAAGGATCCGAACCAGGTGGCGCAGCCCGAGACGGTCGTACCGCCGGCCGCCACCCTGCTCAACCCCGCGGAACCGCAGCCGGTTCCGGACACACAGCAGCACACCACGCCCCCGCCGAACGCATTCCTGATCGGCCTGGTTGCGGTGCTCGTCGGCGTGGGTTGGGTGCTCCTGGTGATCCTTGTTCTGTTGTCGCCCTTCCTGATCATCCTCATCGCCAAGTCGCGGCGGCGGAAGCTGCGCCGACGCGCACCGAGCCCCCTCGCCCAAATCAGCGGGGGCTGGCAGGAGTTTGAGGACAGTGTTCTCGATCACGGGATCGAGCCACCGCGAGCGGCCACGCGGAGCGAGGTTGCGGGGGCGGTCGGCGGGGCCAGGACGGCCGTGCTCGCCGCCGTGGCCGACCGGGCAACATTTGGGCCGGACGATCCGGACGACACCGAGGCAATGCTGGTCTGGCGATCCGTCGAGGAATTGACGGCCGCGCTTGACTCGGGGCGCACGAGATGGCAGCGCCTCAGGGCGAGGATTTCGTTGCGATCGCTGCGCGGCCAATCCGGCGTAGGTTTAAGCGTCAGCGGTCTGTTCAAGTCGAGGGGGAGTTCGTCGTGAACTGCGAGGTCTGCGGGACTGAGCTTCCGCACGGCGCACTATTTTGCGGCGAGTGCGGGCGAGCGGTCGGACTGCGGTCCGCCAAGACAATGCACCCCGACAGCGGGATGCCCGTGGACGGACCGGCCTCGGCGGAGTCGCCGCAGGCGCTGCAGACCGGAACGGTGCTGACCGACGAGGTGGAGTCCGAGGCGGTCCGTGAGGATGCGGTTCAGACCGACCCGCGCGACACCGCGATCATCCAGCCGATCGTGCGGGACAAGCTTCCCGAACTCGAGACGGAACTCCCCGACGTCCCCGCCGCGGACAGCGATGACATCGAGCAGGACCTGCCACCGGAAGTGATCGCGGCGGAGATCGCTGCGGCAAAGGTTGCCGGAACCGTCGCGACGGAGGCCGATGAGGTCGCGGAATCCCCGAAACCGGAGCCCGAAGGCAAGCCCCTGCGACCGGATCCGTTCCCGTGGGGCGACCGTGGCGCGGCCATCTTCAGTGATTCGGACGAACTCGAACAGACTCTCATCGTTCCGCGCCGGGACACGGGGGAGCGGTTCGTCCTCCAGTTCAGCACCGGGGAGAGCGTGACCGTGTTCGGGAGTGGCCTGCTCGGCCGTAATCCGTCGCCGCAACCGACCGAGTACTTCGACCAGCTGGTCAGCATCTCCGATCCCGGAAAGTCCGTCTCGAAGACACACCTCGAGTTCGGCCAGGAGGCCGGTTCGTTCTGGGTCAGCGATCGTTTCTCCGGGAATGGTTCCGCCGTGCGCGAGCCGGAGTCGTCTCCGCGTCGTCTCGTTGCCGGCAAGCGCTACCGCATCGTGCGAGGCACCCGCGTCGACATCGGCGAGCAGTTCTTCGTCGTGAGCTGACGCCTCTGACGGCCTGTGGGCAGCTTGCACGCGACCGCGTGCCCCGATGATTGGGTGGGGGCGTGAATTCCGTTCCCGTTCGCGGCCCCTCCCCGCCGCGCCCACCCGAGCCTCAACCTCCGCATCGCTTGCCGGTGCTGGCAACGGTCGCCCCACTTGTGGTTTCACTCGTGCTCTTCGCGGTAACTCGGTCGGCCTTCACCCTCGTCTTCGCCGCCCTCGGGCCTGTCATCGCCGTCGCATCCACGCTGGACGCCAGGATCCAGAGCCGTCGGACGCGGCACCGTGAGGTCGCTCGATTCGAGGCAGAGGCGGCGAGCGTTGCCCGGGCGATCGATGACGCTCATGTCGCCGAGCGACGAGCAACCGCGGGTTTCACTCGTCTACACGAACTCCTGGCCGAGCCAGCTACCGTACTTTCCCGCTGGGGCACCGTCGTAGGGGCCGATATTGACCTGCGCCTCGGAACGGGGGAAAAGCCCAGCGCCCTCACCTACGACCCGTCCGGCGGCGCAGCACTCACGACGGATCCCGGCGTCGAGAGAACGCTCGCGGCGCTGCGTGGCCGAGCGGCCGTCCTTCCGGATGGACCGGTCGTGGCCGCCGTTTCGACCGGAATTGGCGTGACTGGTCCGCGCCGGCTGAGGACATCCATTGCGCGTGCGCTCATCGTGCAGCTCGCCGCGATCCTTTCGCCACGAGAGTGGACGCTCGAGACGCCGGCGGACGCCGAGGAGTGGATCGCGGACCTTCCGCATGCCGTTCGATCCTCGATCGACCAAGTGGGGGTTCATTTCACCAGCGGCCAGAGGCGCATCCGCATCGTGGCCGCGGATGCCATGGCCGATCTGCCTCGAGCGCTTGAGGAGGTGATCGAAGTGTCGGGCGATGGTTCCGCACGCGCCGGTGGGGCCCTTGTTCGGCCGGATTTCGTTGCTCGCGAGGAGGCGACCGGTGCGGCCGGGACCCTTGCGGACATTGCCGCACGTGCGGGGCTCAGGCCTGTCGCTCGCCCGCTCCTGCCGGAGTCGCTCGATCGAGGCGATATCCCTGCCACGCGCGGGCGGGTCGGGAGCCTCTCCGCGGTGCTGGGTGTCGCCGGCGAGGGACCGCTCGTACTCGATCTCGTCTCCGATGGGCCGCACGCGATCGTCGCCGGCACGACCGGAAGCGGAAAGAGCGAGCTGCTCCTGAGTTGGGTGGTCGGGATGGCGACCCACCGTTCGCCCGCGGAGGTGACGTTCCTGTTCGTGGACTTCAAGGGCGGCGCCTCGTTCGGCTCGCTGCTGGACCTTCCGCACTCGGTCGGCGTCATCACCGACCTGGATGCCGAACAGGCAACGCGCGCGCTCGCCAGCCTTTCGGCCGAACTTCGGCACCGCGAGCGCGCCCTTGCGGCGCGTGGCCTCCGCGCGATCGACGCGGCGGAGGAGCAGCCCTTTCCGCGACTCGTGGTCGTCGTGGACGAGTACGCGGCGCTGGTCGAGACTGTGCCAGCTCTTCATGCCGTTTTCGCGGACATCGCGGCCCGTGGACGGTCGCTCGGTGTTCACCTCATCCTGTGCACGCAGCGTCCCGCCGGCGTCGTGCGCGACGGGATCCTCGCCAACTGCGCCCTGCGGATCTCGCTTCGGGTCACGACCGGCGCCGACAGTGTGGCCATCCTTGGCGTCGACGCCGCGGCGTCCCTGCCCGCACACCCTCGCGGTCGAGCGCTGGCGAGCGTCGCCGGATCACCGCCGACGACTTTCCAGGTCGCCCTGTCGGATCCCGCCGATGTCGAACTCGTGGTCGGGCGCTGGCGCGAAGCCGACCGGCCACGCCCGCCCTGGTTGCCGCCGCTGCTGCCGCTCATTCCCCTCAACGACCTCCCGCCCGATGAGCTGGGCGAAGAATCCCGGCAGGGGATCGTCTTCGCTCTCGCCGACCTTCCCGCGGAGCAGGCGCAGCGCCCGGCGACCTATCGGCCACGCGAGCACGGTTCGCTCCTCGTCGTAGGCGCCGCAGGCTCCGGAAAGACGGGCGTACTCGCGGCCCTTGAGGGATCGCCCTCCGGATTTGACGTCGTGCGCCTGCCGACCGATCCTCCCATCCTGTGGGACTTTCTCATGACGGCCCTGAACGGCGCCCATGCCGCCAGCGAGACGCGGGACAGGGTCGTCCTGCTCGACGACATCGATTCCTCGCTCGCCAAGTGCCAGGAGGCCTATCAGGCGCCCGTAGTCGACCTTCTGGCTCGCCTGCTGCGTGACGGCCCCGCGCTGCATATCTGGTGCGTACTGACCTCCCAGCGCGTCGGTGGGGGCCTCCACGGATTGGGCGCGCTCTGCGGTTCCCACCTCCTGCTGCGAATGGCCAACCGCACGGAGCACGCGCTCGCGGGCGGCGAGGCGTCCGAGTTCGTCGCCGATCTGCCCGCCGGTGCCGGTCACTGGCGAGGCAGCCGAATTCAGGTCGCGTTCGTCGAGCCAAAGTCCTCCCAGCCCGTCGAGCCGCGTTCGACCGCGCTTTCGGTCGCCACGTCACGTCTCGCCGTCGCCTCGACGCGTCCGGAGGAGTTCGCGGCCACACTCCGTACACACGCCCCGAATCGCCGAATCGTGTCGCTCGCACCCGTCGGCTTCGGCGCCCAACCGGACGCGCTCGAGGTGTCGCGCGGCGATACACCGCCAATCCTCATTGCCGACCCCGACCTGTGGCAGTCGCAGTGGACACTGCTGGCGACGCTCCAGCGCGGCAGCGACATCCTGTTCGACGGATGTTCACTCGCCGACCTCCGGGCGCTTACCCGGTCGCGGGAGCTCCCGCCGCCGTTCCCTCCCGGCGTGCGCCCGCTGTGGCTGCGTACCCCCGACGGCGAACTCGCCCGGGCGACGCTGACCGGTGGCTAGGCGAGCGCATCGGCGAGCGGCTGATGCTGCAGTGCGTGCGCGGTCGCGACCGCCTCATTGACCACGGCGCCGCCGTACACATTGAGACCGAGAGCGAGCGACGGGTCGGCGCGGAGTGCGTCGCGCCAGCCGAGGTTGGCGACGGCGCGCACGTAGGGGAGGGTCGCGTTGGTCAGAGCGTACGTTGAGCTGTTCGCGACGGCGCCGGGCATGTTGGCGACACAGTAGAACAGCGAGTTATGGACCCGGAAGGTCGGGTCGGCGTGAGTGGTCGCGTGGGAGTCGGCGAAGCACCCGCCCTGGTCGATCGCGATGTCGACGAGAACACTGCCCGGCTTCATCCGCGAGACCAGTTCGTTGCTGACCAGCTTGGGTGCCTTCGCGCCCGGCACAAGGACGGACCCGATCACCATGTCGGCCCCAACGACCGCGCGGTCGATCTCAAATGTGTTCGAAGCGATGGTCTTGATGCGCCCAGCGTAGAGGGCGTCGAGCTCGCGGAGTCGCTGGATGTTGGTGTCGAGCACCGTCACATCCGCACCGAGTCCGACCGCGACCGAGACCGCGTTCGTGCCGGCGACCCCGCCGCCCAGCACGACGATGCTCGCGGGGTAGGTTCCCGGGACGCCCGGGACGAGAAGCCCCGGACCGCCATTGGGTCGGAGCATCACGTTTGCGCCGACGATCGGCGCGAGGCGACCCGCCACCTCGCTCATGGGTGCGAGAAGCGGCAACGATCGGTTCGGAAGCTGCACCGTCTCGTAGGCGATCGCCGTGATGCCCGAGTCGAGGAGGGCTTTCGTCAGCTCGGCCTCGGCCGCGAGGTGCAGGTAGGTGAACAGCACGAGGTCGCTGCGGAAGTAGCCGTACTCGGACGGGATCGGCTCCTTGACTTTCAGAACCATCTCGGCCCGCGCCCAGGTCGACGGTGCGTCCTCGCTGATGGTGGCCCCGGCGGCAACGTAGGCGGCATCGGGGATGGATGACCCCTCGCCCGCACCTGTCTGAACCGTCACGTCGTGACCGTGCGTCACCAGCTCGTGTACGCCTGCCGGTGTAATCGCGACGCGGTATTCGTTGTTCTTGACTTCGGCGGGGACGGCGACCTTCATGCCTTCAGCGTAGTGTCGAAAACGGCGGATTTCGCCCCCGTTTGTGGGACAATTCCACGGATTTCGTGAATATCTTGTAACAGAATGGCGCATTTGCTCGCTTCGGGACGCGCTGTTGGTCGATCCTAGGAACGTGTAAGGAGTCCGCCCGTGAGAGCTCTGCCCGAAGATCCACAGCTGCGCGACCTCGTTCGCCTGGCCAGGTCCCGCACCGTCAGTCGCCGCACCGTGCTCGCGGGCGCCGCCGCGGCTGGCGCAGCGCTTACGCTCGCCGCGTGCGCGCCGTTCCGTTCGATTTCAAACCGGCCGGTCGCGGCGAAGGATCACTCCGCCACGGTCAAGTCGATGATCTGGGCAAACTGGCCGCTCTACCTCGACCAGGACTCGAAGAAGCACTATCCGACCCTGCAGAACTTCGAGAAGCAGTCCGGCATCCACGTCGCCTACGACATCGCCGTCAACGACAACACGTCGTACTACGCGGACGTGAAGGAGCGACTCGCGCTGGGGAAAGACATCTCTGCCGACACGGTTTGCCTGACCGACTGGATGGTCAGCCAGTGGATCGAGCTCGGTTATGCCCAGAAGCTCAACCACGCGAACATCCCGAACCTCGCGAACCTCAGCCCCGAACTCCGGAAGCCGGACTTCGACCCCGGCCGCAACTACTCCGTGCCCTGGCAGAGCGGCTTCGCCGGCCTGTGCTGGAACAAGGACGAGGTGCCCGGGGGCCTCAAGCAGGTATCCGACCTGTGGGCGCCCGCGCTGAAGGGCAGGGTCAGTGCGCTCTCCGAGTGGCGCGACACCGTCGGTCTCGTGATGATGGAGCACGGTGTCGACATCTCCGGCAAGTCGTGGGGCGACACCCAGTTCAACAAGGCGATCGCCGAACTGACCACCCACATCCACGATGGCCAGTTCCACGACATCCAGGGCAACTCCTATGTCGATGACCTGAAGAAGGGCAAGACCGTCGCCGGGATCGTGTGGTCCGGCGACGTCGAGACTCTCAACGCCGAACTCGGCAGTGAGAAGTTCGCGTTCGTGATTCCGGAGTCCGGCGGCACGCTCTGGAGTGACAACTTCCTGGTGCCGGTCGGATCGCAGGAGAAGTCCAATGCGGAGAAGCTCATCAACTTCTACTACGAGCCGGAGATCGCGGCCACGGTGGCCGCCTACGTGAACTACATCACGCCGGTCGAGGGCGCAAAGGAGGCGATTGCGAAGATCAGCCCGGAGCTGGTGGATGACCAGCTCATCTTCCCGAATGCCGAGACGCTTGCCAAGGTGCACATCTTCCGGACTCTGGATCAGGCCGAGCAGACCCGGTACCAGACGACCTTCCAGGGGATGCTGCTCGGCGCCTGAACCTCAGGATCTAGAAGGCCGGGACGATCCCGCCGACGACGCGCCCGCCGCCGACCACGGGCTCGAGGGAGTCCGCGAGCACGGACGCCGCGGCATCCGCGGAAACCTCGCCCGCCTGCACGAGCAGTTCGAGGGCGACCAGGGTCGCCGCGCGCAGGCTCCCGTCGAGAATTTTCACGGCAACCGCGGTCCCCGATGCTGCACCGAGCACGAGCACTCCCTCGGCCCCGAGCTTTGCGATCAGCCCCAGCCGTTCGATCACGACCGTGTTGGCGCGTCCCGCGCCGTCGATTGCCCACGGATACGCGCGGATGGCTGCACCGAGCTTCGCTTCCTCACCCGAGGTCGCCCCGCTGATCCGGCCGATGCCGCGCGCGAGCCCGGCGAGGCTCGTGGCGTGTACGGGTGCGCCGCAGCCGTCCGTGCCGCTGTGCGCCACTGCCTCGCCCGTGAACTCTTCGATCGTCTCGCGGATAAGCACCTGCAGCGGGTGTGCCGGCTCGAGGTAGTCGTTCGTGGACCAGCCGTTCGTGACGCTCGCCAGCAGGAAGGCGGCGTGCTTGCCCGAGCAGTTCATGTGCAGTCGGCTCGGTCCGATCCCATCGCGAATCAGTTGGTTCGCGTTGTGACGGCCGAGCGGCCAGTCGATCGGACACTGCAGATCGTCGGGGGAGAGTCCGCCGAGTTCCAGGATGGATCGCACGACCTCGAGGTGTTCTGGGCCTCCGGCATGACTGGCGGTCGCGAGCACGAGGCGTGCGCCGTCGAGCGGAGCGCCGGCCCTCAGAACGGCAACGGCCTGCAGCGGCTTGAGCGTCGATCGGGGATAGACCAGGGCGCTCGTGTCCCCGAGGGATCGAACGAGCTCACCTGCTCCGTCAACCACCGCGGCGGCACCGAGGTGCCGGGATTCGACCAGGTCACTGCGGACGACGCGCGCCAGCTCCACGCATCCGGATGGCTCGAGTGCCGGACTCACCTCGGCGTCATCACGTCTGAGTCATCGCGTCTGAGTGATCACGTCTGAATCATCACAGAGCGGCGAGGGCGGCGTCGAGAACCCCGAGCCCGTCGCGGACCTGGTCATCCGACATCGCGAGACTCGGCAGGAACCGGAGAACGTTGCCATGGGTGCCCGCGGTGAGAAGCAGTACGCCCTGCTGTGCGGCAAACCCGACGATCTTGCCGAGCGCCGCCGAGTTGTGGTCTTTCGTGCCGGGGACGACGAGCTCGATCGCCTGCATGGCTCCGGTACCTCGCACATCGCCGATGATCGGGTACTTCTTCTGCAGCTCGAGCAGGCCGGCGCGCAGGACCTCACCAATCACAGTGGCGCGACCGAGGAGGCCCTTCGAGTCGATCTCGTCGAATACCGCGATGGCCGCGGCGCACGACACCGGATTGCCGCCAAACGTTCCGCCGAGGCCACCGGGATGTGCGGCATCCATGATCTCCGCGCGTCCCGTGATCGCGGATAGCGGCAGGCCGCCGGCGATGCCTTTGGCCGACAGGACGAGGTCGGGCACGACGCCGAAGTGCTCGCTGGCAAAATACTTGCCGGTGCGCGCCATGCCGCTCTGGATCTCATCCGCGATGAAGACGATCCCGTTGGCGCTGCACCACTCCTGCAGCGCGGGAAGGTAGCCCTCGGCGGGAACCTGGAAGCCACCCTCGCCCTGGATGGGTTCGACGATGAGGCAGGCGAGATCGGATGCGCCAACGGACTTCTCGAGGTGCACGATGGTGCGCTGCGCGGCGTCGGCGCCGCTGAGCCCGTCGTGGAACGGGTAGGAGCTCGGAGCGCGATAGATGTCACCCGGGAACGGCCCAAAGCCGGATGCGTACGGCATGGCCTTGAACGTCATCGCCATCGTCAGGCTGGTGCGGCCGTGATAGGCGTGATCCAGCACGGCAATTCCGCCGCGACCCGTGTACTTGCGCGCAATCTTGACGCCGTTTTCGACCGCCTCGGCGCCGGAGTTCTGCAGCACCGTCTTCTTCGCATGTGCGCCCGGAGTGTGCTCGGCGAGCAACTCGGCGACGCGCACGTAGCCCTCGTACGGCGAGATGGTGAATGCCGCATGGGTCAGTCGCTTGAGCTGTTCGCTCGCCGCGGCGACCACCGCGTCATCCGTGTGGCCAATCGTGGTGACGCCAATGCCGGACCCGAAGTCCAGGAAGTGGTTGCCGTCGACATCCACCAGAATCGCACCGTGCGCGCGCGCGATGTAGGCGGGAAGCGCAGAATTGACTCCGACGGGAACGGCGGCCAGTCGACGCTCGTGCAGGGCAAGCGACTTGGGGCCGGGAACGGCAGTGACGATGCGACGCTGCGGCGCCACGGGAAGCGTGATGGCTGCGGTAATGGTGTCGGTCATGATGAAGTCCAAGTTTAGTCGCGGAGCCCCGCAGCGATAGGGAAGCAACGAGAGGGGAAGCGGTGCAGATCCAGCACTCCTATGCGGTCGCCGTCGAGTGGCAGGGCAACCGCGGCACAGGCACGAGCGACTATCGCGCGTACGGTCGTGAAGTGCTCGTCACGGCGGAGGGCAAGCCGGATATCGAAGGCTCGGCCGACCGCGCCTTCCACGGCAACCGAGAGCGGTGGAACCCCGAGGACATGCTGCTGGCTGCGCTCAGCCAGTGCCATCTGCTCAGCTACCTGCATGTCGCGGCAACCCACGGCATCGTCGTCACCGCGTACACGGACGCTGCGAGCGGGATCATGGAGCAGACCGGGGACGGCGGAGGTCATTTCGTATCGGCGACGCTGCGCCCCGTCGTCACCATCTCGGCCGGCGACCCGGAGCTCGCGCAGCGCCTCCACAGGGAGGCAAGCGCGAAGTGCTTCATCGCGGCATCCGTCAACTTTCCCGTACTGCACGAGCCCACGATCCGCCTGGTGGACCCCATAGGAGATTGATAGCCCCAGCATGCAGGAAGTCCCCACGGTGATACGGCACACTAGAGGCTGACTTGTGAACAGACTTGGAAGGTATTACTCCGTGCGCAAATTTGCGACCATCGTGGCAACAACTGCCCTGCTCGCGGCCGCCGCCGCCACCCTGACCGGCTGTACGACTGCCAATCCAACCATCGACGGCTGCACGCCGGTGAAATCCGGCTCCGTTTCGAACGCGATCAGCGTCTCGGCCAACTACGGCAAGACGCCGACGGTCAAGATCAAGTCGCCGGTCGGAAAGGTCACAACGACGCAGCGCACCGTGATCAAGGCCGGCACCGGCAAGGTCGCCAAGAAGAGCACGCGCGTGACCGCCGATTTCGCCGTGTACAACGGCACGACGGGCAAGGAGCTCTCGTCCACCGGTTTCGATGGCAAGAGCGTGCCCTTCACGGTCGACTCGGACCACGTGCTCGCCGGACTCGCCAAGACACTGCAGTGCACGACGGCCGGATCGCGCGTCGTCGGGGTCATCCCGCCGAGCCAGGCCTTCGGCACCGCCGGATCGACCGGCGTTGGCGCTAAGGACGAGCTCGTGTTCGTCGCGGATGTTGTCACGGTCAAGGCGCCGGCGCCCGCCGCACTCAAGGCAGCAACGGGAACCGTCGTTGCACCGAAGCCGGGATTCCCGACCGTGGTCTTCAGCTCCGCCGGCCTGCCGACAACGACGGTTCCGGCGACAGCGCAACCGACCGCTTTTGAAGAGGAAGTCCTCATCAAGGGCAAGGGCGCGAAGGTCGCCACCAACTCGAACGTCATCGTGAAGTACCAGCTGGTGCTGTGGCGTACAGGCAAGGTGGTCGCGGGGAACGATTCGTGGGCCTCCGGCCAGACAGCGCCGTTCAACACCGGCGAGGTGGTTCCGGGATTCAAGCAAGCGCTCGAGGGCCAGACCATCGGCTCGCGTGTGTTGGTCGTCATCCCGCCGGCACTCGGTTACGGAACCGCGGGCCAGCCGTCGGCCGATATTCTCGGCACCGACGACCTGGTCTTCCTCGTGGACATCCTCGGCGAAGGCTAGATCGGCGGTGCGCACGGTCATCGTTCTCGGCTCGACGGGATCGATTGGCGTGCAGGCGCTCGATGTGATCGCGGCCAATCGCGATCACTTCGAGGTGGTCGGCCTCGGCGCCGGCTCGAATCGGGAGCTGTTGCAGAGTCAGGCCGACGCGTTCGGCGTGACCGAGATCGCGCTCGGTGCGGACGAGGCCGAGCAACTGGTGCGGACCGTGTCCGCCGACGTGGTGCTCAACGGTATTACCGGTTCGGTTGGGCTCGGTCCGACCCTGGCCACGCTCGAGACCGGCGCGATTCTTGCTCTCGCGAACAAGGAGAGCCTGATCGTCGGCGGCGACCTCGTGAAGGCGGCGGCGCGGCCCGGCCAGATCGTCCCCGTCGACTCCGAGCATTCGGCGATCGCACAAGCGCTCCGCAGTGGTGCGGCGAGTGAGGTCCGACGACTCATCCTGACCGCGTCCGGCGGCCCATTCCGCGGACGCAGCCAGGAGAGCCTGCGGGCGGTCACCCCCGCCGCGGCGCTCGCGCATCCGACCTGGCGGATGGGACTCGTCGTCACGACGAACTCGGCGACCCTGGTCAACAAGGGGCTAGAGATCATCGAGGCGCACCTGCTCTTCGATGTCGACTACGACCGCATCGAGGTCACGGTGCATCCTCAGTCGATCGTGCACTCGATGGTCGAGTTCGTGGACGGATCGACGATCGCGCAGGCCTCGCCGCCGGACATGCGCCTGCCGATCTCGCTCGGCCTCGACTGGCCGAACCGGGTGGCGGGCGTCGGAGTTCCACTCGATTGGACGAGGGCCAGCTCGTGGGAGTTCGCGCCGCTCGACAACGCGGCGTTCCCGGCGGTCGAGCTCGCCAAGACGGTCGGGCGCGCGGGTGGCACGTTCCCCGCGGTGTTCAACGCGGCGAACGAGCAGGCGGTCCATGCGTTTCACGCCGGACGAATCGGGTTTCTCGACATTGTCGAGACAATCCGACGCGTCGTTGACCTGCACGACGGGGGAGAGGCGAGCCTCGCCGGCGTGCTGGATGCGGAAACCTGGGCCCGTGCCGAAGCCGACCGGCTAATCGCGGTATCCACGACCTAGCGCACAGCAACAGTTCAGCAGATTCAAAGGCCTTCCGGGTTACCCTTGTGCCCGTGGCTACCGTCCTGTCCTACATTCTCGGGGTCGTCGTCGTCGCGGTGGGGGTCCTGCTCTCGATCCTGCTGCACGAGGCGGGCCACTTCGCGTTCGCGAAGCTGTTCAAGGTGCGGGTCGGCCAGTTCATGGTCGGATTCGGCAAGACTCTGTGGTCGCGGAAGATTGGCGAAACCGAGTTCGGGATCAAGGCTCTGCCGCTCGGTGGCTACATCTCGATGTCCGGCATGTACCCGCCGATCAAGCCGGGCGGTAGAGCTCGCGACGCCAGCACCGGCTTCTTCCAGACCCTTGTCCAGGATGCCGGACCCGGAATCGTAGAGACCCTGGACCCGGAGCCCGGCGATCAGGATGACCGGTCCGGCTTCTTCAGGACGCTGGTGTCGGATGCGCGCAGTGCCTCGGCCGACACCATCCTGCCGGGACACGAGAACCGCGTCTTCTACAAGCTCGCCATCTGGAAGCGCATCATCATCATGCTCGGCGGGCCCGTGATGAACCTGGTCATCGCGACCGTGCTCTTCATCATCATCATCTGCGGGCTCGGCGCGACCACGCTGAGCGCAACCGTCAGCTCGGTACCCGCCTGCGTGCTGCCGGCGTCCAGCACGAGCACGACCTGCGCCGCCTCGGATCCGGCTTCGCCCGCCGCCAAGGCGGGGTTTCGGCCCGGCGACAAGATCGAGAGCATCGACGGAACCACGATCACGTCGTGGAACCAGGTCACCTCGATCATCCAGAAATCGACGGGTGAGTCGCTGACCATCATTGTCGGCCGCGCCGGTCACGACGTGACCCTGACAGCGGTTCCGGTGGCCAACCAGATCGCGAAACTGGACTCGAACGGCCGCCAGGTTCTCGACTCCGCGGGCAGGGTCGAGACGCGCACCGTTGGTTTCCTGGGTATCGACGCGACGGTTGCGCTCAAGCCACTCTCGATCAGCTACGTTGCGCCCGCCGTGTGGCAGACCACGACCGCCGTGGGCGGCGTGGTCATCAACCTGCCCCAGCGAATGGTCGGCGTGTGGAATGCCGCGTTCAGCACGGCGCCGCGTGATCCGAACGGGCCGATCGGCGTTATCGGAGTCGGCCGGATCGCTGGCCAGATCGCGACGGACGGCGACCCGATTGAGCTTCAGCTTCAGCAGTTGCTCTCGGTGCTGGCGTCGCTCAATATCGCGCTCTTCGTGTTCAACCTCATCCCGCTAATGCCGCTCGACGGCGGGCACATCATTGGGGCGCTCTGGGAGGGCGTGAAGCGAGGCTTCGCGAAGCTCTTCCACCGGCCCGATCCGGGTCCGGTCGATACCGCCAAGGTGGTGCCGCTGACCTTCGCCGTGGTCATCGTGCTCGGCGCGATGAGCCTGCTGCTCGTCTACGCCGACATCGTGAAGCCCATCACTCTGCAGTAGTCGACGACAGCGTCCAGCTCGGGCGGGAAGTAGTGTTTAAGCCGTGCCAGCCGTAAATCTTGGTCTCCCGAAGTCCCGCGAAGTTCTCAGTCCGCGACGCAAGTCCCGCCAGATCAAGGTCGGCAAGGTGCTGGTCGGCGGCGACGCCCAGATCAGCGTGCAGTCGATGTGTACGACCCCGACGACGAACATCAATGCGACCCTGCAGCAGATCGCCGAGCTGACGGCATCCGGATGCGACATCGTTCGCGTCGCCGTGCCGAGCCAGGATGACGCAGACGCGCTCCCGATCATCGCGAAGAAGAGCCAGATTCCGGTCATCGCCGACATCCACTTCCAGCCCAAGTATGTGTTTCAGGCGATCGACGCCGGGTGCGCCGCGGTGCGGGTCAACCCCGGGAACATCCGAAAGTTCGACGACCAGGTCGGCGCGATCGCGAAGGCGGCGAAGGACGCGGGCGTGAGCCTGCGGATCGGAGTCAATGCGGGCTCACTCGAGCCGAGCATCCTCGCCAAATACGGCAAGGCAACCCCGGAGGCACTCGTGGAGAGCGCCGTGTGGGAGGCGAGCCTGTTCGAGGAGCACGACTTCCACGACTTCAAGATCTCCGTGAAGCACAACGATCCGATCATCATGGTCAAGGCGTACCGCCTGCTCGCCGAGCGCGGCGACTGGCCACTCCACCTCGGCGTAACCGAGGCCGGCCCGGAGTTCCAGGGCACGATCAAGAGCGCGACAGCCTTCGGCATCCTGCTCTCCGAAGGCATCGGGGATACCATCCGCGTCTCACTCTCCGCACCCCCGGTGCAGGAGGTCAAGGTGGGACTCCAGATCCTGCAGTCGCTGAACCTGCGCGAACGCAAGCTCGAGATCGTCTCCTGCCCCAGCTGTGGCCGGGCCCAGGTGGATGTCTACACTCTGGCGAACGACGTCACCGCCGGTCTCGAGGGCATGACGGTCCCGCTGCGGGTCGCGGTCATGGGATGCGTCGTCAACGGTCCGGGCGAGGCGCGCGAGGCCGACCTCGGCGTCGCCAGTGGCAACGGCAAGGGCCAGATTTTCGTGCGCGGCGAGGTCATCAAGACCGTTCCGGAGTCGGAGATCGTGGCCACCCTGATCGAAGAGGCCAACCGTCTTGCGGCCGAAATGCCCCCCGGCGAGCTTGGCTCGGTCGAGGTCGTCACGGCGTAACGCGCGCGATCGGGAGACCCGTAGACCGTTCGGTCCGTAGAACTGGTCGTCTCCTAGACACCCCTGTTCGCCCATCTGTCCCCTATGGGGGTCATTTGTCCCCCACACTGGGGACAGCCCGAGCCTGTTTTGTACCCCGTTTTGTCTAGTAAGGGGACAAGCGAGGGGTCTAACGTCAGACCTATTCGACAGCGATGCCGATTCACCACACAGCTGACCCGCACCCTGACCATGTGCACAACAAACAGTCGTGTCGTGACCAACCCGGGGAGTTGGTTGTGCCGATCAGGATCAACCAAAACGTCGTGGCCCTAGCCGCGGCAGGACTTGTGCTGTGCTCGGGCGCGACGGTGACGTCGCCCGCCGCCAGGACCGACACGGAGCGGGTGAACGGCCGCGCGACCGCGGGTCGTCACCGATTCCCCGGGCGGCACACTCTTTCTCCCGCACGGTGCGAGCACCGGCAGCGCAGCGTTCCTGAGCGCCCTGCGATTCGGTGCATGCCTGCATCCGGATTCATCCCTGTACAGATTTTGCCTTCCGAGTCCAATAACCACCTCGACGCCGCACTAGGGAACGGCAGCGTCGAGCAGAGGACTCGGCCCAGGGTTCGCGAGACGATCAAGCTCTGCTTGATCGGGCTCGCGAGCCTGCCCGGGGTCATCGCCATTCTGGTGACGATCGCACCGTCCTTCGGGTGGACGGTCGTTCGTCTCACCACCGGATCGATGACCCCCAGTTTTCCGACGGGCTCGCCGCTGGCGGCCCATTCGGTGCCCGCAACCGAGGTTGGGGGATCGGCGCACCCAACATGGCGGACGGGTCATCCACCAACGACCTCTATCTCGGCTCGTCCTCGGCGGGACCGAACTCTGAGAACTAATCAACTTGGCCCTCTCAGTGGGGGCTTCGCCCGACGGATCCGCGCAATAGCCTTAACAAACGATTAGCGGCCCGAACAGTCTGCAAATCCATGAGCCCCGGGGGAGGCAACTTACCCGGGGCTCGCCCCTTTAACTGGTTAGGGGCATTTAGCGGGTCAGTAGGATTGGCGGGTGTCTTCTCGCCTCTCAGAACTGTTCGTCCGCACGCTTCGTGAAGATCCCGTCGACGCCGAGGTAGCGAGCCATCGTCTTCTCGTGCGCGCGGGATACATTCGTCGGCAGGCCGCCGGTGTGTTCGCTTGGCTGCCACTCGGACTCAAGGTTCGCCGCAAAATCGAAGCCATCGTGCGAGAGGAGATGGCGAACGCGGGCGCGCAGGAGGTGCATTTCCCGGCGCTACAGCCGCGTGAGCCCTATGAAATCACCGGGCGCTGGGAAGAGTACGGCGACCTCCTGTTCCGCCTCAAGGACCGCAAGGATGCCGACTACCTGCTCGCCCCGACACACGAGGAGGTCTTCACGCTCCTCGTCAAGGACCTGTACAGCTCATACAAGGATCTGCCGCTCTCGATCTATCAGATCCAGGACAAGTATCGCGACGAGGCTCGTCCGCGCGCGGGTCTCCTGCGCGGTCGTGAGTTCACAATGAAGGACGCCTACTCCTTCGACTACACAGACGCCGGACTCGACGTGAGCTACCAGAAGCAGCGTGACGCGTACGAGCGCATCTTCACTCGCCTCGGTCTCGAATACGTCATTGTGCAGGCGGACGCCGGCGCAATGGGCGGTTCCCGAAGCGAGGAGTTCCTGCACCCGACTCCGATCGGCGAAGACACGTTCGTGCGTTCGGCCGGCGGATACGCGGCGAACGTCGAGGCGTTCACGACCGAGGCGCCGGCGGCGCGCTCCTACGAGAAACTCACGCCCGCCGAGGTATTGTCGACACCAGACACTCCGACCATTGCCACGCTCGTCGCGGTCGCCAACGAGAAGCACCCGAGGCCGGATGGCCGCGCCTGGACCGCGGCGGACACCCTCAAGAACATTGTGCTCGGACTCACCCATCTCGACGGGACGCGCGAGGTCGTCGTCGTCGGCCTTCCGGGCGACCGCGAGGTCGACATGAAGCGCGCGGAGGTTGCTTTTGCGCCCGCCGTGGTGGAGACGGCGACCGAGGCGGATTTTCTTCGGCTCGAGGCCGACGCGAACACTCCCAGCCTGGTGAAGGGCTACATAGGCCCCTGGACGCCGACCGGCGCGCTTCTCGGCGAGGATTCCGCGACCGGCATCCGGTATCTCACCGACCCGCGCGTATCCGACGGCTCTGGCTGGATCACCGGGGCGAACGTCCACGGCCACCACGTGTTCGGACTGGTCGCAGGACGGGACTTCAGCAGCGATGGCACCATCGAGACCGCGGAGGTACTCGCGGGTGACCCAGCCCCGGATGGCTCCGGGCCGGTCGAACTCGCCCGCGGCATGGAGATCGGCCACGTGTTCCAGCTCGGCCGCAAGTACGCCGAGGCGCTCGGGCTGAAGGTACTTGACGAGAACGGCAAGCTGGTCACCGTCACCATGGGCTCGTACGGGGTCGGTATCACCCGTATTCTCGCCGTGATCGCGGAGGCCACCAACGACGGCAAGGGGCTGCTCTGGCCGAAGAATGTGGCCCCATTCGACATCCACATCGTGGCGGCGGGCCGCGAGGACGTCGTCTATGAGGTTTCGGACGCGCTCTACGCTCAGCTCACCGACGCGGGCTTCGACGTGCTCTACGACGACCGGCCGAAGGTGTCGCCCGGGGTGAAGTTTGGTGACGCGGAACTGATCGGGGTTCCGGTCATCCTGATCGTCGGTCGGGACGCCGCAGAGGGCACGATCGAGCTGTGGGATCGTCGCACCGGCGAGCGCACGCCGATGCCCGTGGCGAACATCGCATCCGCACTGCGCTGAGCGTTCGCTCGACTGCTACCGTAGGGATCGACGGCGAGCCAGATCCGGGCAAACGTCGTCACAAGATCTGAATAGTGGAGGCCCTCAGTGGACATCGACCTGAGCGTGCTGCGCATTATGGAGCGCGAGCGTGACATTCCGTTCGACGAACTCGTGCAGATCATCGAGCAGGCCATCCACACTGCCTACCTGAAGCATGTCGGCCAGGCCGACGAGCGTCCCGTCGGTCACAAGCCGGTCGAGCCCGCTGTCGTTCACCCCACCTCCCGCGTCGTGCTCGACCGCAAGACCGGGCACGTCACGGTCTTCGTCGAGGAGCTGGATGAGGACGGCAATCTGGTTGGCGAGGCCGTCGAGGAGCCCAGCGATTTCGGTCGCATTGCGGCGTTCGCCGCCAAGCAGGTCATCAACCAGCGCCTCCGCGACATCGGCGACGACAAGGTGCTCGGCGAGTTCAAGGGTCGCGAGGGCGACATTGTCGCCGGAATCATCCAGCAGGGTCCGAATCCGCGGATGATTCACGTCGACCTCGGAACAGTCGAGGCGATTCTGCCGCCCGAGGAGCAGGTGCCGGGCGAGGAGTATTCGCACGGTACTCGCATTCGGGTCTACGTCACGAGCGTCTCGAAGGGGCTCAAGGGCCCGCAGATCACGGTGAGCCGTACCCATCCGTCCCTCGTTCGCAAGCTGTTCGCCCTCGAGGTACCGGAGATCGCCAGCGGGGTCGTCGAGATCACGTCTCTGGCCAGAGAGGCGGGCCACCGCACCAAGATC
>JAUZFP010000034.1 GCA_030838475.1 Actinomycetota bacterium
CTGCTGGCGCTCGACAATGTCGCGCGCGGCCTGGGCGAGATCGCCGTCGACACGGTAAAGCTCGACGCGGATCTGGATGCGAACTGGGAGATTCTCGGCGAGGCTATCCAGACGGTCATCCGCGCCGAGGTTACCGCAGGCCGCAGCTCCATCGCGGACCCCTACGCGATGCTCAAGGAACTCACCCGCGGCAAGCGGATCGGCCAACAGGAACTCGTCGCGTTCATCGACGGCCTCGACATCGGCGCGGATGCGAAGCAGCGCCTCCGCGAGCTGACCCCGCGGACGTACGTCGGCCTCGCGAGCGAGTTGGTCGACTACCTCGACGCCTAGGGAGCTCTATCTCCACAGTGGTGGAGGGAGAAACTGTTGGATGGGCGGAGTCATAACGCCGCCCGCAACGCACTTTCTCCCGCCGCCCATTGCAGATTCCCCGCCAGCCGGGAAGACAGACGCTAGTGGCCCGCGCGATCCTGGTCGTCGATGTCGCGGCGCTCCTCGAGGTCGGGCCTGGTCGTAATGGCCAGTGTCGCGAGCACCACGAGTGCGACGATGAATCCGACCCCCGCGAAGATGCCGCCGAGTTCCCACTCGCGGGTCGAGAAGACGACCACCAGGCCGACGAAGACGGCAACGATCGCCGCAAAGACCAGGAGCTCGACCGGACGAAAGCGGTCGCGTCGTGTCGGCGGCGTCGGGTTTTCGTCCGTCACGAGGTTGCCCCATCCTTTACTGCGGTGCTCGCGCCGAAGCGCAGCGAGAAGCCGGCGATTGCCAGATACACGGCGACCACTGCGCCGTAGATTCCCATGGCCCCGACCACCATTACCGAGGCGTTCAGGATGCGTGCCCCGCCGTCACCCGGCGCGTTGTAGTGCTGCACGTAGTCCGGCGGGATGACCAGGCAGACGACCGCGAAGAGTACGGTCAGGGCGCCGATGAAGATCCAGTCGCGGGCGACCGCGCGCGTGCGACGCGACCGGATGCCCGCATACAGCTCGAGGAAGCCGGCGATGATTCCCCACAGGGCGACGACAACCAGCAGGACCGGCAGTCCGCCGTGCATCCCGACGAGCGCGGCAATTCCGGCGGCAAGGGAGACGACGGCCTGGATCAGGAACACCGTGCGCAGAACTCCCCGCGGAAGTGCTCGCAGAGCGAGGACGGCGCCCAGTATTCCGACGACGATCGCGTACCCGCCGAAGCTCGCCAGCCCATACTCCGGTGTGTAGAAACCGCCCGCGAAGGTGATGACGCAGGTGAGCGCCGCGGCGGGAATCGCGCGGGCGAGCGGCGCATACCAATAGGCCGCGTCCTCTGCTGTTACTCCGGGGCTGGCCACAAGTGATTAGTTTACCGTCGCCAAGCTGAGGCCCCGCCGCGCCCTCGAGGCCACAATCCTGACCAACGCGCCCGGCATCCGATAAACGCTGCTAGTTGCGCCTTTGGGGACACTTTCGCCCGCGCGCGCGGCGCATTTTGACCCAAACGGAGCAAATCGCGCGTTAGGTGCCGGGCGGCAGATCCACGAAGCGGGAGAAGTGACCGTGGAACCCGACCGTGATGGTGTCGGTCGGGCCGTTGCGGTGCTTGGCGATGATGAGGTCGGCCTCGCCGGCTCGGGGACTGTCCTTCTCGTATGCGCTCTCGCGATGCAGCAGGATGACCATGTCGGCGTCCTGCTCGAGCGAGCCGGACTCGCGAAGGTCGGACAGCGCCGGCTTCTTGTCTGCACGCTGCTCTGGTCCACGGTTCAGCTGGCTGATCGCGATGACCGGAACCCCGATCTCTTTCGCGAGCAGCTTGAGCGCACGCGAGAACTCGCTGACCTCCTGCTGGCGCGACTCGACCTTCTTGCCGCTGGTCATGAGCTGCAGGTAGTCGATGACCACCATCTTCAGCCCGACCTTCTGCTTCAGCCTGCGACACTTCGCCCGGATCTCGACCAGGGTCATGTTCGGGCTGTCATCAATGTAGAGCGGAGCATCCGCGATCTGGCCGCGCACGCTCGCGAGCTTCGTCCAGTCCTGCATGTGGACGGTGCCCTTGCGCATCGACTGGAGCGGAACGGATGCCTCGGCCGAAAGCAGGCGCATGGCAATCTCGCTGCGGCCCATCTCCAGCGAAAACACGATCGTGGGCATGTCGTTGTGGACGGCGGCGGCGCGGGCGAAGTCGAGGGCGAGGGTCGACTTACCGATCGCGGGCCGCGCGGCGAGGATGATCAGCTGGCCGGGGTGCAATCCGTTCGTGAGGGCATCCAGTTCGGCGAAGCCGGTGGGCACTCCTACCATGGCACCGTCACGACCGGCCGCCGCCTCGATCTCGTCGGTCGCGGCGTTGATGGCCTCGATCAGCGGGATGTAGTCCTCGCTCTCGACACCGCCGGTCACCCCGTAGATCTCGGCCTGGGCGTTGTTCACCAGGTCGACGACTTCGCCCTCGCTGGCGTAGCCCATCTGGACGATGCGCGTCCCGGCCTCGACCAGGCGGCGGAGAACGGCCTTCTCCGCGACGATCGTCGAGTAGAAGCCGGCGTTGGCCGCGGTGGGAACGAGGCCGGTCAGCGTGTGCAGGTACTCGGCCCCACCGGCGCGAGTGATCTCGCCGGACTTCGTCAGCTCGTCGGTGACGGCGATGACATCGGTGGGCTCACCGTGCGAGTAGAGACCGAGGATGGCGTCGAAGATGATCTCGTGCTTCGGGATGTAGAAGTCGACCCCGCGAACGTTCTCGATGACATCCGCAACGGCGTCCTTGCTCAGCAGCATGCCGCCGATCGCGCTCTGCTCCGCGAGCAGATCGTGTGGCGGGATGCGGTCGCCCTGGCGTGACTCTCCGCGCGAGTCCCCAGATCCTCTTGGGTCGCCGCCGCGCGAGTCGCTGGCCAGGCCAAGGTGAGCGATGGACATCTGAGCCTTTCCGTAAGTCTGTCTAGTCGCGAAAAAACTATCCGCGACCCACGACACGCACGAATGCGCGGCCGCACAAGGGAAGGCCGACGATCTGGTGTGCCGCCAACAGTAGGAACAAGCTCATACCGTCCACAACTCACCCTGTGTACAGGGGTGTGCACAACTGGCGTGAAACGCCGGGTCCGATGTGGGGAAGCTGTGGATACGGCTGTGCACTATTCAGCAGTTTTACCAAAAATATGCGTGCTGACCTGCACTTTCCCCGTCCACACGGTGTGTGTAGAAACAGGCTTAGAGTGCCGCTTGAGGGTTAGCCCTTGACAAACGTCCCTGTGTACAAAAGTGCCCGTAAAGATGCATAAAACGGCGGCCTCCGAATGCCGGAAGCCGCCGTTTTTCTGGTGCCGTGGACTACTTTGCTGCAACCACCTTGAGGGTGATCGTGGCCATGATGTCGTCGCGCAGGCGCACGGTGGCCTCGTGCTCGCCCGTCGCCTTGATCGGCGAGGTGATCTCGATCTTGCGCTTGTCGACGCTTCCAAGACCGGCGGCGGCAACGGCTTCCGCGACATCCGCCGTCTTGACCGAACCGAACAGGCGTCCGCCTTCGCCGGCCTTGACGGTGAGCGTCACGGTCGTCGCCTGCAGCTTGGCCTTGAGATCCTGTGCTTCCTCGAGCGTCGCGTGCTCGCGGGCCGCGCGGGCTGCCTTGATCGAATCGATCTGCTTTTCGCCACCGCGGGTCCACGCGACGGCGAAGCCCTGCGGGATGAGGTAGTTGCGAGCGAAACCGTTCTTGACGTCGACGACGTCACCCGGTGCGCCGAGGCCGGTGACCTCGTGCGTGAGAATCAGTTTGGACATGTCGGTGCTCCTTAACGGCCCGAGCCGGCGTAGGGAAGCAGGGCCATCTCACGCGCGTTCTTGACGGCACGAGCGATCAGGCGCTGCTCCTGGACGGAGACACCGGTGATGCGGCGAGCGCGGATCTTTCCACGCTCGGAGATGAACTTGCGAAGAGTCGCAACGTCCTTGTAGTCGATGACGCCAACTCTGATCGCTTTCGCCGGGGCGGCATTCTTGCCGCCCTTGGCGTTGCGGAGTGGCTTGCGGCGGTCGCCGCTGCTTTTTCCAGCCATGGTTTGTTTTCCTTAAATCCTAAAAAGGGGTTTCGTCTGAGTAGTTGCCCGGCGTGTTCCACACGTCGCCACCGGCGGCATCGGGAGCACTTGCGGCCCACGGCTCGTCGGCACCACTTGGGGCACCACCGCGTGCGCCACTGCCGCCGCCAACCGCTCCGCCTTCGCGGGACGATGACGTGCGGGTGATCTGCGCGGTTGCATAACGAAGGGAGGGGCCGATCTCGTCGACCTCAAGCTCGATGCTGGTGCGCTTCTCGCCTTCCTTCGTCTCGTACGACCGCTGCTTGAGTCGACCGGTTGCGACGACGCGGGAGCCCTTGGTCAGGGACCCTGCAACGTGCTCGGCGAACTCGCGCCACACGCTCGCACGAAGGAAGAGGGCGTCGCCGTCTTTCCAGTCGTTGCTTGCGCGGTCGAAGGAGCGTGGGGTGGATGCGATGGTGAAGTTGGCAACCGCAAGCCCGTTCTGCGTGTACCGCAGTTCTGGATCGGCCGTGAGGTTACCCACGACTGTGATGACGGTTTCTCCGGCCATGGCTACGCTTCCACCTCTGCATCGGCGGCGGTTTCGGCTGCCTCGGCGGGAGCCTCAGCGACCTCGGCCGGGGCCTTGGCCTTGGGCGCTGCCTTCGCCTTGGCGGGTGCAGCCTCCTCGGCGGGAGCGTCGACGGGAGTCGCAGGTGCAGCGGCAACCGCAGCAGCCGGCGCGGCGGATGCGGCGGGCTTCTGAGGAGCGGCGGCCTTGCGGGCGGCCTTCTCTTCAGCAACCTTCGCGGCCTCGGCGACCTGAGCGATCGCCTCTTCCGCGCGCAGCACCTTGGTGCGCATGACGGCTTCGCTGAGCTTCAGCTGGCGGTCGAGCTCGACCGTCGCCGACGCATTCGCCGTGAGCTGAACGACCGCGTAGATGCCTTCGGTCTTCTTGTTGATCTCGTAGGCCAGGCGACGGCGTCCCCAAATGTCGACGCTGTCGATGGTTCCACCATCGTTGCGAATGACATTCAGGAATTTGTCTAGGCTGGGAGCCACGGTGCGCTCATCGATCTCTGGATCGAGGATCACCATTAGTTCGTACTGATGCGTCACAAACC
>JAUZFP010000059.1 GCA_030838475.1 Actinomycetota bacterium
ACGGCGCTCGAACCGACCCCGAGTGCGGCCCCGGCAGTAACCACCATGCAGAGAATCCCGAGCGCGATTGCCGGGGCTACCTGCTTTGCGACCGACTTCCATTTGGAGATCGGCACCTCGACAAAGTGCACTGTGAGCGCCGCCAGCCCGAGCGCCAGAACCATGAGCAGGGCGCGCTGCTGCCAGGGCAGCGTTCCCGTCTTCAGTTCAACGAAGATCAGGACCGGCCAGTGCCAGAGGTACCAGGCATAGGAGAGGCGACCGATGTAGCGGACCGGGCGTCGCGAAAGAAGCGAGCCGACGGACCCTCTGCCCGTACCCGACACCAGTCCGCCGACGATGATCGCGGCGGCTCCGAGAGCGGGCAGCAGGGCCGCGGTGCCGGGGAACGGCGTATCCCCGCTGAGCGAGAATACGGCCACAAGGATCGTCGTGAGGCCAATCCAACCGACCACGTTGCCGACGGTTCGGCCGACCGCGAACCGGCCCAGGTGTGTCGATCCAACTTTGATGAACCAGTGTCCGACGACGGCGATGAGCGCGCCGACGCCGAATTCCCACCCACGGGTCTGGGTCGCCATATAGGCGAGCTTGGGATCGCTCGTCGTCAGCACCACGCCGGCAATGAAGGAGGCAATTGTCACCGCGCCGATCACGATCGCAATGACGCGAGTGCCATGCATTGGTCGCCGCTTGGCGATCTGCGCAGCGATGAGGATCAGCAGCGGCCAGACCAGATAGAACTGCTCTTCGACGGCTAGCGACCAGAAGTGAAGCACGGGGCTCGACGCAGTCGACTGTGCGAGATAGTCGGTGCCGAGCGCGATGAAATGCCAGTTGGTTGTGTAGGTCGCGGCGGCCAGGATGTCTTTGGCGGTGTGGAAAATCCCGAGAACAGGCTCAAGCAACACCGTCGCCAGGGTGATTGCGAGTAGCACGATCGATGCGGAAGGGAGGATGCGACGGGCGCGGCGGGCGTAAAACCCGGGCAGGCTAATGCGGCCGGTACGCAACACTTCGCGTAGCAGCTGGCCCGTGATCAGGTAGCCGGAGATGACGAAGAATACGTCGACTCCGACGAAGCCTCCACCGCTGAACGGGACGGCAGCGTGGAATGCGACAACTGCGATAACCGCGATCGCGCGCAGTCCCTCGATGTCGGGCTGGAACACGCGGCTGGGGCGAACACCGTCAGTTTGACGAACCGCCGTGGAATCCGGAGTTCGAATGGTGGTCGTCATTTCCACGCCACCATTCCGTCGAAGAACCCGGAGGCAAAGAGCGCGATGAACCCGAGAGCGGCGGTGTAGCTGATCGCCTCGATCAGGGAGACCCGTCCGCCCTCGTCGTACGGTTCAAGGTCGGTCATTTTCTTGCTCATGCGACTGCCCCCTCGATTGCGATTGCCACCGGAACCGCTTTTTTGGGCATCCTGACCTTGAAGAAGTCGATCAGTAGCGGAACCCCAATCCAGCTGTACCCGAGTAGGAAGATCGCCATTGGCCAGAACTGGTGCCATCCGTAGATGGTGACGTCGTAGAGGAGCCAGCCCCACGAAACGCCGAGAGTAACGGCGATCGTGGTGATGCCCATGAGCGCAATGGTCCTGGCGAGACTGCTGCTCTTTCCGACTGCCCCCGTCGCGACCCAACCTTTCGTACGACCCGTGAGCTTGTGCACGATGGCGAGCGCGTGGCTGAAGCTATAAGCCATCTGAACTCGCATGACCTCGTAGCGCCAGCGCGACCTCGAGATGCGCGGCATCAAAACCGTGTACACCCAAGCGCCAGCGAGGAACGGGATGAAGTTCGTAGCACGCACGTCGGCCGCCAGGAATACGACCATGATCATCCCAGGCACATGCAGTAGAAATACGTTGATCGCGGTGGAGATATAGTACATAAATCCCGACCAGAAGGCGAGACGCTGGCGAAGCGAGAGTGGGCGCTTGGATGCCTGCCCGCTGCGCAGCAGTGTTATCGAGCCGTTGCACCAGCGATACTGCTGGTTCAGAAAGCCGGCGAGGTCGGTCGGGCAGAGGCCGCGCGAGACAAGGATGGGCACGTAACGCACCGAGTAACCGGCACGCATAAGCATCATGCCTGTGTGTACGTCTTCGCTGTGCTCAATCTGGGCGAACCCGTTGGTCCTCTCGAGGGCCGACCGACGATAGACCGCGCAGGTACCGACGCAGATTGCAGCGCCCGCCTTGTCACGGGAGGGCTGTACCCAACGGTAGAACAATTCCTGGGTTGCGCCCGCCGCGCGTTCGAGCCAGGTCATCGTTGCGCGCGTCTCGAAGAACTGCGGTGTCTGGAGGATGGCGATGCTCTCGTCTTCCATGTAGGGAACGGTGTGAGCGAGGAAGTCGGTACGCGGGCAGAAGTCGGCGTCGAAGATCACGATCAGGCTGCCCGTGGACTGGCCGAACCCGTATTGCAGGTTGCCCGCCTTTTTCAAGAAGCCGCGATTGGGTCGTACCCGGTAGTGGAACCCAAACTCAGCCGCTAGGTCTTCAACCTCGCGCTTGCCTGCGTCGTCCAGGACCCAGACATTCAACTCGCCGCCCCATGCCATCCGCCCCACGTGCGTGAACGTGTTCCGGAGCACAGCTATGTCCTCGCCGCACGAGGGCAGGAACACGTCAACGCTCGGATACTCGCCGGCACTGGTCATGAACTCCCAGTCGCCCACCAGGGCAAAGTGTGACTCCCGCGTGTCGCGCCGCCTGTTCATTCCGGATATCAGCGAGAGCAGCGAGCCGACAACGCTGACGACCAAGACCGCGAGTAGACCGTATAGCCAGGGCGAGCTGAGTGAGAATCTCACCAGACTGGATGCCGCGAGGCCGAACGAAATCAGGGTGACAATGTGCACCCAGCGTTGCTGCGAGCCGAGGTACCAGGACAACTCCGCGTCGGTCGGCGGCGAGACCAGGTCTGGCTCGGGTGGCGCTGGTGGCAGCGCATCCGAGACGGTAGCCAGTGCGACCGAAGTGGATGGCTCGAGACTCGTGTACTCAAAATCGGGTCGACGAATAGTGGTTTTGTCGCGCATTTTTTACACCTGATTCGATCCAGGGACGGGGGGAGCCGTGTACGCGACGCTGAGAATTCGGCACTGCTGGCGGTATCGGGTATGACCTGCGGTTCATTCCAAGCTACGCAGGTTGAAAGGCGGTTTGTGCGAACGACTTGTTTCCTCTTTGTTTCCATCGCCTACACACTGCGCGTGTCGCGAGCGTGTCGGCCCCCCTTTCGGGGGACGCCAGTGCGAACAGGAAAATGAAGGATTTTCCACCGTGCACGTCGCAGGTCTGCTTTGCTTAGAGTCACGCGGCACTTTTGTGCCCGGCATTGGGGCCAGCGGATTCCTCATTTCCGGTTGTAGCGTCGATCTCGGATGGGGGCTCCACTCAATGCTCAATACCTTGATTGCGCTCGTTGCGGTTGGTGCCGTCGTGTTTGTTGCACTTCTCGGCCGCAGATTCATCGACGTCGACGACGCCGAGCAGTCGCTAATGGCTCACGATGACGACGAGCGTGGTTGGGTTCCGACGGGTGTCGACGAGCTCGCTCTCGAGCAGACGCGTTGCGAAATGACCGGTTTTGTGAAGGCTTCCGGCCTCCCATACTGACGGCTCCAAAACGCCCTGCTATCGTCTGGACTCACGCACTGCGTTTAGTTCGCGAGCAGGGGGTCACGCTTGGCACGGAGTGTAAGACTCGGCGGCGCGGTGCTCATCGTGCTCGCCGTTTCCCTGACCGCGTGTTCGGCGCCCACGCCCGCCGCATCGGCTGCGCCCGGCGCAACCACCTGGAAGCTCGAGTGGCTGGACGGCTTTTCGGGCCCGGCTGGTTCGGTTGCTGACCCGGCTCGCTGGAGCGCCGACACCGGCGGCAACGGCTGGGGTAACTCCGAACTCGAGTACTACACATCAGGCAACGCCAACGCGTCGCTCGACGGTCACGGTTCGCTCGCGATCGTAGCGAGACCTGACGCGGCGCATCACGCCTGTTGGTATGGGCCGTGCATCTACACCTCTGCCCGACTGACAACACAAAAGTTGTTCGCGGTGAAGTACGGCCGAATCGAGGCACGGATCAAGGTGCCCGCCGGCTCGGGTGTCTGGCCGGCGTTCTGGATGCTCGGAGCTGACATCGAGAGCAACCCTTGGCCGGGGTCCGGAGAGATTGACGTAATGGAGAACGTGGGCAGGAAGCCTTCGACCATTTACGGTTCGCTTCATGGCCCGGGGTACTCGGGGGCAAATGACCCGACCGCCAGTTACACGCTCGCAAATGGCGAGCCCTTCTCCGCACGATTTCATACTTTTGCAGTCGAGTGGACGCCCAAATCGATCGAGTTCCTCGTCGACGGACGCGTCTACGAAACGCGGTCGGCAAAGGATGTCGCAGGGCATCCCTGGGTGTTTGACAAGCCGTTCTTCCTGCTGCTGAATCTCGCAGTTGGCGGCAATTTCCCGGGCACGCCAACGTCTAATTCGGCGTATCCAGCGACAATGCTGGTCGACTACGTCGCGGTGTATCGGGCGAACTGACAGGTCCTCGCGGCCCGCGGCCACGGAAGTGCTCCACGTCATCCCAGCCGAACGGTCAAAGACCCGGTTGTGGGTTCTGGTTGGGAGTTCACTCCTCGCAAATCCGAGGAGCGCCTGATCGTTGCTGCGAACTCGCGGGAGCTGTTTGTGGTGGCGACCGGGTCGCAGTCGAATAATCTCTGCAGCGCAGTCTTGCCCTCGCGGAACCGTCCAGAGAGCACCGGGGTGCAGTTTGCCTGTACCCACGCGCGATCCGATGCCATCGCGGGGTTGTTCGGGCCCACGTGCGCCGAAGCATATTCGGCCAGAAGCACGAAGCGAAGACGTTTGGATCTGATGAGGTTGACGAGTTGCGTCAATTGTGCGGTGGGCGCGTGTTGCGAAAATCCGCCGATTGGTACGGGAGCCTCGCGGGTGGCCAATATGACGCTTACCGCGATAGCCATTGTGTCCGTGGCAAAGGGGATGCTTCCCGGCTTGTTCCGTGCGTCGAGATAGTCGACAAGCCCCTCCTGTGCGGCATCGAGGCCCTTGACGTGCGGAATAGAAAGTGGTGCGCGAAGGTGCACTCCCGCTCCCGCCGTTATTGCTCTATTAACCGGATGCGACACAGGTGCAGCAATCCGAGGACCTGCAAACGCGTCGCTTGCGCTTCCTCCACCGCCGGGACCGAGAACACACAGCGACCACAGGAGAGGACCGATCAGGGCGGCACTGGCGGACCCGACGAGCGCGGCCCGGGTCAGCAGGGGTCGCTCCCTGGAGCGGTCGTGGAGGTAGACGAGGACGCCCGAGGCTGCCAATCCGGAAACTAAGATCACGGGCGCAAGGCCCTGCAGTTGTGGCGCCGCGACGATGGCTATCGAGGTTGCCCAGATCGTCTGAAGGACAACGAGTGCGGGCAACGTCACCCAGGCGCGCCCGCCCTCGCGATACGCGGTGAAAGCGTTAGTGGCGCCGCGGGCGGCCAGGACGGCCAGTGGAAGGGTGAGCACTGCCAGATAGGTGGCGTGGGGCACGAAGGCGACGGACATCACCAGTCCCGCAATCAGTGCCCAAAGCATGAGCGCGAGGGCCACCCCATCCGGATCTCGGCCGCCCACCGGCTCTGTGCGCGGCACGTTGGCCCGTCGGCGGTTGAATATCCTCCGCAGTGCGAGAATTTCGACAATTGCTCCCTCGGCCGCGGCGGGGTAGAGCCAGCCCATCTGCGTCGTGAGTTGGGGCGAGAACAACTTGAGCGGACTTGTACTTGCGGCTGAGGTTGCAGTCGTATTCGACGGCGATTGCCCGGAGCCCGGCGATGCGTTCAGTTGGGGTACCGCGCCCGGTACGAGGCCGGGAATGAGTCGATCGATCCCGTTGTAGCCGAACACCATCGAGTAGGTGTTGTTCGACGTGGTGCCGTCGATGAATGGCCGCTGGCTGGCGGGCACCAGTTGGATGGCCGTCATCCACGACAGCGAGAGGACCAGAGTGACCGCGCCCGCAACTGCCAGGTGCCATAGTCGTCGGCGAACGGGAAGGGCGGCGCAAACGAGGTACGCGATGAGAAGCGCAGGCAGGATCAACCATGCCTGAAGCATCTTTGCCTGGAACCCGACCGCGATCCACACCCCAGCCACCGAAAGCCAGACCACGCTGTGCTGAATGAGCGCCCGCTGCCAGGCGGCAAACGCGAGGACCATGCACATCGTCAGCATGCCGTCCTCCATCGGCCGGCCGAACATTGCCGCAAGCATTGGCGTCGAAGCCATGATTGCCGCTACCCCGAGACCAAATGCCGGACCACGCCACCTGGTTCCAACCACGTAGCTCGCAAGAATCGTGACCAGACCCTCGATGACCTGGGGTAGGGACAGCGTCCACGCGTGAAACCCGAAAATCTTCGCTGACAGTGCCTGGGGGATGAGGAATCCGGCGAGCTTGTCGAGAGTTACCGTCGCGCCGGGGTCAAGCGCTCCGAAGAATACGGCGCGCGGATTCTCGAGCATCGACTTCACCGATGCGGCGTAATAGGTCGACAGTCCGCTGTAGCCGATATTCCAGGTGTACAGCGCGAGTGCGAAAACGAGTATCGCGCCCAGGAGTGGCACCACCCACGACGGCTGGTCGCGAAACACCTTCGCGACCCGTCGATCGACCGGGACAGCGGATCGTACGAGGCGCGGATCGGAAGTCTCTGGACTGGTCAACACACCGCCGAGCCTGTCGAGCGAACGTGGTACCGG
>JAUZFP010000105.1 GCA_030838475.1 Actinomycetota bacterium
ATGAACGACAGGAACGGCACGACGCCGCCCAGGGCGATCAGGATGAACATGGCGAACGGCCAGCGCATCCTGCTCCACAGAGTGAAGTCGGCAAGCAGGTACACCACGTAGAACCAGCCGTGCACGATCAGGATGCCGATGCTCAGGTTGATGCCGGTGAGTCCCGGCGACTTGCCGAGGCTCGGGAAGTAGTTGACCAGGGTGATGAACCCGTCGGGCCCGCCGAGCTCGACCTCGTAGAAAAAGATGTACTTCAGCACCATCTCGACGACCAGCAAGAGCAGGAACGTTCCCGTGATGTACGCACACACACGATAGATCTTCAGCGCGTTGTTGATCAGCGGAATGGTCTCCGCTTTCGGCTTGTACGTGGTCGCGATGAGCGAGGACAGCGAGGGCATGGCGTCAGTGTACTTCCGTCGATTTCGCGGTGTCTGGGAGTGCGGAGACCGAGTCCAGTTGGTCCTCTTCCTCGCGCTCCCACGCATCCCTCACCAGCCGGTACCAGAGGTAAATCGCGAAGCCCGCGAACAATGCCCACTCGATCGCGTAGAACACGTTCAGCCAGTTGAGGCTGACATCGTTCGTGGGGCGTACCGACTGGATCTTGGACAGGCCGGCGGGCGCCACGTTGTCGACCATGTAGCCGCCGTAGGCGACCGTCGGCACGGTCTTCCACTCGTTGATTAGCCACGGAACGGAGACCACGCTGCGGGCGTTGTGCTCGAAGTCCTCCTGGTCCGGAGGCTCGGTCGGCTGGTAGCGCCCGACGATGGTGGCGGATGGCGCCCCGGCGGCGAGCGCGTCGGCAGCAGCATCCGCCGCCGACTTCGATTTCGTCCAGCCCAGGGCCAGTGCGACGCTCGCCCCATTCGAGGCAACGACATGGCCGATGACCCAGTAGCCGGCCACCCCGAAGTTCACGCGGTCACTGACGACATAGGTGTCACCCGGTACTCGGCGACCGACGACGCTCACGATCTGGCCCGCCGCGCGATCCGTGACCTCTTTCTGCGGGGTCGCGACCTTCGAAAGAGGCGTCACCGTCTCGTCGGGGACGATGACAACGGTCGCGGTCTCCACCGCCCGACCGATCTGCCACTGGCCGAGGGCTGCGAACCCTGCGGCGATGCCCAGTGCCACGAGGAGTGCGACGATCCAGCGGGGACGCCTGGCGACACTCCACACGGCTAGTACTCCGGATCTCGCTGGCGGGAACTCTGTTGATCAGATTGTTCCATGGCTTGCTGAATGGTTGCGTCGAGGTCGAGTTCGGCATCCACGTCGCTCGCTGCGGCGGCTGCTGTCGATGTTTCGCTGCCCAGCAGCGGCTCATCGTTCTCGTTCTCCACGTCGTCGCCGGACGACGATTGCTGTCCACCAATCGCGCCCTCCATGAGGGCGATCGCCTCCTCCGCCGACGAGTCGGTCGCGCTCGCGGCCGCGACATCGGATGCCTTCCCCCGCCTGCCGCGGAACAGCAGGTTGGTGATGCGCTCGGAGTTGACGGTGAGCACCGGGCCGACAATCGACATGATCAGCACGTAGAGACCCGCGAACGGCGTGAGCCGGGGGTCGAGGCCGGCGGCGGTCGCGAGAGTCGCGAGGATGAGCGCGAACTCACCGCGGTTTTGAAGGATCAGGCCGATCCCGAGGCCGTACCGGGCCGGAAGCCGGTTGATCCAGGCGATGAGCCAGCCCCCGCCCGCGTTGGCGACGAGAGTCATGAGCACTGCACCGCCGACGGGGATGAGCACGGCGCCGAAGCTCGACGGGTCGAGGGCGAGTCCGAAGTTGAGGAAGAAGAAGGCGCCGAACACATCCCGAAGCGGCAGCGCAAAGGTTTCGATTCGACTGCGGAACCGCGTCGCTCCGAGAACGAGCCCGATCAGGAACGCGCCGATCGCGTTGGAAACGCCGAGCAACTCCCCGATCCCGCCGAAGGCCACCGCCAGCCCGAAGAACAGCACCGTGAAGAGTTCGTCGTCGCGTGCGCCAAGCACTCTCGAGACATGCTTGCCGCCCCAGCGGGCGAGCGCAAACATCCCGACCAGGAACGCAAACGAGATTCCGAGCTCGAGAACGATCTGCCAGATGTTGGTTTCTTTGCCGATCACCACCGCGACGATCGCGAGATAGAACGCGATGAAGACATCCTCGACCACTGCGATGCCGAGGATGACCGGGGTCTCCGGGTTCGCAAGGCGGCGCAACTCGATCAGCAGCTTCGTCACGATCGCGCTGGACGACGTCGCCGTCATCCCGGCAATGATCAGGGCCTCCCGCGCACCCCAGCCGACCAGGAAGCCGAAACCGATGCCGATGCCGAAGTTGATGATGAGACGGGTGCCGCCCGACAGCAGAAGCCCGCGGGCGTTACCGAAGAACTCGTCCTGATCGAACTCGAGGCCCAGGTTGAAGAGCAGGAAGATCAGTCCGAAGATGGCCACGAGCTCGACGTTTGCCGGCTTGAAGCCCACCGGAAGCAGGTGCATGTTCGGGCTCGCAATCAGCCCGACCAGCATGTAGATCGGGATCGACGGCAGGCCGATCAGCTTGCCGAGGCGCCCCAAAACGTAGGCGATGACAAACAGAACACCGAGTACCAGAAGCTCGCTGCCGGGCGTATTAGACACGGGTCAATCCCCGGCAGATGCGTCGACGGTGCCTTTCGCCTTGACCTCACCCGTGCGGAAGTACGTGAACGCCTTCGCGACCTTTTCGGGTGAGCCTGCCGCAACGAGCGTGTCACCGGGGAACACCTTGAAGTGCTCATCCGGCGCCGGATTGGCGGATTCGCCGCGGACAACCGCAACGATTGTGACGCCCACGACGCCGACCGCGCCGAGGTCGCCAAGAGTCTGCCCGGCGATGTGGTCGTCGTAGTCGACATGGAACCAGTCGATGGTCAGGCCGGGGATGGAGTCGAGGTTGGTGAGGGACTCCGTGATGCGCGTGCCACCAAGCAGCTCCGCCAGGGTGTGCGCCTCATCGTCATCGAGTCGCAATGCGACCTTGGTGGCCTTCGACCCGTCTTCGGCGTCGGAGAACGTGATCAGGTCGCTCGAGCCGGCGCGGTGAGTGATCACGCCGACCTTTCCGCCGCCGTCGGTGACGAAGGTGTGCAACACACCCACACCGGGGAGCTTCACCCGCTTGACGTCAACCATTCTCAGACCTTCTTATCCATCTACTTAAACCAGTGTTGACCCGGTTTTATGCCTGGCGGTATGGGGCGACGACGACCTCGACCCGCTGGAATTCCTTGAGGTCGGAGTAGCCGGTGGTCGCCATCGAGCGGCGCAGCGCACCGATGAGGTTGACCCTGCCGTCCGCGACCGTCGACGGCCCGAACAGGATCTGCTCGAGTGTCGCGATCGAGCCAACCTCGACGCGGTTGCCTCGGGGGAGTTCGGGGTGGTGCGATTCAGAGCCCCAGTGCCAACCGCCGCCGGGGGCATCCGTTGCCCGCGCCAGCGTGCTACCCAGCATCACCGCGTCCGCTCCGACCGAGATCGCCTTGACGATGTCGCCGCTCGTGCCAAGACCGCCGTCGGCGATGACGTGTACATACCGACCGCCGGACTCGTCCAGGTAGTCGCGGCGAGCGCCCGCAACATCGGCCACCGCCGTCGCCATGGGAGCGTGGATCCCAAGGCTCGCCCGTGTCGTGGCTGCCGCTCCCCCGCCGAAGCCGACCAGCACACCCGCGGCGCCGGTTCGCATGAGGTGCAGCGCGGCCGTGTAGGTCGCTGCGCCACCGACGATGACCGGCACATCCAGTTCGTAGATGAACTTCTTGAGATTGAGCGGCTCGACCGTCTTCGAGACGTGCTCTGCGCTCACCGTGGTGCCCCGGATGACGAACATGTCGACCCCGGCGTCGACCACGGTCTGGTAAAGCTCCTGGGTGCGCTGCGGGCTGAGGGCGCCAGCGACCGGCACTCCGGCCGCACGGATCTGTGCCAGCCGGGCGGTCACCAGTTCCGGCTTGATCGGCTCCGCGTAGATCTCCTGCATGCGCGCCGTAGCGGCACCGACCTTCAGGCCGCGAATCTCCTCGAGAAGCGGCTCGGGGTTTTCGTACCGCGTCCAGACCCCCTCGAGGTCGAGCACACCGAGACCGCCGAGCTTGCCGATCGCGATCGCCGTGTCCGGGCTCACCACCGAGTCCATGGGGGCCGCGAGCACCGGAATCTCGAAAGTAAAAGCATCAATGGTCCAGGTGACCGAGACATCCTGCGGGTCCCGTGTGCGGCGGCTCGGGACGATTGCGATGTCGTCGAAGGCGTAGGCGCGACGGGCGCGCTTGGCGCGGCCGATTTCGATGTCAGTCACGGGTGCAAGCCTACCGGCGAGCTGTCAACGCGCGCGGGCTACCCGCTGCTCGGTCCACACGGGTTCATCCGACTCGTAGACGGTCCCGTCGGCGCCGAAGACCAGGAAGCGATCGAACGAGCGGGCGAACCAGCGGTCGTGGGTGACGGCAAGCACCGTCCCCTCGAACCGGGACAGGGCATCCTCGAGCGCCTCCGCGGAGACCAGGTCGAGGTTGTCGGTCGGCTCGTCGAGCAGCAGCAGCGTCACTCCACTGAGCTCGAGCAGCAGAATCTGCATCCTCGCCTGCTGGCCGCCAGAGAGCGACTCGAACGTCTGCTCCGCGCCCTCAACAAGGCCATATCGGTCGAGAGCCCGGCTGGCCGCCTCGCGGGCGAGCCCGTCGCGGTTGTCATCGCCGCGATGCAGGATCTCGAGAAGCGTTCGACCGAGGAGCTCGGGATGTTGGTGAGCCTGCGCGAACCAACCCGGAACGATCCGAGCACCCAGCTTCGCGGATCCCGAGTGCGGGACCGGATCGAGAGTCGCGCCGACGGATGTGACGTGTCCCGCGCGCGGATCCGGATCGGTGCCGCCCAGAGCCAGCAACCGAAGGAAGTGCGATTTGCCGGAACCGTTGGACCCGAGGACGGCGACACGCTCGCCGAACCAGACCTCAAGGTCGAACGGCTTCATGAGCCCAGTGAGCTCGAGGGCCCGGCACACGAGAGCGCGATTGCCGGTGCGGGCGCCACGAAGGCGCATGGACAGGTTTTGCTCGCGCGGCCTCGCCTCCGGCGGCCCGGCCTCCTCGAACCGACGCAGCTTGCTGAGCGCAGCCTGGTACTTGGGCGCGAAAGTGTCGTTCGCCGTCGCCTTGACCTTCATGTTGTAGACGAGCAGCTTGATCTTGGCGTGCTCCTCATCCCAGCGCCGCAGCAGTTCGTCGAGGCGATTCATTCGGTCTTCCCGGGCCTGGTGATAGGTCGCAAATCCGCCACCGTGGGTCCAGGTCGTGTTCCCGACCGCACCGACCTCGAGCGTGATGATCCGGTCGGCGACCCTGGCGAGCAGTTCGCGATCGTGGCTCACCAGCAGGACGGTCTTTCGTGTCTCGCGGAGCGAATCCTCGAGCCACCGCTTGGTGGGGACGTCGAGATAGTTGTCTGGCTCATCCAGCAGCAGGACCTGCTCCGGCCCCCGTAGAAGTGCCTCGAGGGCCAACCGCTTCTGCTCGCCGCCGCTGAGCGTCGTCAGCTCGCGATATTTCGCCCGCTCGAACGGGATGCCGAGCGCTGCCATCGTGCACTTGTCCCAGACCGTCTCCTGGTCGTAGCCGCCGACATCCGCATACTCGCCGAGGGCGGTGGCGTAGCCGAGTTGATTCTCGGTGGTGTCGTTCTCGATGATCGCCATCTCGGACGCGTCGAGCGCGAGCGCGGCCGCGCGGATTGCCCGAGGCGCCACTTCGATCAACAGGTCGCGCACGGTCGAGGTGTCGCGGATGTGGCCGATGAACTGGTCCATGACGCCGAGGCCGCCATCGACACTGATCGCACCATCGTCCGCCTTGAGCTCGCCGCGGAGGATCCTGAGCAGAGTCGACTTGCCTGCCCCGTTGGCGCCGATGAGAGCCGAAGTCGTGCCCTCCCCCACCCGAAACGACACCTCGTCGAGGAGCTGTCGGCCGTCGTTCAGCGAATAGGAAACTCCATTCACGTCGATGTAGCCCATGCCCCGCCACCCTTCGCCGGCCGAGTGGACAGCCGACCAGACTACAACGGGACGGTCGAAGTCGGGCAAGCTGGGTGGATGACCGAGGTCGGCGCCGAACCGCTAGCGAGTCTCCGCGCGCGAACCAGCGAGAAATGGGTGCGCTACCCCGCGGACGTACTCCCGCTGTTCGTCGCCGAAATGGACTACCCGCTCGCGCCGGTTGTCGCCGAGGCGATTGCGGAACGCATCCGACTGTCCGATACCGGTTATGTGGCATCCCCCCTCCCGGTCGGCGAGGCGTTCGCCGGGTTTGCGGCGCGCCGATGGGGCTGGAACGTCGATCCGGGATCCGTTCGCACCACCACGGATGTCAGCGTTTGCATCGTGGAGTCGCTTCGTGCCGTAATCCGGCCGGGCGACGGGGTCATCATCAATCCGCCCGTGTACCCGCCGTTCTTCCACCTCGTGACGGAAGCCGGCGGTTCGGTCGTCGAAGTGCCTCTTCTCGACGATGGGGTTGGCTACGAGCTCGATCTCGCCGGAATCGAGGCCGCGTTTGCGGCCGGCGTTCGTGCGCTGTTGCTGTGTAACCCCCAGAACCCGCTCGGTGTTGTTCACCCCGCGGAGTCGCTGGCGGCACTCGCCGAGCTGGCCGCCCGGTACGACGCGATTGTCGTGAGCGACGAGATCCACGGCCCGCTCACGCATACGACGGCGACGTTCACGCCGTTCCTCTCGGTATCCGATGCGGCGCGCGAGCACGGAATCGCGGTCACCTCGGCGAGCAAGGCCTTCAATCTCGCGGGGGTGAAGTGCGCGCTGATGGTTGCCGCATCCGCCCGGTCACGCGCGCTGCTGGACGGGATGTCCGAGGAGGTGCTGTGGCGCACGAGCATCCTCGGTCTTCACGCCAGCGTGGCCGCCTTCACGAGCGGTGACGACTGGCTGGATGGCACGATTGCCGCGATCGAGGCGAGCAAGTTGCTCCTCGGGCAGCTGCTTGAGGCCGAGTTGCCGGGCGTTGGCTTTCGTTCGCCGGATGCGACCTACCTGGCCTGGCTGGACTTTCGTGGGCTCGGCTGGGGCGACGATCCCAGCATCCGCGCCCTCGACGCCCGTGTCGCGCTGAACCCCGGTCCAGACTTCGGCAGCCAGGGCCGCGGATTCGCCCGCCTCAATTTCGCGTGCTCCCCCGAGGTGCTGACCGAGGCCATCAGCCGCCTCGCCGCCGCCTAGACCGTTCCTGGGTGGCGGGAGAAACTGCATCGGCTGGCGGGAGAAGCCGTCCGGTGGGCGGCGTTACGGCTCCGCCCATCAATCAGGATCTCCGTCCGCGAGGGATGCCCATGTCCTCAAGAAGTCGAACGAGTCGGTCGGGATGTGAAACGTCCGACGTGAGGATACGGGTCATCCCGCTGAGTTGACGCCGTAGGCGATCCTCGCGCCGCTTTTCTCGCCAGACCACCTCCCCTGGGTCGCCGGCCGTGTATTCGTTATTTGTGTATTTCGCCTTTCCGTCGAACTCGGCGGCCGCTCTGACGCTGCGCCAAAAGAAGTCCGGATACATCGCTCCCTGTTCATCCCGAAACTCCACCTGTAGTTCGGGTGCATCAAAACCGAGCAAGTGGATGACAGCGCGACACTCGGATTCCCCATAGGAGTCGGAAAGGTCGGTTGAGAAGGCGACAACGCGCTCAAGAAGCCGTCGACCGAGACTCTTGTCGAGGTTGTAGATGTCATCCGTGAGCATCTGTTTTGAAACGCGCCGCCCATTCTTTCGCCAGAGCGCCCAGTCAACGGAGCCGACCGCGTCCGCAAAATGTGTTCGGCGCGCAACGTCAATCGCGCTGCGGGTCAGGTCGGTAACCCGAAGGCCGCCCAGTTCGACGATCCTCGCGGTCCGGAAACCCGCTGCGGTCCTGCGCACGCCGGGTTCGGTCCGGCCTCCTCCCTGCCACTCATCGAGCACGGTGACCTCGGTTGGCCAGGATCCACCGATGGGTATTCCCCACACAGCCGCGGCTGACAAACCTGCCAACGCAATGGGGCGCCGGGCTGACGACAGTACAGCTCGCGCACGTAAGACGTGTTGAGCACGCGGTTCAGTCGCGGCCCATATTTCTTGCGGCACGTAAACGCCCCGCCGAAGTTTGACGAGAAGTCCTCGAGCGACATCTCTCGCGAGGCTTCGCGGGTCATCCAGACGAGAGCCGATGCGTTCGACGACGATCAGGCCGTCATCCTGAAGCGATGAATAGTCCATCCGGTCAGCGTGACCGCGGACGATTCGAAGCGGGCTGCGGACTCGTGACCGGTGCGCACCGAGCCGCCGATCAAAGCTGTGACGGAGGGGAAAACTAACTGATGGGCGGAGTTACGACTCCGCCCATCGAACAGTTTGTCCCGCCACCCGGTGCAGTTTCTCCCGCCACCCGGGGGTGGGGCTAGCCGCGGTAGTTGGGGGCTTCCATGACCATCTGCACGTCGTGCGGGTGCGACTCCTTGAGGCCGGCCGCCGTGATGCGCACGAACTTGCCCTTCGCCTTGAGCTCCGAGATTGTGCGCGCCCCCGTGTAGAACATCGACTGGCGCAGGCCGCCGAGAAGTTGGTAGGCGACGGATGCGACGGGTCCGCGATACGGGACCTGCCCCTCGATGCCCTCCGCGATGAGCTGCTCGTCAGACGGAACATCCGCCTGGAAGTACCGGTCGCGCGAGTATGACGTCTTTTTGCCGCGCGTCTGGAGCGCGCCGAGGGAACCCATCCCGCGATAGTTCTTGAACTGCTTACCGTTCACGAAGACGAGGTCGCCCGGGCTCTCGTCGCAGCCGGCAAGCAACGAGCCGAGCATCACCGTGTCTGCTCCGGCGACGAGCGCCTTGGCAATGTCGCCCGAGTACTGGAGACCACCATCCGCGATGACCGGGATGCCGCTCTCGCGCGCCGCGAGCGATGCCTCGTAGACGGCCGTGACCTGCGGAACACCGACGCCGGCGACCACTCGCGTGGTGCAGATCGAACCCGGCCCGACGCCGACCTTGATGGCGTCCGCGCCGGCGTCCACCAGGGACTGTGCGCCCGAGCGGGTCGCGACGTTGCCGCCGATCACGTCGATGTGGTCGAATCCGGAATCCGTCTTCAGCCGCTTGATGATGTCGAGCACGCCCGCCGAGTCACCGTTCGCGGTGTCCACGACGATGAGGTCGACTCCGGCTTCGTTGAGTGCGACCGCGCGATCCCACGCATCCCCAAAGAAGCCGATCGCCGCGCCGACGCGCAGTCGGCCGGAGTCATCCTTGGTGGCGTTCGGATACTTCTCGCTCTTGTCGAAGTCCTTGACGGTGATGAGTCCGCGCAGGCGTCCATCCCGGTCGATGAGGGGAAGCTTCTCGATCTTGTGCTGAGCGAAGATCGCCACGGCGGAGTCGGGGTCGACGCCCTCGGGGGCGGTGATCAACGGTGCCTTTGTCATGACGTCGCGAACCAGCGTCGTCGACTTCTCAAAGGGGGACACGAACCGCATGTCGCGGTTGGTGATGATGCCGACCAGCTTGCCGTCGGCCTCGATCACGGGCAGACCGGAGACGCGAAAGTGCCCGCACAGGGCATCCACCTCTTCGACCGTGGCATCGGGTGTCGTGGTCACGGGGTTGGTGATCATCCCGGACTCTGAGCGCTTCACCTTGTCGACATGGCCGGCCTGGTCCTCGATCGACAGGTTGCGGTGCAGGATGCCGATGCCGCCGTTGCGTGCCATCGCGATCGCCATGCGGGACTCGGTCACGGTGTCCATTGCGGCGGAGACCAGCGGTGAGGCGACCTCGATGCGACGGGTGAGTCGCGAGGTGGTGTCCGCTTCGCTCGGAATGACATCCGTATGCCCGGGGAGCAACATCACATCGTCGTAGGTGAGTCCGATGAAGCCGAATGGATCTGGCTGGTCCATAGTTCCCTTTGAAGTCGTTGGCCGCGAAAATACGGGCGAAACTTCGACTCTGAAGCCTAAAACCCCGTGTTCAATCTTAACGCGAAGGCGCCGCGGATATTCCAATCCACGCGCGCAGTGTCAGGGTCAATCCAAAATTCGAAACACGGGGGACACAAACTCGCACTAGGTTCAATTCAACAGCTCGGTGCCAATGCCGTCACCGAATGAACGACACCTCTTGGAGTTGCCCGTGAAAATCCCCCAAGCGCAAGCGTCACGACTTGCCCATAGGGCTCGCGGTGCGCTCGCGATCCTGATCGCGGCCGCCGCACTTATTCTCGGGCCGGCGGCGATGGCATCCGCCGTTGAGACGCCCGCACCGACCCCGAGTGCCTCACCAGAATCGATTGAGATCTGGATTCGCGTGGCCGCCGACAAGAGCAACGTGCCGAACGCATCCGTGCTGGTCACCGGTCCGAAGGGTTTTAGCCAGACCTTCGTCACCGGCCCGGACGGGAAGGCCTTCGTCGGTCTGCCCCGTGCCGGAGACTACACACTCCTTGTTGACAACAAGTCGCTCCCCGCGGGCAAGGGCACGCCGCCGTCGGAGAGCAACCCCCGCGTCGTCACCGTCTCCCCGGGTGATGTCGAGGATCCGGCGTACTTCCTACTGGTACCCGGCGGGACCGAGCCATCCGTCCCCGGCTCGACCAACACACCCGGCTCGGGACACCACTCCTCCTCCGGGAACAACACCGACTACGGCGCCCTGGTCGCGAACCTGACGGCCAACGGCCTCATCTTCGGCCTGCTGCTCGCCCTCGCCTCCATCGGCGTCTCCCTCATCTACGGGACGACCGGGCTGAGCAACTTCGCCCACGGCGAGCTGGTTACCTTCGGCGCGCTCACCGGCTACGTCCTGAGCGGGGTCCTTCACCTGCCCGGCTGGATCGGAATCGTGGGAGCCGCCGTCGCCGGTGGACTGATGGGTCTCGGCCAGGATGCGGCGTTGTGGAAACCGCTGCGCAAACGCGGGGTCGGTCTCATCCCGCTCATGATCGTCAGTATCGGTCTATCGCTGGTACTCCGGTACCTCTACGAGTTCATCTTCGGCTCGGACCAGCTGATCATCCCATCCGACAGTCACGCCGCATTCGTGCTCGGACCGATCAAGTTCACGAGCATCACGCTCATCAGCGTCATCCTCTGCGTCGTGCTGTTGCTGCTGGTCGCGTTCATCCTGCTCCGAACCCGCATCGGTAAGGCGACTCGGGCGGTGGCCGACAACCGGGCTCTCGCCGCCGCCTCCGGCATCAACGTCGAGCGAATCATCCGACTCGTCTGGGTTGGTTCCGGTGTTCTCGCCGCGCTGGCGGGAGTACTGATCGGGTACTACCAGACGCTGCGCTGGGATACGGGAGGGAGCATCCTGCTCCTCGTCTTCGCCGCGGTGACGCTCGGCGGATTCGGCACCGCATTTGGTGCACTCGTCGGGTCACTGGTCATCGGCCTGGTCGTCAACCTGTCGACGCTCATCATCCCGGCGAACGTGCAGAATGCGGCCGCACTTCTCATCATGATCATCATCCTGCTCGTCCGGCCACAGGGCATCCTGGGCCGCAGAGAGCGGATTGGGTAGGAAGGCGTAACTCATGGATCTCAGCTTCCTTTGGCTCGCGCTCGGGCAGATCATCTCGCCCCAGACGATCGCGTACGCGCTCGCCGCTCTCGGCCTTGCCGTCTGTTTCGGCTTCACCGGACTCATCAACTTCGGACAGGCCGGCTTCATGGCGGTCGGTGGTTATGCCTTCGCGATCACGTCGGTGCACTTCCACTGGGCGTTCGGCTGGTCGGTTCTCGCATCGATTGCGGGCGCGGTCATCTTCGCGTTCATCCTCGGTATTCCGACACTCCGCCTTCGCGCCGACTATCTCGCCATCGTGACGATCGCGGCGGCGGAAATCGTGCGCTACACCGTGAAGACACCGAACATCGCGCCGGTGACGGGTGGCACGGACGGGATCAACGGATCGTCGCACGCGTTCGACGCGTTCAACCCGATCCCGGTCGGTCGCTACGGATTCGGTGTGCTGACGTACGACCAGGATGACCTCTGGATCATCCTCGTCGGCATCGCGGTGACCGCCGTGGCCGCGCTCTTCGTCTGGCAGCTCATGCGTAGCCCGTGGGGTCGCATCGTGAAGGGCATCCGCGAGGACGAGGACGCTGTTCGCGCTCTCGGCAAGAACGTCTACTGGTACAAGATGCAGGCGCTCATTATCGGCGGTGTGCTGGCCGCTCTGGCCAACATCATCAACATCATTCCGACGTCGCTGCAGCCCGATAACTACGGAACGCAAACCACGTTCTTCCTGTTCACGATCATGTTGCTCGGTGGCGCGACCACGGTGCTCGGCCCGCTCGTCGGTTCGATCATCTTCTGGGTCGTGCTGTCCCTGGCTGACGGAATCCTCAGCCTTGGTGTGCAGTACCACTGGCTCCCCATCACCCAGCTCCAGCAGGGTCCGATCCGGTTCGTGCTCGTCGGGATCGCGCTCATGCTGCTGATCATCTTCCGTCCGCAGGGAATCCTCGGCAAGAAACGAGAGGCTTACTTCGGTGCCTAAATCAACTAGTCCAGAAACGACCGCACCGTCCGGTGCACGGCCGGAACTCTTTATCGGAACAGCCGGTCCGGGCGTCAAGAAGACAGACCCCATCCTCGTCGCCGACAACGTGACGAGAACTTTCGGTGGCATGACGGCGGTGGATGTCGCCCACGTTGAGATTCCGCGCGGCGCGATCACCGCACTCATTGGCCCGAACGGAGCCGGCAAGACCACGCTCTTCAACCTGTTGACCGGCTTCGACCGGCCGACGACCGGTACCTGGCAGTTCGACGGGATCAGCCTCGCCGGGATGCCCGCGTACAAGGTCGCACGCACCGGGATGGTTCGCACCTTCCAGCTCACGAAGGCGCTCGGCCTGTTGAGCGTTCTTGAGAACATGCGCCTTGGGGCGACCAAGCAGGGTGGGGAGCACTTCTTCACGGCGCTCATTTCCTCCCTCTGGCGCAAGCGGGAGAAAGAAATCACGGCGCAGGCGATGGAGCTGTTGGCGCGATTCAAGCTGGACTCCAAGGCGGGTGACTACGCCGCCAGCCTCTCCGGTGGACAGCGCAAGCTTCTCGAAATGGCTCGCGCGCTCATGACCGTGCCGCGACTCGTCATGCTCGACGAGCCGATGGCAGGGGTCAACCCGGCACTCACCCAGTCCCTGCTCGGTCACATCCTCAACCTGAAGACCGAGGGGATGACCGTCCTCTTCGTCGAACACGACATGCACATGGTGCAGACCATCGCGGACTGGGTCATCGTCATGGCCGAGGGCAAAATCGTCGCAGAGGGCTACCCGGACGAGGTCATGCGGGATACCGCCGTCATCGACGCGTACCTGGGCGCACACCACGACACCGACCTCGGCTCGCTCACCGGCCAGCTCGAGGTCGCTAAGGAGCTCGGCGACGAGTTCCTGGTGAGCGAGATCAGCGACGAGATCCAAGAGGAGCCCAAAAATGGCAAATGAGATCATCCTCGAGACCAAGGGACTTGTCGCCGGTTACATCCCGGGCGTCAACATCTTGAACGACTGCAATGTGTTTCTCGAAAAGGGCGAACTCGTCGGCATCATCGGACCGAACGGTGCGGGCAAGTCGACCCTGCTCAAGGCGATCTTCGGGCAGGTGAACATCCGTGGCGGCGAGGTGCTGCTCGCGGGCGACAACATCACCGGACTGAAGGCCGACAAGCTGGTCTCCCGCGGGGTCGGCTTCGTGCCGCAGAACAACAACGTGTTCCCCTCGCTCACCATCGAGGAGAACCTGCAGATGGGCGTGTACCAGAAGCCGAAAACGTTTGCGAAGAGGCTCGACTTCGTCACCAGCCTCTTCCCCGAGCTCGGGAAGCGGTTGGGCCAGCGCGCCGGTTCGCTCTCGGGGGGCGAGCGACAGATGGTCGCGATGTCACGCGCCCTCATGATGGATCCCACCGTTCTGCTGCTCGACGAGCCGAGCGCCGGACTGTCACCGATCCGTCAGGATGAGACGTTCGTTAACGTCGCACAGATCAACCGGGCGGGTGTTTCGGTCATGATCGTCGAGCAGAACGCTCGTAGAGCTCTGCAGATCTGCGATCGGGGCTACGTGCTCGACCAGGGCAAGAACGCGTACACGGGCACCGGACGCACGCTCATGAACGACCCCAAGGTCATTGAGCTCTACCTCGGCACGCTCGCCACAGACCACACGGCGACGCACTCCACCCCCGTCGTCGGCGGCTAGCTCGGGTTCGTCGCCCCAACAGCAGAAATCCGGTTGGTGAGTCGCTCAACAGGAGAAATGCGGCCTTTTTCGGTCGCCGCTCCTGTTGAGCGAGCACGAGCGGAGGAGAATTCCGCCTGATCGAGCAAATGGAGGAGATTTTCGGTCGAAATCGCCGAGTTCTCCTCCTGAAGCGTGAGCGGATGCGCGAATCACTGTTTTTGGACGCAACAATCCTCGAAAAATAGCCACGTCGGACGCATCCATGCTGCTTTTGTTTTTGTGGGCAGCTGATACTCACCACTGGTAACACCACACAGAAGAAGGGCCCCGGTCGCAAGACCGGAGCCCTTCCCTTTGGTGTGTTGACCTACTTGGTCAGGTCTCCAAAGAAGGCGCTCTCGAACGAGTTCGTGTTGCCCTTCGCGTACTTGTAGATGGACACGTATGCCTGCTGCGGGTCACCGTTAGCAGCGAACGTGACCGGGCCGGACAGACCGTTGTAGTCGATGTTCTTGCCACTGGCGATCAGATCGGCGCAAGCAGAGAACGTCGTGCACACGGTGCCACCCTCTGAGACGGCCTGGAGGTTATCCTTCAGGGTCGTTCCGTCGACCTTCTTGCCCTGCAGCGCGGCGAGCGAGAGGAGCACGACTGCGTCGTACGACTCCGGTGCGTAGCTGTAGGCGGTCAGCGCCTTGGCGCCATCCTTCGAGGTCTGGGCGTCCAGACGGGTCTTGAATGCACCCTTGACGTTGACACCAGGGTTCGTGAACTGCGCGCCCGCGATGTCCGCGTTCGTGTAGCTCGGGTCGATGACGCCGTAGTTGCCGTCAGAACCGTAGAACTTGCTGAAGTCGAAGCCGGTGGTGGCCAGCTCCTGTGCGATCGTCTTGATCTGGTCGAACGAGATCACGACGAGGGCATCCGGCTTTGACGCAAGCGCGGTGTTGATCTCCGAGGTGAAGTTCGTCGCCGAAACGTCGAACGCGATGTTCTGCGTCACTGTTCCACCGCCGGCCGTGATGGCCTTGGTGACGTTGGTGTCGAGACCAGTTCCGTACGAGTCGTTCTGGTAGATGACCGCGACGTTCGTCGCGCCGTCCTTCAGCACCTTCTGGCCGAGCACGCGGCCCTGAAGCACGTCAGAAGGAGCTGTGCGCCAGTAGAAGTGGTTGTCGGGGTAGGTCGAGAACGCCGGCGAGGTGTTGGCCGGGGAGAACTCCACGACGCCCGCCTTCGAGATCTGGTCGATGACGGTCAGCGAGGTGCTCGAGGACTCAGCACCGATGATTGCCGTGACGCCGCTGGCCAGCAGGCTCGTGACCGACTGCGTCGCGATGTTGGTCGACGTGTCGCCCGAGTCCTTCTGGATGATGGAGAGCTTGATGCCCTTCTTCGCTGCGTTGATGTCGGCGACGGCCAGGTTGGTCGCCTCGATTGCGGGCGGGCCGAGGGTCGCGAGAGATCCGGTTTGCGGAAGAATCGTGCCGAGCTTGAGGTTCAGCGTCTTGGTCGGCGCTGCCGCGGGGGTGTTTGAGCAGCCACTCAGGACGATGGCAGCGACTCCGAGAAGCGCGACACCACCGATCAGAGTTGCCTTGAACGACCGCGAACTGCGTCGCTTGGTCGGAGATTCAATCATGGTGCTCCTTCTAGGAAAATGATTTCGGAACCAGACAGGGTGCTCTGCCGTTCGATCAGGCTAGCGACATTACGAGCCGGGAGTAATTCGCATTTGTTACGGACGTGTAACGCCAGTCAAATCGTTATATCGCGGCTGGCGCAACATTTGAAGCCCGAGCGCCGATAAATCGGTCGATCGTGAGCACGATCAGCGCGATCCAGACCAAAACGAACCCGATCAATCGCACCGGAGTCATCGCCTCGTGCAGCAGCAGTACACCGATGAGGAACTGGAGGATCGGGGTCAGGTACTGCACCAGGCCGATCGTGGTGAGCGGAAGCCGGCGGGCCGCTCCCGCGAACAGCAGCAGAGGCACGGCCGTCACCACGCCGGCGAGACACAGCGAGATGGTCTGGAGCGGGCTGATGGTGCCGATCGTGAGCCCGGTGGTCAGCGAAACGAAGATGAGCTGCGCGACGGCGATGGGCGCGAGCCACATCGTTTCGATCGTCAATCCGCTGAGCGCGTCCACACGATTGCCGACCCGCTTCTTGATGAGCCCGTAGAGCCCGAACGAGAAAGCCAGCGCGAGCGCGATCCAGGGAAAGCCGCCGTAGTTGATGGCGATGATCAGCACGGCGACGGCGCTGATGCCGATGGAAACCCACTGCATCGGGCGCAGGCGTTCCCTAAGCACGAAGACGCCGAGGAGCACGGTCACGATGGGGTTGGTGAAGTAGCCGAGCGACGCCTGCACGACCTCGTGAGTCAGGGTCGCGAAGACGTACACAAGCCAGTTGATGAGAATCAGGATGCCCGCCAGGAGCAGCGTGAGAGCGACACGGCGATCCCGCAGCAGTTCCCCGAGGTGGACCCATGCCTTGGTGACGGTCAGGAGGATGGCGCAGAAGACCAACGAGAACAGCACTCGCCAGGCGACGATCTCCAGTGCGTTGGCTGGCGCGAGAAGCAGGAAGAACAGGGGAAGAAAGCCCCAGAGGAGGTACGCGAGAATCGCGAGCAGGAGTCCCCGCCCGGCCGCCCGCGGCGCTGGTCCGGGCGATTGGGGCATCTCGCCAGCCTAATGCGACAACGACGAAGGGCCCGGCTGCTGCCGGGCCCTTCGTCTTGGTTCTGGAGTTCGACTAGCGAACGACTACTGCGAGTACGTCACGCGCGGAAAGCACGAGCAGGTCTTCGCCGTCGTACTTGACCTCGGTGCCGCCGTACTTGGAGTAGATGACCTTGTCACCGACCGCGATGTCGAGCGGGACACGGTTACCGTTGTCGTCGATGCGACCTGGACCCACGGCGACGACGTCGCCCTCCTGGGGCTTCTCCTTCGCGGTATCGGGAATCACGAGGCCCGACGCGGTCGTGGTCTCGGCGTCGACCTGCTTGATGACGATGCGATCCTCGAGCGGCTTGATGGAAACCGACACGGTTCACC
>JAUZFP010000019.1 GCA_030838475.1 Actinomycetota bacterium
TATTGCCTGTGCCTTCGCCCCTATCGGGCGGCTTGATCACTATATATCGGGGCACCCACACTCGGTCAACCACTACATATAGTGGGCGTGTCGTCCACAGTTGTGCATAACTTCGCCGACTTTTACACAGGCTAGAGGCACCCCCGGACATATTCTCGGCAGTTCCGGGGCCCCGATCGGTGGATAAATCGAGCGATAGGCTGAGTGCCTTGTGAGTACATACGGCAGCCTGTTGAAAACTCCCGGCGTCGCCCGGATAATCGCTGCCCAACTCACCGCGCGACTGCCCAACGGAATGCTCTCGCTGGCCTATCTGCTTCGCGTTCAGTACGTCACGCACTCCTACGGCGAGGCCGGTCTGGTTCTGGCCGCGACCAGTGTCGGCCAGGCCATCGCCGGGCCGCTGACCAGCCGGTGGATGGGCCGCTGGGGGATGCGCCCGGTGCTGATCCTCACGACCCTCGTCTGCGCCACCACGGTCTTCTCGATCGCCTTCATCGGGATGACGCTGCCGCTGTACATGGTGGTCGGTTTTCTCGGCGGGCTGAGCACACCGCCGGTGCAGCCGGCTGTTCGAACGATCTACCCGAAAATGGTCACCTCGGCCCAGCTCACCAGACTGTTCGCCCTGGATGCCTCCGCCCAGGAGATCATCTGGATCGCAGGACCCGTAGTCATCACCTTCGTCTCGATCCAGGTTTCGACAGTCCTCGGCGTCGTCATCCCGGGAGTGCTGCTGCTCGGGGGCGGCCTGTGGTTCCTGCTGTCGCCCGAGGTCGGCAAGGTGCGCATCCCGCGCAGCCGGCGGTCACTCGGCGCGGTGCTGCGCAAGAAGCCGGTCATCCTCGCGACCCTCGTCGGAATGCTGCTCATCGGCGCCTGCTCCGCGACCGAGGCGGACGTGGTGTCCGTGTTCGGGCACGGCGGGCCACAGGCGGGCATCGTGCTCGCGGTGTGGTCGATCGGTTCGCTCGTTGGCGGGCTCGCCCTCGGTAGCCAACAGCTCGACCGGTGGGCCCTGTCGAGGCGCATGGTGATCGTCGCCGTGGGAATCGCACTGGCTACGGTTGCGGTTGCACTGCCGCTCGTGGGCACCTTCTGGAGCCTGACTGCCGCACTCCTCGTTGCCGGCCTCGGCATCGCGCCCGCGCTCGGGGTGATGTCGGCGATTGTGGCGTCGAGCGTTCGGTTCAGCGAGACGGCCGAGGCCTACGGCTGGGTCGGGACCGGGCAGCTCATCGGTGCGGCCGCCGGATCAGCCGTCGCCGGCTTCTTCATCGACGGCGGAGGCGCGTTCGGTGGGTTCGTCGTCGCGACGGTGCTCGCGATTCTTGGGGCGCTCGTCGCGCTCCTGTTTCACGGTTGGCATCCCGATCTTCGCGGTCGAGACTCGAGCCCGATTCCCGACACGGAGCCGGTCGCGGTACAGCCCAGCTAGGCGGCGACGATCTGGGCGCGGAGCGGCTCGAGCCGAATCGCAAGCTCGGCGAGAACGCCCTCGGAAATCCCGGCGTCGCGGAGCGAATCGGTCAGGTGGACGACGGCCGCGTCGAAGTGGGCGTTTCCGAGGTTGAATCGCTCGTGCACGGTGTGCAGGTCGCGACCGAGGTAGAGGTCCGGTCCACCGAGCGCGGCGAAGACAAACGCGAGGGCGTGCCGCTGCAGGAGTGGGCGGTCGACGCCCTCGAATGTCCAGCCGAGCAGCGGGTCGTCGAGCATCCGCTGAACGAACAGCGCGACGCCGCGCTCGACCGAGTCGGCGTCGGATGTCGCATCAGCTTCGGACATGGCTATGGTCCCGGATTTGTTTCGATCGGTGAAGTTTCGGCCCAACTAGGTGCGGAACCGCGTCCAGTCTAGCGACGTGAACGCCCCCGCCTTGGGGGCGCGGTGTCTGTATTTAACCTATTGCTTAATTAGCCGATTGGTTTATTATGGGGATATGGCAACCGATCAACTCAGCCGGACCTTCTCGGCACTCGCCGACCCGACCCGGCGCGCGATCCTCGCGATGCTCTCGCGCGGTGAAGCGACGGTGGGCGACATTGCCGCGCCGTTCGCGATGAGCCTGCCCGCCGTCTCCAAGCACCTCCAGGTGCTCGAAAAGGCGGGCCTTATCTCTCGCGGCCGCAACGCACAGTGGCGTCCGGCGAGGCTGAACGCCAGCACGCTGGCTCCGGCAGCCGACTGGATCGACGGTTATCGCCGGTTCTGGGATCACAGCTTCGACGCACTAGAAGAACACCTCACCCAACAACAGAAAGGCACGACCAATGAATGACGTACCCAACTCCACGATCGTCCGCACGTTCGCCGCGACCCCCGAAGCCGTCTTCGACGCGTGGGTGACCCCCGCATCCTTTGCCGCCTGGTGGGGCGGCAGCGGCGTCGAGGTTCCGCTCGACTCGGTGTCCATGGACGTCCGCAATGACGGCGCCTGGAAGGCGACGATGATCATCGGCAACGGCGTACCGGACATCCACTGGTTCGGCGAGTTCGTCGAGGTCGACCGCCCGGTGAAGCTCGTGCTGACGCTCAGCGATCGGCCCGGCGACGCCCGTGCCGACGTGACGGTGACGTTCACCGCGGTCGACGGCGGAACCGAGATGCGGTTCCGCCAGACCGGCGGACCCATGAACCAGGACGCGTACGACCAGGCGACGGCCGGATGGCAGACGTTCTTCGACGCGATGGAGACGCTCCTCGCGGCCTAGAAGCGCCCACGCTTCGTTGAGGTGAGGCAAATCGACCCTTATCCCGCGAGGGAAGGTCGATTTGCCTCACCTCACGGTGTTTAACAGGGAGATTAGGTGAGGGAGGCGCGGGCCGGTGTCAGGAAGCCGGACAGGTTATCCAGCTCCGCGAATTCCTTTGCGAGGATTGCGGTCTCCTTCTCGCCGGGCTGGAAGACGCCGTCCACGACCTGCCGGCCGCCGAAGTTCAACTCGACGTTCGCTCCGACCCGGACGAGTCCGAGGGCGGATGTAATGGTCATGATGTCGGCGACGCCGCGGGTTCCGCCGGATACGCCGCCGTAGCTGACGAAACCGACCGGCTTGCGCCACCACTCCTTATTGAGGAAGTCGAGCGCGTTCTTCAGCGCCGGGGAGAAACTGTAGTTGTACTCGGGGGTGACGAAGACGAATGCCTCCGCCGCGTCGACCCGGGCGCTCCAGTCGAGCGTGTGCTGTTTCGTGTACTTCTTCAGGCTCGGATGATTCGGCTCGTCCATGAACGGAAGCGCCAGTTCGGCGAGATCCACGAAGTCGATCTCGAATCTGCCGGTCTTCTCGGCCTCTGCCCTCACCCACTCGGCGATGGGCAGGCCTACACGGCCAGGACGGACACTTCCGACGACGATCATTAGCTTGGTCACTGTGCGTTCAACAACCGGCGACGCGCGGAATTCCCTTCAGTCCTCGAGAGGAAGCCCGACGGGTCCGATCTCGGTGACCGGTCGGTCGCCGTTGTCCACGTCTTCGGCGTTCGGCAGGCTGCGCAGGAACCGGAAAAAGATGAGCGCGGCGACGACGCCCGCTCCCCCGGCAACTTCGAACGGCAGCGCGAGGCTAATTCGCGCCAGCAGTCCGCCGATCACCGAACCGAGCGGCATGGTGCCCCAGAGCAGCGTGCGCCACGTGCCGTGCACCCGTCCGAGCATCGCGCCCGGTGTGATGCTCTGGCGCAGCGTCATGATGAGCACGTTCCAGATGAGCACGGCAAAGGATGAGAGGAAGAAGCCGACAGCCGCGGCCCAGATGACGGGCACGAGTCCGACGAGGAGGAGGGACGCGCACGCGACGAGATTCGCGAATGCCATCGCGGTTCCCGCGCCGAGCCGCCTCTTGACCCAGCTCGCGAACAGGCTGCCGAGGATACCGCCCGCGGCCCCGGTGAGGAGGAACGTTCCGTAGAGCGCGGGCGGGAGGCCGGCCTGCTTGACCAGGAACAGCACGAAGGTCGCCGTCGCCGCCGAGAAACAGAGCCCGGTGAAGGTCGTGAAGAACCAGAGCGTGCGAAACATCCGATTCGCCATGATGAAGCGATAGCCATCAACGAACTGCAGATACCACTTCGGCCGTACCCCGTCGCCGACTCCGGTGAACTGGATTCCCGACGCCTGCTTCGGCAGGAGCAGGGCGAGGATGACTGCGAGCGCGTAGAACCCGATGTTGGCACCGAGCGGGATCAGCACCGCCACGCCGAACAGCAGTGAGGTGATCGGGGCGGCCAGGAACTGCTGGAGGACCAGTTCGCCCGCCTCGATGCGGGAGTTGGCGGTCGGAAGCAGCTGCTTCGTGACGATACTCGGCATCATTGCGCGGATCGCGCCGTCGTAGATCGTCTCGCACGCGCCATCAACGAAGGCAACGAGGAACAGCGACCAAATCGTCAGCGAGTTCGTCGCGAACAGCACCACAAGGGACACCGCGAGCACCACCCGCACGCCGTTCGCGATACGCAGGGCAACCCGTCGGTCGATGCGGTCGATCAGAATGCCGGACGGTATCGCGAAGAACAGCCACGGCAGCAGCGTGAGCGCGGGGAGGAGCGAGATCAGCAGCGGATCGCCGGTCAGACGAATCGCGAGCAGCGGTGCCGCCGTTCGGATGACCCCGTCGCCGAGGTTGGTTGCCAGGTTCGAGACGAACAGGTTTTGGAACGCGCGCGGCAGCCGCTCCCTCGGCGCGCTGGCGGCGGCGTCTACCACTTGCCTGCCAGCGCGGCTCGAAAGTACTCGTTGTAGATGTGGGTGACGCCCGCCGTGAAGTCGGCGGGCAGGGCGGCCGCGGAACCCGCGCTGGCGTTGGATGTCGCCTGCTGCGCGTTGCGAGCTCCCGGGATGACCGTGCTGACGCCCGGCAGCTGTGCGAGCCAAGCGAGCGCGGCGGTCGCCGGCTGGAGCCCGGCTCCCCGGGCCAGCGTCGCAAAGGCCTGCGCCGCCTCCACTCCCCGCTCGAAGTCGACCCCGGAGAAGGTTTCTCCGACATCGAACGACTCGCCGTGCCGGTTGTAGTTGCGGTGGTCATCCGCCGGGAACTTCGTGTCCGCGGTGTACTTGCCGCTCAGCAGGCCGCTGGCCAGTGGCACCCGCGCGATGATTCCAACGCCGGCGTCGATCGCGGCCGGGAGAACCGCATCGAGCGGCTTCAGTCGAAACGCGTTGAGGATGATCTGAACGGTCGCCACGTTCGGTCGCGCGATCGCGGTGAGTGCCTGGTCGCTCGTCTCGACGCTCACTCCATAGTTCGCGATTGCCCCCTCCGCGACGAGGGTATCGAGACCGTCGAATACCTCGTCGCTCTCAAACACGGCCGTCGGCGGGCAGTGCAGCTGCACGAGGTCGAGCGTGTCTGTGCGGAGGTTGGTGCGCGACCGGTCGACCCAGGCGCGAAAGTTCGCGAGCGTGTAGTTCGCCGCGACCTGCTCCGCGCGCCGCCCGATCTTGGTGGCGACGAACAGGTTCAGCGAAGGATTGTCCGCGAGGTAGCCGCCGATGAGTTGCTCGCTCCTGCCGTCGCCGTACACGTCCGCCGTGTCGAACATGGTGACGCCGGATGCGACGGAGGCATCGAGGACGGCCCGGGCATCCGCCTCGGTGACCGTACCCCAGTCCCCGCCCAGCTGCCACGTGCCGAGGGAGATAACCGAGACGGAGCGGGCGGTTCGACCGAGTGTGCGAGAGTCCATGATTTCGACACTACTCGACCGCCAAATGACGCCCGAATCGTGATTTGGGTTGGGTCAATCTCTGGCAATGTTGGGACATGTTCACTTCCCGGCGGCTGGCCATTCCGACCCTCGTCCTCCTGCTCGGCGTCTCGCTGACGGGATGTTCGGCGGCCGCCTTCGGTGGTGGCAGCAGCGGGAGCCAGGCCATCACCCCCGGAACCGCGCCCGACTCGAAGACCTCGGATGGTTCGGCGTCGACCTCGAGCGATATCGTCAAACGCCAGATCGTCACCACCGGAACCGTGGTGATCAAGACGGCCAACCCGATTGCCGCGGCGGACAAGGCCGCCTCGATTACCGACGACGCGGGCGGCCGGGTGGATGACCGCAACCAGAGCGCCGCGACCACGAGCGATCCCGCGGAGGCGACCCTGACCCTGCGCATCCCCTCGTCGCGGCTGACGCCGGCTCTCGCGGCTCTCAAGAAACTGGGCACCGCCCTGTCGATCTCCATCTCCACCGACGACGTCACGACCAAGAGCCAGGACCTCGGTGCCCACATCACGGCGCTGCAGACCTCGATCACGCGGCTCCTGGCGCTCGAGTCAAAAGCCACCACGACGGCCGACCTGATTGCACTTGAGGGCGACATCGCCTCGCGACAGGGCGACCTCGAGAGCCTTACGGCGCAGCAGCGTTACCTGGCCGACCAGGTCTCGATGTCGACCATCAAGCTGCAGCTCCTCGCTCCGTCGGTCGCAATCGTCAAACCGGGACCGCCGACGCCGGGCAGCGCGTTCGTCGCCGGGCTCTCAGGCTTCGGTGTGTTCTTCAACTGGGTCTTCCTCGTTCTCGTCTACCTGCTGCCGTGGCTCGTGCTTGCTGCGGTCGTGTGGGTCGGCATCGTCTACCTCGTGCGCTGGCGGCGTGGACGGCGCGCGGCTCCGCCTGCCGAGTAACGTCCTCCAAACCGGTTAGATGAGCACGTGCTAATCGTCGTCGTCCTTGCTCTGGGCGCGGCGGCCGTCTACGGCGCCTCCGATTTCTTCGGCGCGTTCGCGGCGCGACGCATCCACCTCGTCACCGCAACGCTGTTCAACTACGCGGTCGCGACGGTCGTCATCCTGCCCGCGATTCTGCTGGTTGGTGGCGTGTGGTCATCGGGAGCGATCTGGAGCGGCGTGGTCTGCGGGACTCTCGCCGTGTTCGGTCTCCTCGCCTTCTACGGGGTTCTCGCCATCGGTCCGATGAGCCTGCTGTCACCGCTCATCGCGCTCATCCAATCCGTCGTACCGGTCGCGATTGCGGCGCTCACGGGACAGGGGCTCAGTCCCATCGGCTGGATCGCAATCGCCGTGGGTCTGGTCGCTCTTGTGCTGCTCGCCCCAGCACCCAAACGCGGGCAGACGCACATCTCGCTGCGCGGCGGCCTCCTCGCCGTGGCATCTGGCCTTCTGCTCGGGGCCTCCCTCATCGTTCTCGACCTCGCGCCTAAGAACTCGGGAGTGGTTCCCGCGGTCTGGGAGATCGTCACCGGCACGGTCATCCTGGCAATCGCGTGGCTCGTACTGCGTCTGCTCGGCACGCGGGCGAGCGGGCTGTCGTTCCTGCAGCCGGGGCCGGACGCGATCCGCATTCTGTCGAGTCGACGGGCATGGCTCGCGGCCGCGTTCTCGGGGGTGCTGGTCGCCGTCGCGGACACGTTTATCGTGCTCGCGCTGCACGTCGGCAACCTGGCGGTCGTCGCCGTGCTGACATCGCTCTACCCGGTTGTCACAGTCATCCTCGCCGCAACGATCCTGAAGGAGCGGATGACCAGGCTCCAGTACGTCGCGGTCGCACTCGTCATCGCGGCGTCCCTCCTGTTCAGCGCCGGGTGACCGCTTTCGCGGCCCGCGCGGCAGCGTCCCGAACGAACTCAATCAACTCCGGATCGCCCTCCAGTTCATAGTCGACACCGGTGGGGATCCAGGCGAGCGCACCAAACAGGTGCTCGACCGACTCGCCCTCGACGGACCAGCGCGTGGTCATCGCATCCACCGCCGAGGTCTGTGCGCCCCACGGTCCGAAGGCGGCGCGCGCGTCGTCGCGCGGCATCCTCAGCACCACGGCCATGCTCATCCGCCTTCGCAGGGACGCCACGGATGCCGCGACATACGCCGCCGCATCACCGCCGGGCACCTCGCGGGGCTCGAACCTCAGCCGGGTATCGAAGAAGCGCGACATCCGGTCGACGCGAAACGTGCGCCAGTCCTCCCGACGGACATCCCAGCAGACCAGGAACCAGTTGCGGCGGGCGACCACGAGCGCGTGCGGTTCTGCGATACGCTCCGTCAGCTCACCGCGACCGTCCTCGTAGGAGAACCGGACACGCTCGGAGTCGCGACAGGCCAGAGCCAGTGCTCCGAGTAGCTCCTGCGACACCGTGGGCGCCCTCGGCGTGTCGGCCTGGAGATGGGTCGCAAGCGCGTTGACCCGCCGGCGCAGCGCGCTCGGAAGCACCTGCTCGAATTTCGCGAGAGCGCTCTGTGTCGTGAGTTCGCCGTCGGTGAGGCCCTGCTGGGCCGCAACCCGGAGTCCAATCGCGATGCTGACCGCCTCGTTTTCGGTGAGCAGCAGCGGTGGGAGTGCGCCGCCAGCCTCGAGCCGGTATCCGCCCGACGGCCCGCGCACCGCATCGACCCGATAGCCGAGTTCGCGCACCCGGTCGACGTCCCGACGGAGAGTCCGCTCGGTGACGCCGAGTCGCTCGGCGAGTTCCGGACCGGACCACTGCCGGTGTGTCTGCAGCAGCCCGAGCAGCGACAGGATGCGCGTGGTCGTTTCCGCCATGCCTCCATTCTCGTCGTATTCAGGACAGAAAGTGACCTATATAGGCGAGAGGCTTGGAGGGTAAGAAAACGACCGAAAGGAACTCCCATGGACTGGAAAATCGAACTCGTTGCCATCCCCGTCAGCGACGTCGACCGCGCGATCGCGTTCTACCGCGACCAGGTCGGATTCGCGCTCGACCACGACCACCGCGTCGACGGCGGGATCCGCTTCGTCCAGCTGACCCCGCCCGGATCCGCGTGCTCCATCGTGCTCGGGACGGGCATCACGGAGATGGCGCCGGGGTCGCAGAAGGGTGTGCAGATCGTCATCGCCGACGCCGACGCTGCGCATGCGCAACTCACGAACGCCGGAGTTTCGCCGAGCGAGGTCACGGACATGCCCTGGGGCCGGTTCGTCTTCTTCGCCGACCCCGACGGCAACACCTGGTCGCTCCAGGAACTACCCTCGCGCGGGTAGAGCGACGACCGTGAGGCGGCGGCGACCCGCAAAGTCGACCGTCGCCAGCACGATCGCGGCGAGGCAGAGCACTCCGACCACCGGTGCAACAATTCCGATCGCCGGCCCAAGACCAAACGCAGTCGCCAGTGCGCCGGCACCGATCGCGGTCGCGGCCTGCAACAGGTAGGAGAACAGGTAGAGCAGCGACAGGGTCGCCCCCCGGTGCTCGTTCGGGGTCGTGCGCGCGAGAAGCGAGAGCCCACCCGTAAACGCCAGCGAGTACCCGACACCGCCGACGGCGGCCCACACGAGCAGGAGGGCAAGGGAGCCGGAGGATGCGGTCGCCGCCATGACCGCGAGGCCAGCGATCGAGACGGCGCCGCCAATCACAATAGCGAGGTGGGCGTGCAGTCGCTGGATCAGGATTGCGGTGACCCCGATGATGAGTGACGACAGCGCGAGCGTCGCGCCGATCGCGATGAGGTTCGATGTGTGCGTGAGCTGGCGCGCCATGGATGACCCGAGCGAGAGGAAGAGCGCACCGACCGAATACGCGACAGATACCGAGAGCGTCGCGAGGATGAACGGCCGCACGGTTCCTGGAGCGAGGTGCAGCGCCTGTGGTCGCCAGCGGTCGCCCGTTGCAGCGGGACGGTCATCCGGGGTCAGGGCGACGAAGACAAACGAGCCGACCGCGAGGACGAACAGCAAAACGAAACTCAGCACCAGCGGCAGGGGCGCGAGCTGGGCGAGAACACCGGACAGCAGCAGTGCAAGGGTGAGGCCGGCCGCGGTGGATGCGGTCGTCATCGAGCTGGCGAAGCGTGGATTTTTCGAGATGTTGTTCTCGACCAGGCGCGCACTCGCGGCACCGATGGCGAAACCGGTACCGAAGCCCTGGAGGGCCCGTGCAACGAACAACCAGCCGACGCTCGGGGCAAGTGCGAACACGACCGCCGACGCCGCGATGAGGGCGATCCCGAAGAGCATCGTGCGCCGACGGCCCACGAAGTCCGACACTCCCCCGAAGAAGAGCAGCACGAGCAACAGTGCGACGGGATAGGTGCCGAAGACGGAGGTGACGACGACGGATGTCAGGTGCCAGTCCGCTTCGTAGCTGGGGTAGAGCACGCTTGCGGCCGCGCTCGCCCAGAGGCAGAGCGCGAGCACGGATGATGCCGACCAGAAGGTGGCGCGGCGAGACAGAGGTGTCCGGGAGAGTGGCATTGCGCAACCGTAACAGGTCTGGGTTGGTTTTTCCAACTTATCCCTGTATTCTTGTGTGATGCCCTTCAAATCGCTGGTCGAAGAACCTCGCTGCCAGGTCGTGCGCACCCTGGATGTCGTGGGCGAAAAGTGGTCCCTCCTGATCATTCGCAATGCCCTCCGTGGGCAGACCAGGTTTTCCCAGTTCCGGGACCAGCTGGGTATTCCAAGCGACATCCTGACGGCACGCCTAGCAACTCTGGTCTCCGGCGGCATCCTCGAGAAGCGGTCATACCGCGAGGCCGGATCCCGTGAGCGCTTCAGCTATCACCTGACCGAGGCGGGCCGCGCGCTCAACATTGTGATCGCCGCCCTCATGCAGTGGGGAGACGAATACAATCCCAGCCCGTACGGCCAGGCCTCCCTGGTCGTCGACGGCGACAACGATGACCCACTCGAGCTGGCGTTCGTTGGCGCCACCCGCGCAGCTGTGCCGAGCGCCGAGGTGAAGTTCCTGCCCGGCCCGGCGTCCGTCGTCACCTGGTAGCAGTCCTTTACCTAACCCGAACAATCGGCTGATGTCGGGCAAATCTTGCTCCCGCAGAGTGATCTCGGTCGGACCACCGTCCGAACGACACAGACAAACTCGGGAGTAGTCATGAACCGCATTGTTAGCACCACCCTGATCGGCACGACGGCGGTCGTCGCCCTCCTGGCAGGCAGTTGCGCCCCAGCGTTTGCCGACGGGACATCGACACCGGCGCCCGCCGCGGGCAAGTCGCTGAGCGCCATTCAGGCCGAAGCGAAGATCAAGACGACCGCCCGCATCGGGGCACTCAACACGGCGATTGCCAAGGTCAACGCCGCGCAGGACATCACCTCCGCCGATCGCACCACGATCCTCGGCACGTTGAACGGCGATCTCGCCGGAATGAACACGGTCGAGGCGAAGATTGCTGGGGACACCACGGCCCTGACCGCCGCCGCAGACTACAAGACCATCTTCACGACCTACCGGGTCTACGCGGTCGCCATCCCCCAGTCGCGCCTGGCCGCGGCAGCCGATCGAATGACCTCCACCTCCATCCCGAGACTGACGGATGCCCAGTCGAAGCTCGCGGCGGCATTGGCCGGACCCGACGCGTCCAAGTCCACGCCGGAGCTCCAGGCCGACCTCGCCGACATGTCGGCGCAGATCGCATCCGCCACGTCTGCGCTGAACGGCACAGCAGCGCAGGCGCTGGCCGTCACTCCGTCCGCGTTCAACTCGAACCACGCCGTGCTGCAGCCGGTCCGTTCGGCGATCAAGGCCGCGATCGCCGACTTGAAGAAGGCGGCCGCCGACGGCAAGACGGTTCTGGCGGCGATCAAGTGATCGGGCGCGGGGGCGCGAGGATCGCCATCGTGGCGGTCGCCGTCGCCATCGTCGGCGCATCGTTGACCGGTTGCGCACACAACGGTCTCGGTGGCCGGCCCGCCCCGGCGGCGGGCGTGAACGCGACGACTGCTGCTCCGGCGCCCGCGACCGGTAGCGACGACTCATCGCTCCAGAGCGTCCAGAACGACCTGGACTCCGCCGACTCGGCGACGACCAACGCGGGCGGGGATGTCGCCGACGCCGACAGCTCGGCCGCGACGAACGACTCGCCCTAGTCGATCTTTCGCGGTCGGCGGTAGCGACGAATAGGCTTGCCGCTATCGTCGACCGAGGAGACAACCGTCGTGACAGACAAGACCCCAGCGGGTTCCGCAGCCCCTAAGCGCACACCCGCACCGAAGACCACCGAGGCCGCGAAAGCACCCGCAGCCAAGGCCCCGGCCACGAAGACTCCCGTTGCGAAGACTCCCACGAAAGCGCCTGCTGCCGTGAAGGCTCCCGTCGCGGCGAAGGCACCGGCTGCCGCGAAGGCCCCCGCGGCGAGGAAGGCTCCCACGGCGGCGAAGCCGACAACCACCGTCCCTCCCGTGGAGCCGGTGCCCGCAACAGCTGCGCCGGCCGCAGCCGCCGTGGCTCCGGCGGGGTGGTATCCGGTCGCGGCAGGATCTCCCCAACAGCGCTGGTGGGACGGTTCGCGCTGGACCGAACACGTCTACGGTCCGACGACCGCAACCGTTCAGCCGGCGGCGGCGCAGGCGAGCGTGGCCCGGCCCGCTACCGTCCTCCGAGCGCCGGAAGGCGTGAAGCCCGGAACCGTGTGGTTCTGGCTGCTCGCGGTTGGCGCCCCGGTACTGACACTGCTCGACCTCATCCCGATCTCGATCTGGCTCAGCCAGATCATCGCGGGCGACACCACGAGCCCGTCCGGCATAGTGGCCTCCGAGCTCAATCCCGCGTACGTTCTCGTCCTGTTGTCCGGGTGGTTCATCGACGCCGTCTGCATCGTCTTTGCGCTACTCGACTGGCGTGAGCTGAAGGCGCATGGCGTGCCAAAGCCGTTCCACTGGGGCTGGTCCTTTTTCGTGATCGCTATTGGCTGGCCGGCGGTGTACGTCATTGGACGCTCGGTCGTGGTCAGACGACGGACGGGCAGCGGCCTGGCCCCGCTGTGGGTATTCATCGGGCTCGAGGTTGTCGTGTTCATCGTCAGTTGCGTCGTGATCATCAGCGCTCTCCTCGCGTTTATCTCGGTCTTTAGCGACGCCCTGTCGACCGCGGGGAACGTCCTCTAGTTCGCCATCGCGCCGGGCAGGTTCAGGATGTTCGCCGCCTCAGCGTCGGCGACGGGAGCACCGAGGCGTGTCCTCGCAAGGGGCCAGAGCAGCGGTTTCACGTCGACCGTGTACGTCACCCGGGTTGAATCGGGCGACAGAGACTTCAGAGTGAACTCGGTCGTGGGTCGGCTCCGCCCGTTCACGACCGTCAGCTCGAGCCGGCCGGGGCGGTCGTACCAGGTCACCCGGTAGTCGGCCTTGCGTAGCCGCCCGTTGCCGGCGCGAATCGACTGCGCCCATACCGCGCGCTCGGTGGGACCCGATGCGAAAATGACGGCGGCGACGGCGGGACGCCACAGGTGATTGCGCGACCCATCGACGAGAAAGTCGAAGACCTCGCCGATCGGATGATCCACGGTTACGGTTTCGGACGCGACTGCCACCTGACTATCATCGCTGGCAGGACGATCAAGGGACATCTATTGCCAGCGAAGACGTGGACGGCAGCGCAGCTCGACGAACTCACCGACGGCGAAGAACTGGTGCTCGTGCTGGCCAGGCCGGACAAACCGACGCTACGCGTCCCCGTCTGGCCGGTGACCGTCTCCGGCGAGGCGTACGTTCGCTCCTACCTCGGCGTGACGAGCGGGTGGTACCGCAGGGTGCTTGCGAGGCCGCACCAGGCGATCGCCCTGGGCGGCGTCGACGTGACCGTCGATTTCCAGCTCGTGGATGCGACGGCCGCGGTCAACCGCGACATCGACACGGCGTTCGTCCGGAAGTACGCGACGGACGACTATCGGGACGCCATGATCACGCCGCTCGCCCTCGACGCGACCCTTCGCATCCTGCCCGCTTAGGCGTTGTCCTTGCGGAAGGTTCTGGTTCCGTAGAAGATCCCGAGCGCGAACAGCAGGAGCACCCAGAGCGCTCCCCACATGGTCGTGATCGTGAGGACGTGCCCGACGAAGAGCTCCCGCAGTGCATTGACCAAATACTTGATCGGCATGAAGTCACTCACTGTAACCAGCCATTGCGGTGCGCCGGTCGCGATGCTGATCGGCAGCAGGATGCCCGCGAGCAGTAGCACGGGGAGGGCGATGCTGTTCAGGATGGGTGCGAGCGCATCCTCGCTCTTGAGCGTGAGTGCGAGCGCGTAGGAGGCGGCCGAGCACGCTCCGCCGAGCAGCAGGATGAGCACCAGGCCAAGAATCATCCCGAGAAGCGACCCACGCATTCCGAAGGCGAACCCGAGAGCGATGAGCACGATCCCCTGGACCAGCAGGAGGGACAGGTCGCGAAGTACTCGACCGAATAGGAGTGCCGCCCGATTTGCGGGGGTTACGCGCTCGGCCTCGATGACGCCCTCGCGCCACTCTGAGACCAGACCGAATCCCGCGAACAGTGCCCCGAAGAGGCCGAGTTGGATGAGGAGCCCCGGCACGAAGAACGTGTAGGCGTTGGCGGTTCCGATCTGCGCCGCCAGTGGCTTGAGGAGCGGGCCGAACAGCGCGAGGTAGAGCACGGGTTGGGCGAGCCCGATGATGACCCACGCCGGATTGCGGAGCGCGAGGCGGAGCTGGCGACGGTAGATCACCCAGGTGTCATAAAAGAAGGTCATGGTGTGCTCTCTTCAGGCGTCTTCGCGCAGCGAACGGCCGGTCATGGTCAGGAAAACATCGTCGAGGGTCGGGCGGCGGACCTCGATTGCGGCGAGGGTGACCCCCGCGCCATCCAGGGCCCGGAGCAGCCCTGGCAGCTCGGCGCCCGCGTGCTGAACGCGCATGCTGACCACCAGCCCGTCGATGTCGGCGGTGGTATTAGTCCCCAGTTTGCTCAGGTGGGATGCGGCGGTCGCAACCTCGGACTCGCTGGCGAGCACGAGCTCCACCAGGTCCCCGGCGACCTCCCGCTTGAGGGCATCCGGGGTGTCGGCAGCGACGATGACGCCGTGGTCGATCACGAGGATGCGATCGCACAGCGCATCTGCCTCATCGAGATAGTGCGTGGTGAGGAAGATGGTCGTGCCGAGCTTCGTGCGCAGGTCGGAGATGTGGGTCCAGAGGTTGGCACGTGCCTGCGGATCGAGTCCTGTGCTCGGCTCATCGAGGAAGACGAGCTTCGGATCGTGCACGAGTCCCATGGCGATATCGAGCCGCCGCCGCTGGCCGCCCGACATGGTCTTCGGCTGGCGCGCCCACATTCCTTCGAGCTCGAGCTGGTCGAACAGTTCCTTACCGCGCTTCTCGGCCTGGCCGGCGCTAATGCCGTAGAGCAGCGCGTGGTCGACGATCTCCTCGCCCGCGCGAGCGATGCCCGCCGTCGAGCCGCTCTGCGAGACGTAGCCGATCGCCTTACGAACCTTGACCGGCTCTCGCGCGAGGTCGAAACCCGCCACCGTCGCGGTGCCGCTCGTCGGCTTGAGCAGGGTGGTCAACATCCGGAGAGTGGTTGTCTTCCCCGCGCCGTTAGGCCCGAGGAATCCAACGATCTCGCCCTCCTCCACATCGATATCGACGCCGCCGACGGCCTTGACCGCGACTCGCTCGCGGCCCCGCTTGGTATCAAATGTTCGTGCTAGTCCTCGAGCGTGGATCAAGATAAGGCTCCCGGTGGATAGTCGATTTCGCGATATATCGCGAGTGGCTGCAATCACGATATATCGCGAATGCGGATAGGCGCAAGCAGAACTTTCGCTAGCGGTAGTGTTCTGCTCAGTCGAGAAGATCCGTACATGACGAGAGGAGACCTGCGTGTTCAACGTAGCGCCATGGCACGACGTTCTGATTGCAGCATCCGCCGCGGCCGCGACACTCGCCGGACTGATCCTCGCGGCGATGTCCGTCAACATCGATGCGATCATGAAATACGCCGCCCTGCCTTCGCGCGCAGGCTCGGCAATCGGCTCGCTCGTCTACGTTCTCGTGCTCACGGTCGCCGCACTCATCCCGGGGGTGAGCTCGCGCTCACTCGGCTGGATCGTGCTGGTCCTGCTTCTGGCTCCGGTTGCGATTTATGTGGATGTCATGGTGCGGCAGCTGCAGATTCGCCCGCGGCAGAGCTTCGGTCGACTCTGGAGCAAGCTCGCCCTCGCGCTCGGCCAGGTCGCACCGTTCGTCGTGAGCGGTGTCCTGCTTCTCCAGGTCTCGTCGCTCGGCCTCACGTGGATGCTGATCGGCGCACTCGCCGTGTTTGTCGGCTCGGTGGTCACGGCCTGGGTGCTGCTGGTCGAAATTCGACGCTGATCCTGCCGGCATGACGGAGTGCACTGGCCCACAGTGCGACTGGTTCCGATTTCGGCTGTAGGTTTTGTCCAAACGAAAGTGTTTCATTCCGGCGAGCGGTAACGCGGTGGCGCCGGGGGAATCGCCGACAGCGAAGTGGGACAGAGTATGCGACGCGGCACCAACCTCCCTGCCATCGGCGGGTTCAACCAATCGGTGGTTCTCGACCTCATCAGACGTGCGCCGACCGGGCTCAGCAGGGTCGAAATTGCCGAACGCACGGGGCTTGCACCCCAAACCGTCTCCAATGCTTCCCGGCGGCTCATCGAGGATGGCCTTGTCGTTGAGGCCGGGAAGCAGATCACCGGCCCGGGCAAGCCCAGGGTCATCCTGCAACTCGACCCGCTCAGCCGCTACGCGATCGGCGTCCACCTCGACCCGACAATCATCACCTACGTGCTCCTGGACCTTCGCGGCAACATCATCGCTCACGAACGCGCACGCACCCCGAAGGTCACCACTCCGACGAGTGTGCTCGAGGTCATCACAGCAACCATCGATGCGCTCATCGATTCCGCCGGGATTTCACGGGAAAAGCTTCTCGGCATCGGCATTGCGGCGCCCGGACCGATCGATACCGTGCGCGGCGTCATCGTCGACCCTCCGCTGCTCGAAGCCTGGCGCGACGTCCCCCTGCGTGACTACATCAGCGAGGCGACCGGGCTACCCGTGATTCTCGAGAAGGACGTGATTTCGGCGGCGGTCGCCGAACTCTGGACCGCCGGCGACGAGATTCGGGAAGACTTCGCGTTCTTCTACATCGGCACCGGTATCGGCGTCGGACTCGCCCTGGATGGCGACGTGCTCCGCGGGTTTACCGGGAACGCGGGCGAGGGCGGAACCCTCGTCATCCCGTCCGCGGGCCTGCCCGAACATCGCCGAAGTGACATGCTTGGCCACCTCGCGACTCCCCAGTTTCTCGTCGAACAGGCGGTGGACGCCGGCGTGTTGAAGACCGCCCCGGAGGAGCACGACCTCTCCGCGATCGACGACGGATTCTCCGAGCTCGTCGCGCTCGCGGAGGCCGGCGACGCCGGCGCAATCGCCATCATGGAACGCGCAGCCGGATTCATTGCGTCGGGCCTGGTCTCCATCGTCAACCTGCTCGACGTCGGCGAAATCGTCTTTGGTGGCCCTGCCTGGTCGCGCTTCGCACGGCGGTACCGAGACCGGATCGCTGACCTCCTCTCCGACTCTCCCGACCGCAGGACGCACCACAGGATCTCGATTCGCGATTCCTCTGTCGGCGAGGATGTCGCGGCCGTCGGCGCGGCCTGTCTGGTACTCGATGCCGCGATGTCACCGCGCCCCGCGACGCTCCTGATCTCGAATTAGCCCATTCGAAGGATAAAAGTTGACACGAGCCCTCTCGGCGAACTATTGTCCCTAATCAATAACTCCATCGTTTGGTCGTATTCACCCTCGCAGCTAGTCGGGCGGTCGATCGAGTCAGGTTATGCGGATGATTCCCGTCATCCACGGTGCAATCACAACTCACATCATCAAGGAGGATGAAAATGCGTAGATCCACGCGATTCCTGGTGGCAACAGCCGCCGTCGCAGTTCTCGTGGCCGGAGTTTCCGGCTGCTCAGCAGCTAAGCCCGCCAAGGCCGACAAAGTGAACCTGTCGATCCTGACGTTCCAGACCTCGGCAGTCACGCCCGCGTTTTGGAACTCGAACATCAAGGCAACCCTCAAGAGCCTGCCCGGCGTCACCGTCAAGCAGATCCTCAACCCCTCGCTCGACCGTGACACGTACGCGAAGACCCTCGAGGCCTCCGGCCAATTCCCGGACCTTCAGGTTTCGCTGACACCGGCCGACTACACCGCGGCGGGCCTGCTCAAGCCGTATTCCAAGTCGTTCCTCAAGGAGACCTTCCTCTTTCCCGATGGCCAGGCCGATGCGAAGGGAAATACCTATCTCCCTCCCGTGGGCGGACAGGCTCTGCCCTGGATCTACTACAACAAGGCAATCTTCAAGAAGGACGGCCTGACGGTACCGACCACCTACTCGCAGCTCGTCGCCGACATCAAGAAGCTGAAGTCGGCAGACCCCAGCATCACTCCGATTGAGTACGACGGAGCAGACTCGTGGGCAGCGGAATTCCCGCTCACCGCGATCCTCAGCGCCGACGTCATGTCGAAGAACCCGAACTGGGTGCGAGACCGCTACAAGGACAAGGTCAAGTTCTCCGACAGTGATGTTGTCAAGGCCGTGCAGAAGCAGTCAGACCTCATCAAGATGGGTGCATACAGCCCCACCGCCCTGTCGACGGGCCTGGTCGACGCCGACAACGACATGATCGGCGGCAAGGCCGCGATGTTCATGATGGGCAGCTGGTTCTCCGGCAGCGGCTACCTCACCGCAGCGCAGGCGGCGGGCTTCGGTGTCTTCACCTTCCCGACCGATTCGGGCAAGAAGGTCCTCCCATTCAGCGCTTCCGGATCGCTCTCGGTCTCGGCAAAGTCCAAGAACTCTGCTACTGCGATGAAGTTCGCCGAAGCGTGGAGCGGCAGCCCCGGCCCGCTCAAGGACCTCGTTACCGGTGACGGTGACATCCCGCTGCTCAAGAAGGTCTCGCTGAAGCAGCTCGGTGCGTCCGTGTACCCGCTGTTCACGCAGGGCTACAACTTCGTGTTCGACAACAGCGTTCAGAAGGTTGCCCCGATCGGCGACGCTGGTGGACAGGATGCTCTGCCGCCGGCAGTAAACACGGCGTTCAGTGCACTGGCGCAGTCTCTCTTCACGAACTCGGACGTCAAGGGGCAGCTCGCGAGCCTCGACAACGTGTGGAAGACTTCCGCCGCGACTCAGTAATCGCTGCTCAGTAGTCCAGTCAATCTGACGCAAGCACCCGGGTTGGTGCCACGAGGCCGCCGCTTCCTCGCGGCACCAACCCGGTCTTGTACCTACCGTTGAAAGGCCATCGGTGAAATCTCTCAATCGTCGGCGTCGTGGCATCGGAATTGCCCCGATCGCCGTGATCGCCATCCTGCTGTACCTTCTGGTGCTCGTGTACCCGCTGCTCGCGGGCGCGTTCCTCAGTTTCACCAACGCCAGCCCGCTCGGCGGAACATTCGCATTCATCGGGATCAAGAACTACGTTCAACTGTTCGGTGACACGCAGCTGGGGACGAGTCTGCTGTTCACAGGGATCACCGCCCTTGCGGTTACCGTCATCGCCAACTTCGTCGGGCTGTTGTTCGCACTGCTGCTGAATAAGCCGACCCGGAACTTCCGCCTCATGCGAACCCTGATCTTCATTCCGCAGGTGCTGTCCGGCATCGTCGTCGGATTCATCTGGCGCAGTATCTTCACTTCGGATGGCCTCCTCAACAGCGTGCTCATCAATCTGCACATCATTAAGGCACCGGTCTCGTGGATCGGAAATCCCACACTCGCCACCGCCTGCATCATGCTCGTCGTCATCTGGACCACGACCGCGTTTTCCACCGTCGTCTTCAGCGCATCGTTGCAGACCGTGCCGATCGAACTCTATGAAGCGGCCCGGATGGACGGCGCAAACGCCTTCCGCCGGTTCACCAACGTCACGTGGCCGATGATTGCTCCCGGCCTGACCATCTGCGTGACCCTGAGCCTCATCACCTCCTTCAAGCTGTACGACGTGATCGCGG
>JAUZFP010000018.1 GCA_030838475.1 Actinomycetota bacterium
GCCACATGATCGCGCAATACACCCAGGCCGGAATCGTGAGCGAGTTGAAGCGGCTGGCGGCTCCCGCATCCGTCGATTCGATCCCGTCGTCGGCCATGCAGGAGGACCACGTCTCGATGGGTTGGAGTGCGGCGCGCAAGTTGCGTCGCGCGATCGACGGCGCGCAGCGGGTTGTCGCCATCGAGCTTCTGACGGCCGCGCGAGCGATGGACATGCGCGCGCCGATCGAGCCATCTGCGGTATCCGCGGCGGTTGTCGCGAAGCTGCGGGAGACGGTGCCGGCCCCCGACACGGATCGGTATCTTGCGCCCGATATTGCGGCCGCGGTGGCCGGAGTGCAGGACGGGACTCTGTTGGCCGCGGCGGCATCCGCCGTCTCGAACGCCGGAGGAGTACTCGTATGACTGAAGCAAAGGCACGCCCGGTCAGGGCCTTCCGCGGCTCCGAACTTCACACCCTCGGCTGGCCACAGGAGGCGGCCCTCAGGATGCTCCAAAACAACCTCGACCCCGAGGTCGCCGAACATCCCGACAAGCTTGTTGTTTACGGCGGCAGCGGCAAGGCGGCCCGCGACTGGAATAGCTTCGACGCCATCGTGCGCACGCTGACGACGCTGAAGAACGACGAGACGATGCTCGTGCAGTCGGGCAAGCCGGTCGGCGTTCTGCAGACGCACGAGTGGGCGCCGCGCGTGCTGCTCGCCAACTCGAATCTCGTCGGAGACTGGGCGAACTGGGACGAGTTCCGGCGCCTCGAACAGCTCGGCCTCACGATGTACGGCCAGATGACGGCCGGATCCTGGATCTACATCGGCACGCAGGGCATCCTGCAGGGCACCTACGAGACCTTCTCGGCCGTCGCGGCCAAGCGGTTCGGTGGGACGCTAGCGGGCACCATCACGCTCACCGGCGGTCTCGGCGGCATGGGCGGGGCGCAGCCGCTCGCCGTGACGATGAACGACGGCGTCGCAATCGTGGTCGAGGTCGACCCGTCGCGGATTGCTCGGCGCATCGAACACGGATACCTCGACGTGGAGGCGAAGTCGATCGAGCACGCGCTCGAACTCGCCTACGCGGCGCGGGATGCGAGGAAGGCGCTGTCGATCGGGCTTCTCGGCAACGCGGCATCCGTCTTTCCGCAGCTGCTCGCCCGGGGCGCCGAGATCGACATCGTGACCGACCAGACGAGCGCGCACGATCCACTCGCATACCTGCCTATCGAATGGTCCTTCGCCGAGTGGCACACCGCCCGGGATGCCGATCCCACCGGCTTCGCGGATGCCGCGCGCCACTCTATGGCGAAGCAGGTCGAGGCGATGGTCGGGTTCCAGAGGGCCGGCGCTGAGGTCTTCGACTATGGCAACAACATCCGCACCGAAGCGAAGACGGCCGGCTATGCGGATGCGTTCTCCTTCCCGGGATTCGTACCCGCGTACATCCGACCGCTGTTCTCCGAAGGCAAGGGACCGTTCCGCTGGGCCGCGCTCAGCGGCGACCCAGAAGACATCTACAAGACCGACCGCGCGGTGCTCGAACTCTTCCCCGAAAACGAGTCGCTCGCGAAGTGGATCCGGATGGCCGCCGAGCGCGTGCACTTCCAGGGACTCCCGGCGCGGATCTGCTGGCTCGGCTACGGGGAGCGCGACAAGGCCGGGCTCAGGTTCAATGACATGGTCGCGTCTGGCGAGCTATCCGGCCCGGTCGTCATCGGGCGCGATCATCTTGACTCCGGATCTGTGGCGTCGCCGTACCGCGAGACCGAGGCGATGAAGGACGGTTCGGATGCGATCGCCGACTGGCCGCTGCTGAATGCGCTCGTGAACGCGTCGTCTGGGGCGACCTGGGTGTCGATCCACCACGGCGGGGGAGTCGGCATCGGTCGCTCCATCCACGCCGGCCAGGTCACGGTCGCCGATGGCACCGCGCTCTCCGCCGAGAAGCTGGCGCGAGTGCTCACGAACGACCCGGCGACGGGTGTGATTCGCCACGTGGATGCCGGCTACGACGAAGCCATCGCGGTGGCCGATAGCCTCGGCGTCAGGGTTCCGATGAGGGAGGGCTAGTGGCGCTCTCTGCTAGCTCACTGCCTGTCGACCCCCACTGGCCGCGCGCTGGCGACTGGCCGGAACCCGCGGGCAACGTCGACTTTGCGCTCGTCGGGATCCCCACACACTTGACGGCGCTGTCGGCGTCGAACGCCCACGTCACGCCGCAGGCGGTTCGCGCCGCGCTCCGCTACTACAGCGAGTTCACCGACCGCCCGCTCGGCCTCGCATTTGCGGACTACGGCGATGCCATTGACCCCGACGGCGATGAGGATGCCGCTACGGCGCTGGTCGCGCGCGCGGTTGGGGCATCCCGTCTGGTCGTCGCCCTCGGCGGCGACAACGCGGCGACGGTGCCGGCGGCACTAGGAACCTGGGGCGATCGAATTGCCCGTGCGGGTCTCGTCACGCTCGACGCCCATCACGACCTGCGGGACGGACGATCAAATGGATCACCGGTCCGCCGGCTCATCGAGGTGGGCCTGTCCGGCAGTCGGGTCGTGCAGGTGGGTATCGCCGACTTCGCCAACTCCGCCGACTACGCGGCACGAGCGGCAGACCTGGGAATCACGGTCGTCCGTCGCGGCACCCTCCTGACCCGGCCGATCGCCGACGTGATGAACGAGGCGCTCGAGCTGGCGGCATCCGCCGGTGGACCCGTCCACGTCGATCTCGACGTCGACGTCTGTGACCGGTCAGTCGCGCCGGCGTGCCCCGCATCCGTTCCCGGCGGCATCGCGGCTCACGAACTGCGGGCGGCCGCACGCGCGGCGGGCGCGCATCCCGCGGTCGAGTCGATCGACCTCGTCGAGGTGGATGCGACAGCCGACACCCCCGACGGACGGACCGTCCGCCTGGTCGCCCTCTGCGTGCTCGAGGCCGCCGCCGGACTGAGCGCGCGATGAGCACCCTCATCAGCAACATCGGGCTGCTGGTCGCGGCAGACGGCGAACGTCGCGACGCCGCGCTCGTCATCGACGACGGCCGCATCGCCTGGATCGGAGAAAATCCCACTGCGCCCGCCGCGGATGACCGCACAGACGCGGGCGGCGGCTGCGTCATCCCGGGCTTCGTCGACACCCACAGCCACCTGATGTTCGCGGGGGATCGATCAGCCGAGTTCGAGGCCCGGATGGCCGGCAGGAAGTACGAGGCGGGCGGAATCCGAGGCACGGTCGCCGCGACGCGAACGGCAACCGACGACGAGCTGCTCGCGAACGCGACCCGACTCGTCGCGGAGATGCGCGCGCAGGGCACGACGACCGTCGAGATCAAGAGCGGGTACGGGCTCACGGTGGCCGACGAGTCCCGCGCACTGCGACTCGCGCAACAGCTCACGCCCGAGACGACGTACCTCGGCGCTCACGTCGTGCCCGTCGAGTTCGTGGATGACGTCGCGGGCTACGTCGATCTCGTTACCGGCCCGATGCTGGACGCCTGTGCGCCGCAGGCCCGCTGGATCGACGTGTTCTGCGAGGCAGGAGCATTCGACGTCGATCAGGCCCGCGCCATCCTGTCGGCGGGAATCACGCGCGGGCTCGGCGCCCGGATGCACTCGGGCCAGCTTGGCGAATCCGGGGGAGTGCGGCTGGCGGTCGAGCTCGACGCCGCATCCGTCGACCACTGCACGTTTCTCAGCGACGCCGACATTGATGCGCTCGCGGCAGGCAACACGGTTGCCACGCTTCTCCCCGGCGTCGAGTTCTCGACCCGGCAGCCGTATCCGGATGTCCGCAGGCTGCTCGACGCCGGCGTCACGGTCGCGCTCGCGACCGACTGCAACCCGGGCTCCAGCTTCACCTCATCCATGCCGTTCTGTATCGCGGTTGCGGTGCGCGACATGGGGATGACGCCGGCCGAAGCACTGCACGCGGCGACCGCCGGTGGCGCGGCGGCCCTTCGTCGCGACGACATTGGTGAGCTCGCGATTGGCTCGCGAGCGGATCTCGTGATTCTGGATGCACCGAGCTATGTCCACTTGGCCTATCGCCCCGGAGTTCCGCTGATTTCCCGGGTGTTTGGCCCGTAAACTCGGTATCTGGTGCGCCACGCCACAAAAACGCGACCGGTATCGGCGGGTCGCATCACATACCGACTTTGCGATCAACTGTGCGTCAGCTTGCACGGGGGATAACGCACCGGTAACGTCACTCCTACCCCGAACAATGGCGCTCGGGCCGACTTAGGGCTTACCCGGCTACGGTCATAGAGATCGTTCTCGCTCCCGGTTTACCAATCGGCCACGGGGCGTTATCACAGGGAGCAATCGTGCGCACTGGTCTTTCCGAAAAAACCCAACCGACTGCTTCGGCAATCGACGACGAACCGGTTCAGCTTCTGACGCCAGAGGGCGTGCGGACCGAATCCGTCGAATACGACACCTGGGTCGAGGACCTCACCGGCGACGACCTCATCGCCATCTACCAGGACATGGTTGTCGTGCGCCGTTTCGACAACGAGGCGACCGCTCTCCAGCGCCAGGGGCAGCTGGGACTCTGGCCGCCGTCGCTCGGCCAGGAGGCCGCCCAGATCGGTTCGGCGCGTGCGCTGCGCAAGGATGACTTCGTCTTCACCAGCTACCGGGAGCACGGCGTCGCCTACGTGCGTGGCGTGCAGCTCGAGGACATGACACGCGTCTGGCGCGGCACCGCGAACTCCGGCTGGGACCCGTTCACGGTGAACATGGCCACGCCCGCCGTCATCATCGGTGCGCAGACGCTTCACGCAACGGGGTACGCCATGGGTGTCCAGCGCGATGGCGCAGATTCCGTCGCTGTCGCCTACTTCGGCGACGGTGCGACCAGCCAGGGCGACGTCAACGAGGCCATGATTTTCGCCGCGAGCTTCAAGGCTCCGGTCATCTTCTTCTGCCAGAACAACCAGTGGGCGATTTCGGAGCCCGTCGGCGTCCAGACGGTGCGTCCGATCGCGGATCGCGCGCCAGGCTTCGGGATTCCGAGCATCCGCGTGGATGGCAACGACGTGCTCGCGGTCATGGCGGCCATGCGCGTTGCGCTCGAGCGCGCCCGCACGGGCGGCGGCGCGACCTTCATCGAGGCCGTCACGTACCGCATGGGGCCGCACACCACATCGGATGACCCGTCCCGCTACGAAGACCTAGGCGAGCGCGAGGAGTGGGCCGCGAAGGACCCGATCCAGCGTCTCGAGCGATACCTCGACGACCAGGGGATACTCACCGATGACGTTCGCACAGCGGTGAAGGCCGCAGAGGATGACGCGGCCAAGCGGTTCCGCGCCGCCTGCATCGCGCTCGAGGATCCCGAGCCGATGACCATCTTTGACAACGTCTACGCCGAGCCGCACTCCGGTCTCGAGCGCCAGAAGCGCGAATATGCCGCGTACTTGTCGTACATCGAGGGGGGCACTCGATGAAAATGGCACAGTTCGAGGGTGGCACTAGATGACCCAGATGACGCTCGCGAAGGCGATCGGAGCGGGTCTGCGACGGGCCCTCACGGATGACGACCACGTCCTGCTGATGGGCGAGGACATCGGCGAGCTCGGTGGCGTGTTCCGCGTGACCGACGGTCTCAAGCACGAGTTCGGCGCGGAGCGCGTCGTCGACACCCCGCTCGCCGAGTCCGGAATCGTCGGCACCGCGATCGGGCTTGCCTTCCGCGGGTACCGCGCCGTCTGCGAGATCCAGTTCGACGGATTCATCTACCCGGCGTTCGACCAGATCGTCGCCCAGGTGGCCAAGCTGCACGCGCGCACCAACGGTGCGGTCACCGTTCCGCTGACCCTTCGCGTGCCGTACGGCGGTGCGATCGGCTCGGTGGAGCACCACTCGGAGTCCCCGGAGGCGTACTTTGCGCACACCGCCGGCCTGCGCGTTGTGACCCCGTCGACGCCCCAGGACGCATACTCGATGATCCGCATGGCCATCGCGTCGAATGATCCGGTCATCTACTTCGAGCCCAAGCGTCGCTACTGGTCCAAGGGTGAGGTCGACCTCGAGGAGGTGCCGTTGCCGCTCGACAAGGCTCGCGTCGCGCGCGAAGGCACGGATGTGACCCTCATCGCCTACGGACCTCTCGTCGCGACCGCGCTCGATGCCGCCGAGGCGGCGACGGACGAGGGCATCTCGATCGAGGTCATCGACCTGCGCTCTCTCGCTCCCATCGACTTCGACACGGTCGAGGACTCGGTCAACAAGACCGGTCGGGCCGTCATCGTGCACGAGGCCGCCCAGTTCGGCGGGCTCGGCGCGGAGATCGCCGCGGTCATCACCGACCGCTGCTTCTACAGCCTCGAGGCTCCGCCGCAGCGGGTGACCGGACTGAACACGCCCTACCCGCCGGCCAAGCTCGAGGAGCATTTCGTGCCAGACCTCGACCGCATGCTCGACGCCGTCGATCGGGTCATGGGCCGGGAGAACTCGCTGACCGGGTGGACCGCACGATGAGCACCGATTTCTCGATGCCCGACCTGGGCGAGGGTCTCACCGAGTCCGAACTCGTCGCCTGGCACGTCACCGTCGGGGAGTTAGTCGAACTCAACCAGCCGATCGCGGAGGTCGAGACGGCCAAGGCGATCGTGCAACTGCCGTCGCCGTTCGCGGGCACGATCTCGAAGCTCTATGTCGAGGCCGGCACGACGGTTACTGTCGGTTCGCGGATCGTCGCCTTCGATCTGACCGACGAGGCGGATGCCCCGGTCGAGCGCAACTCCGTGCTCGTCGGCTACGGCCCCACCGTCGAGAACGACAACCGTCCGAAGCGCAAGTCGCGGGGTGCAAGTGCACTGCCGGTCTCGATAACGCCGCCTCCTTCGTCGACGGCTACTCGACCCGAGGTTGTCCGTGCGGTCGAACTGCCTCCCGTCGCATCCGGTCCCATCCGCACTACCCCGCCCGTCCGCAAGCTCGCGCGCGACCTCGGCATCGACCTCGCGACGGTCACACCGACCGGCGACGACGGCCTCATCACGCGCACCGACGTCCAGGCCGCTGCATCCACTGCAACTCCGGTGGGCGACGCCCCCGTCAGCGTGGCTCGCACCGCCGACGAGTCGAAGGCCGCACGCGGAACGCGTCCGCGCGAAACGCGCATTCCGATCAAGGGCATGCGCAAGGCGACCGCAGAGGCGATGGTACGCAGCATCACCGCGTCGCCGCAGGCCACGGTGTTCGTCACGATCGATGTCACAGCAACCGTCGATCTCGTGTCGCAGCTTCGTCAGCGCACGGCGCAGAAGATCAACGTGCTCGCCATGACGGCCAAGGCGGTCTGCCTCGCGCTAGCCGACCATCCGACCCTCAACTCGAAGTGGGATGAGGCGGCGCAGGAGATCATCGAGTTCGGCTACGTCAACCTCGGTATCGCCGTGGCGACTCCGCGTGGGCTGATGGTACCCAACATCCCGGATGCCGACCTGCTCAACCTCTCCGAGCTGACGACGGCAATCGCAAACCTCGCCGAGACCGCTCGGGCCGGCACCACCACGCCAAAAGCGCTGAGTGGCGGCACGATCTCAATCACCAACGTCGGAGTATTCGGCGTGGATGCGGGAACGCCCATCCTGAACCCGGGCGAGGCGGCCATCCTCGCGCTCGGTGTCGCCCGCAGGCGTCCGTGGGAGTACCGCAACGAGATCGCGCTTCGCGACGTCCTGACGCTGAGCCTGACGTTCGATCACCGGCTCGTCGACGGCGAGCAGGGCGCAAAGTTCCTGGTCGATGTCGGTGCGATCCTCTCGAACCCCGGAATCGCGCTGACCCTGGTCTAGTCGCTAGTCGGCGACGCCTGCACGCGCCAGCTCGGCGTACTTGGTCGCGTGCGGTGCGTGCGATGCGACGTGGACAGTCGCGGCGGCGTGTCCCGCGGATCGCGCCGCACTCTTCGCCGCGGGATCGGTGGATGCGCGAGCGGCGGCCTGGGCGCCGAACGCGGCGGTTCGTGCCTCGCCGACCGATACCTCGCCGCGTACCCAGCCCCGAGCCGCTTCGATGGCAAGTCGGGGACGCTGGTCGTCGGGTCTATGCGCCTCGAACAGCGGTAGTACCGACTCGGCGGTGTCGGCGGCGGCGGCGACGGCGGCTTGGTGTTTCGGATCCTGAGTACTCATATCAGTACCAGTCTGGCCGGGATTTGCTCCCGTGGCCACGCGAAAGCTACGGGGAGGTGAGCGCGGCCAGCGCCATCGACTCGAGCAGAGTGCGCACGGCGGCCTTTGGCGACGTGCGTGCACTGTGCGGCGTGGAGTTGATGAGCCCGAAAGTCGCGCGGGCGCGGATGCGTAATTCGGCCGTCGATGTCGCCGGATGGATGGTTGCGAGCACGCCGACCCAGGCCTCGATGTAGCCGCGCTGAAGGGAGCGCACCACGTCACGATCGGGTGTTCCCAGGCTGCCGAGGTCGCGGTCCTGCACGACGATGACGTCCGCATTGGAGAGCGCGAAGTCCACGTGGAAGGCGATGAGCGATCGAAGAGTTGATGTCGCATCCGCGGACGATGCGATCACCGAGTCGGCGCCGGCCACCAGTTCGCGGGATACGTCGATCAGCAGTGCGGCGAGCACGGCCTGCTTGTTGGCGAAATGCCGATACACCGCGGGGCCGCTCACGCCGACGGCCGCACCGAGGTCTTCGAGCGAGACTCGCTCGAATCCTCGCTCGGCAAACAGTGCGGCCGCGGAGTGGAGCAGGGCAGACCGTCGATCGGCTTTCGCTTGCTCGCGGGTGGTGACCATGCTGGACATCTCAGTTAATCTACACTAACCTAAAGTCAGTTAGTTACGACTAACTGAACCAAGGGAAGAACGGTCGATGGAGACGCTCGGTAGTCGCGTGGATCGGAATGATCGGGCGTTCCGCGCAAATGACGAATCGCAGCGTCTCCTCGTCGCCGAGCTGAGGCAGCGTCTCGCCACAACGGCTCTCGGCGGCCCGGCGAAGTCTCGCGAGCGTCACGTGGCGCGCGGCAAGCTTTTGCCGCGCGAGCGCATCGACGAGCTGCTCGATGACGGTAGTCCCTTTCTCGAACTCTCACCGCTCGCGGCGAACGGCCTGTATGGCGACGAGGCGCCCGGGGCCGGAATCGTCACGGGGGTGGGACTCGTACACGGGAGACCCGTTCTCGTCATCTCCAACGACGCGACGGTGAAGGGCGGCACCTACTACCCGCTGACCGTCAAGAAGCATCTTCGCGCCCAGCAGGTCGCGCTCCAGAATCGGCTTCCGTGCATCTACCTCGTCGACTCGGGGGGCGCGTTCCTGCCGATGCAGGATGAGGTGTTCCCGGATGCAGAGCATTTCGGCCGCATCTTCTCCAACCAGGCGCGCATGTCGGCGGAGCGGATCCCGCAGATCGCCTCCGTCATGGGATCCTGCACCGCCGGTGGCGCATACGTCCCCGCGATGAGCGACGAAACGGTCATCGTGCGCGGGCAGGGCACCATCTTCCTCGGCGGACCGCCCCTGGTGAAGGCGGCGATCGGCGAGATTGTCACGGCCGAGGAACTCGGCGGCGGCGACCTGCACGCCCGCGTCTCGGGCGTCGTCGATCACCTCGCCGACGACGATCGCCACGCCCTCGCCATCGTCCGCGACATCGTCTCGACCCTGCCGCGCCCGGCCGAGCCGGCCTGGACCGTCATCGACAGCCGGGAGCCGGTCGCCGACCCGGACGAGCTCTACGGAGTGGTGCCGACGGATGTGCAGAGCCCCTACGACGTGCGCGAGGTGATTGCCCGCCTGGTGGATGCGAGCGAGTTCGCCGAATTCAAGCCGGAGTACGGAACGACGCTCGTCACCGGGTTCGCGCACCTGCACGGTCATCCGATCGGCATCATCGCGAACAACGGCGTGCTGTTCAGCGAGTCCGCACAGAAGGGCGCGCACTTCATCGAGCTGTGCGATCAGCGGGGTGTCCCGCTGCTGTTCCTGCAAAACATCTCCGGCTTCATGGTGGGACGCGACGCGGAGGCGGGCGGCATAGCCAAACACGGGGCCAAGATGGTGACCGCCGTTGCAACCACCCGCGTCCCCAAACTCACCGTCGTCATCGGCGGATCGTTCGGCGCAGGCAACTACTCGATGTGCGGTCGCGCCTACGACCCCCGATTCCTGTGGATGTGGCCGGCCAGCCGGATCTCCGTCATGGGGGGAGCGCAGGCGGCATCCGTTCTGTCGACGATTCGCCGCGAGCAGGTCGAAAGCGGGGGCGAGACCTGGAGCGCGGACGATGAGTCCGCGTTCGCCGATCCGATCCGCGAGCAGTACGAGACCCAGGGCAGCCCCTACTACTCGACCGCCCGACTCTGGGACGACGGCATCATCGACCCGAAAGACACCCGCGCGATCCTCGGCCTCGCGCTCGAGTTGTGCGCGGCGACCCCGCTTCCCGAACCCGCCTTCGGGCTGTTTCGGATGTGACCCGTGTTTAGTTCGGTTTTGGTTGCCAATCGCGGCGAGATCGCCTGCCGCATCATCGAGACGCTGCGCCGCCTCGGTATCCGCTCGATCGCGGTCTACAGCGACGCGGATGCCGACGCCCGCCATGTCGGGATGGCCGATGTCGCCGTGCGAATCGGTCCCGCCGCAGCCCAGCTCAGCTACCTCAGCATCCCGGCACTGATTGCGGCCGCCAAGCTGACCGGCGCCGCGGCCATCCATCCCGGCTACGGATTCCTGTCCGAGAACGCCGACTTCGCCCGTGCCTGTGCCGATGCCGGAATCGTGTTCGTCGGCCCGCCGGTCGGCGCGATCGACGTCATGGGCGACAAGATTCGCGCGAAAGATCATGTCGCTGCCCGCGGCGTCCCCATCATCGCGGGCGCCGGGGCGGCCGGGATGACTGACGCCGACCTCATCGCGGCGGCGCAGGGCGTCGGCTATCCGCTGCTCATCAAGCCGTCCGCGGGTGGCGGCGGCAAGGGCATGACGGTGGTCACGACGGCCGAGGAGCTTCCGGAGTCGATTGCCGGCGCGCGACGAGTCGCGAAGACGGCGTTCGACGACGACACCCTGCTGCTCGAACGGTACGTCGACCGCCCGCGGCACATCGAGGTCCAGGTCCTCGCCGATGGCAACGGCACCGTCGTGCACCTGGGCGAGCGGGAGTGCTCCCTTCAGCGCCGGCACCAGAAGATCATCGAGGAGGCTCCTTCGCCGCTCCTGACGCCCGCGCAGCGCTCTCGCATGGGCGAAGCGGCCTGCGAGGTCGCGAGGAGTGTGGACTACCGGGGAGCGGGCACCGTCGAGTTCCTCGTCTCGGATGCCGCGCCCGACGACTTCTTCTTCATGGAGATGAACACGCGCCTGCAGGTCGAGCATCCCGTGACCGAGCTGGTGACCGGGCTCGACCTGGTCGAGCAGCAGCTGCGGATTGCGGCGGGCGAGCCGCTCGGGTTCGGGCAGGACGACGTGACGCTGACCGGACACGCGATTGAGGCTCGGCTCTACTCCGAGGATCCGGCGCGCGGGTTCCTACCGTCGACGGGCACGGTCGGCTACCTGCGCGAGGCCGCCGGGACGGGCATCCGCGTCGACAGCGCGCTCGTTTACGGCCTGGTCGTCGGGGCGGACTACGACCCCATGCTCGCCAAGATCGTCGGCTTCGGGGCCGATCGCGACGAGGCTCTTCGACGGCTGGATGCGGCGCTCGCGGAGACCGTCGTTCTCGGCGTGCGTACGAACCGAGAGTTCCTGCGCGGGCTGCTGGCCGACCCGGCGGTGCGCGAGGGGCGACTCGACACCGGACTCATTGAGCGCACCGAGTTCGCCTACCGGGACCCGAGCGACGCGGAATTCGCCATCGCAGCGCTCGAGCGGGAGGCCGCGGCTCCGACAGGGACGCCGTGGACCGCGTATCGCGGCTGGCGCGTCGGCGACCATCGCGCGGCGTCGTACCGCTTCCGGAGCGGCGACGACATCACCGACGTCGCGGTACTCGACGGCACCCTCGCGATCGGGGGCGCCGAGGCCCGGCCGGCTTCGCTTAGTCGCGACGGCGCATCCGTTCGCCTGCAGCTCGACGGCGAAACCACGACGGCAACCGTTCTCGAGACCGACGACAGAATCTGGATCTCCACCGCCGACGCCAGTCACGACCTGGCCATCCTCACGAGCGAGCAGCGGCTGGCGGAGCACCGTGCCGGACTGGATCGCGTCGCAGGCGCCGTCGCCCCAGACATCCGCACGCCGATGCCGGGGACGGTAGTCGCGGTAGCGGTCGGCACGGGTGAATCGGTCAGCGCAGGACAACTTCTCGTCACCATCGAAGCAATGAAAATGGAGCACAAAATGCTCGCCCCAACAGACGGCGTCGTCACCATCGACGTTTCCCAAGGCGAACTGGTCTCACTCGACCAGGTCGTTGCACGAGTCCGCGCTGTCGGATGAATATGGCCTCACGAAGGAGCAGCAGCATGACCTACGGAATCACTCTCGAGAAGTCCGCCGAGTACGGGCTCACTGATGAAGAGCAGAAGCTCAGCGACGAGGTTCGCGACTTCGCCGACAATGTCGTCGCCCCCGCCGCGTACGAATACGACACCAAGCGCGAGCTGCCGTACCAGATCATCGCGCAGATGGGCGAGATGGGGCTGTTCGGCCTCCCGTTCCCGCGCGAGTATGGCGGTCGCGGCAAGGACTACTTCCAGTTGTGCCTCGCCATCGAGCAGCTGAGCCGCGCCGACCAGTCGATCGGTGTAACGCTCGAAGCGGGCGTCGGCCTTGGGATGATGCCCATCTTCCGAAACGGCTCGGAGGAGCAGCGGCTGCGTTGGCTGCCCGATCTGGCCGCCGGACGCGCGCTCGCCGGTTTCGGCCTGACCGAGGCGGATGCCGGGTCGGATGCCGGTGGCACGAAGACGACCGCACGCCTCGAGGGCGGCGAGTGGATCATCGACGGGACGAAGCAGTTCATCACCAACTCCGGGTCAAAGATCACCAGTGTTGTGTCGGTGCTGGCCGTGACGGGTGAGTCGAAGCGCAAGGACGGCAGCGTCAAGAAGGAGCTGAGCGCCATCATCGTGCCCAGTGGGACTCCCGGCTTCACCGTCGAACCGAGCTACGACAAGGTCGGCTGGCACACGTCGGACACGCATCCGCTGACCTTCCGCGACGTTCACGTGCCGCAAGAAAACATCCTGGGCGAGCAGGGTCGCGGATTCGCAAACTTCCTGGAGAGCCTCGACGAGGGGCGCGTCGCCTTCGCCGCGCTCTGCACCGGAGCCGCACAGGGCTGCCTCGAGGAGTCGCTCAAGTACGCGAAGAGCCGCAATGTCTTCGGTCATCCGATCGGCGAAAACCAGCACATCTCCTTCAAGATCGCACGCATGCAGGCCCGCGTTCACGCCGCTCGCCTCGCCTACTACGATGCCGCCCGCCGGATCGTCGCAGGCCAGCCGTTCAAGATGCAGGCGAGCCTCGCCAAGCTCATCTGCAGCGAGGCCGCGATGGACAACGCTCGCGACGCGACCCAGATCTTCGGCGGGTACGGGTTCCTCAATGAGAGCCCGGTCGCGCGCCACTACCGGGACTCGAAGATCCTCGAGATCGGAGAGGGCACAACCGAAGTTCAGCTGATGGTCATCAGCCGCGAGCTCGGGTTCTAGGGTGACGACGGAGCAGGCCGAGTTGGTTCTTCATTTCGAGAGAGGCAGACTCGGCGGTAGTTCGTACCCCGGCAAGGATGCGATCGACGCACACCATACGGATGTCGCCGTCTTTGGTGCCCTTCAGGTGTCGGCGAGCGGTGACCTCGCCAACGAGGACGGCCGCGACGATCTCGAGGGTCTCGACTTCGAGGGTGGGCGTGTTGTCGTGATGATGGAGCACACCGACTGGCGAGGTCGCCCGCGCATCGTCGCGCGCTGCGCGCTCCCGGTGATCGGCACAGAATGCGTCGATCGCATCATCACGGATCTCGCGATCATCGAGTTCGAGCAGAAGCCCGATCGCGCCCGGTCGCTCGTCCTACGCGAGCTTGCCCCGGGCGTGAGCATCTCGACTGTCGTCGAGGCGACGGGCGCTCCCTTGCGGATTCCGCCAGAATTGGTTCGACCCGGGAGCACTCTGTGAGCGAAGAGAAGCCAAGCAACGAGAACGTCGTCGAGCAGCGCGGCCTCTACTTCGAGGAGTTCGAGGTCGGGACGCGCTACCTGCATCGTCCGGGTCGCACCATCACCGAGGGCGACAACTCGCTGTTTACGACCCTCACCATGAATACTCAGGCGCTGCACCTGGATGCGGCGTGGGCCGCGACCCAGCCGTTCGGCCAGCGTCTCGTGAACTCGATGTTTACGCTGTCGTCGATGGTTGGGGCATCCGTCGCCCAGCTGACGCAGGGCACACTCGTGGCGAATCTCGGGTTCACGGGGGTCGAGTTTCCGGCCCCCGTCTTCATCGGCGACACCCTCTACTTCGAGACCACGATCGATGAGAAGCGGCTCTCGTCGTCACGTCCCGGTCAGGGCATCGTCACAATGACCCACCGCGCCGTGAACCAGGACGGTGTCCTCGTCGGCACCACATCACGCAGTGCACTGGTCTGGTGCGTCGGGGCCCGGCCGTGATGATGAACAGGGCCGTGTTCGACCTCGGGCCGGCCATCCTGTTCTGTCCGGCGGATCGTCCGGAGCGATACATGAAGGCGCTCGAGCGGGCGGATGCGGTCATCCTCGACCTCGAGGATGCCGTCGCGGCCGCCGACAAGGACGCCGGAAGGGCCGCCCTGGTGGCGAATCCCCTCAATCCGGAGCGAGTCATCGTGCGGATCGACGGTTTCTCCACCGACGACTTCGAGCCCGACCTGGCCGCGCTCGCGAAGACCCCCTACCGCCGCCTGATGCTGCCGAAGGCGTCGAGCGCCGCAGAGATCGCAGCGCTGCACGGCTACGACGTGATTGCCCTGTGTGAGACCGCCGCGGGCATTCTGGCGGTCGACGAGATCGCCGCTGTCGAGCACGTGGTTGCGCTCATGTGGGGCGCCGAGGATCTGGTCGCATCCATCGGGGGAACCTCCAGCAGGCACGCAGACGGCACCTACCGCGACGTGGCCCGATTCGCGCGCTCGTCCGTGCTGCTCGCGGGTGCCGCTAACGACACCGCGGTGATCGATTCGGTCTACCTGGACATCGCCGACCTCGCCGGCCTCAGCATGGAGGCGCAGGATGCCGCCGCCTCCGGCTTCGCGGCGACCGCGTGCATCCATCCCAGCCAGGTCGCCACGATTCGTGATGCGTACGCGCCATCGGAGGAGGAGGTCCGGCACGCCCGCGCGCTGCTCGAGGCCGCGGCAACCGAGCACGGTGTATTCACCTTCGAGGGTCGAATGGTCGACGAGCCGGTGCTGCGCCACGCACGAACCGTGGTGGCGAGGGCACGCTAGCTGGAACACTGGGTGGATGGGAAAGCTCATCTACGCCGCGCACACCTCGGTCGACGGGTACACGAAGGACGGGTCCGGAAGTTTCGACTTCACGGCCCCAGACGAAGAGGTGCACGAGTTCGTCAACACCAGCCTGAACCGCGTCGGCACCTTCCTGTTCGGTCGACGAATGTACGAGACCATGTCGGTCTGGGAGACGTGAGATACCACGACCGAACCACGCGTCGTCAAGGATTTCGCGAAAATCTGGAGCCACACCAGCAAAATCGTGTACTCGGCCGGCCTGCACTCGGTCGGAACTCGACTCACCCGACTGGAGCGCACCTTCGATCCGGCGGAAGTCCAGGCCGTCAAGGAATCGTCGGCCGAGGACCTTCAGATCGGCGGCGCAACCCTCGCCGCGGAAGCCTTCCGTGCCGGCCTGATCGACGAGGTCGAACTGTTCCTGTCACCGGTGATTGTCGGCGGGGGCCTTCAAGCGCTGCCCGTCGACGTGCGCTTCGACCTGTCGCTGTTAGAGGAGCGACACTTCACGTCCGGCGTCGTCTATCTCCACTACGCCGTTAACAACTAGTCGTCGAAGGTGTTGACCATCGCGAACGCGGCGCGGTCGAGGTAGCCCCAGAGTGTGGCGTCCTGGAGAGGCGGCAACTCGAGCGAATCGACGGCGGTGCGCATGTGAAGCAGCCAGCGATCCCGCGCGGCGGGATTGATCTTGAATGGTTGGTGCCGCATCCGGAGCCGCGGATGTCCGCGCTGCTCGCTGTACGTTCCCGGGCCACCCCAGTACTGCTCCAGGAAGCCGGTGAGACGCTGGATGGCGCCCTCGAGATCCGCCTCCGGATACATCGGGCGCAGGAGGTCGTCGGTCGCGACGCCCGCATAGAAGGTGCGAACCAGTTTCTCGAAGGTCGGACGCCCGCCGACCTCGCGCCAGAAGTTGCCGGCGACCGCCTCGCCGTGCTCGCTGGAGCGCAGAGTAAGCGGATTCCTATCGTCTGACATTGCTCGCCTAGTCTATTTGGCCCGCGTCCGAGTGCCCCCTTATGTGGGATACCGCCCCCGTAGGCAACGGAGATAACGTGAGGCAGCGGGGAACTCTACGGGGGAGTGGCAATGCAGGCAGAACACAACTGGGCACCACCAACCATTGGTGATGTTCGCCTTCCTGATCGCGACCTTGGTCGCCGTCTCAGCCGACAGCCCGACGTGGAAATGCGCGCCAAAATGCTGGGCCTCGACTGGACCACCCTCGCGGCCGCCCGCACTCGCCTTCGCGCCGGCTCCTGGCTGATTTCGGCAGCCGCCGCATCCGCCGCCATACTTTCCGATCTCAGCCTGCCTGCGAGCCGCCACGGCAGCCCGATGCTCACGCTGGTCGTCGTCGCCATCGCCGTGTGGGCCTGCATGCTGGGTCTTCGCTCGGTCAGCGGATTCCCGCTCCTGATCGCGCGCAACGACCCGTCTACCGCCGCGCGGTATCGCTCACTCGCAACGCTCTCGCCGACACAGTCGCTGCTCGGCTACCGCGTTCGCTGGATTCTCGTCCGTCACGCGATCACCGTCAGCGTGTCCGTCACGCTCGTGACGCTGATGGCTCGCGGCTGGTAGTACGCGCCTAACGGCTGGTTCTAGGCATCCCGTCGCTTGAGCAGCACCGCTGCCACGACGAACAGCACCACGAACCAGGCGAGCAGCACGAGCCCGCTGTCGAGTCGGTCGAGTGAGATGATTCCGCTGACGACCTGGGTTTTGGTGCCGGTGTAGTGCGAGAGGTTGCCTCCGACCGCGGATGGAAGGAAATTGGCGATGTTCTCGATCCAGGTGATCTGGGTCAACCCTCCGATGAGACCAACCAGTCCGGGGAGGACAAGGATGAGTCCCAGCGCTGCGGCGATTCCGCCCGCGCTGTTGCGGATGATGGCGCCGATGCAGAAGGCGATTAGCGCGACGAGCACGAGGTACAGTGCTCCACCCATCAGCGACTCGAGCACGTGCCAGTCGGTCCAGTCCGGATGGATCTTCTTCGTACCGGGGAGCAGCGGGAAGATGATCGCTGCCGTTCCAAAGATCGAGACGACTCCAACGACGAAGGCGGTGATTGCCAGGACTAGTGCCTTGGCGATCAGCGCAGGAAGGCGCTTCGGAACGGCGGCCAGCGTCGATCGGATCATGCTGGTCCCGTATTCACCCGTAATGACAAGGGCACCGAGCACGGCCAGTACGAGCTCGCCAATCTGCGAGCCCGCTGTCGCGTAGCTGACCGCGTCAGCTTGCTGCGCCGCGACCGTGAGCGGCCCGGCGGCGGGAACTCCTGCACGCGCGGGCGGGTTGACCGTCGCGATGATCAGCCCGATTCCCACGGACAGGACGACCACAATCAGGATGCACCAGAAGGTGGATCGCAGCGTGAACAGCTTGATGAATTCGGACTTGAGGATGCCGCCGAAGGTGAGTCGCGACGTGCGCGGGAGCGTGGCCGTGGTCATTTCGTGTCCTCAATATCCGAAGCGTGGTACTCGACGTCGTCCTCGGTGAGGGCCAGGTAGGCGTCCTCGAGCGAGCCGGCGAGGGGCGTCAGTTCGTGCAGCACGACGCGCGAGCTGGCGGCGAGTTCGCCGATGCGTGCGGCGGCAAGTCCGTTGACGACGATCAGGTCGGGCTCGGTGACGCTGACGGTCACATCCGTGCCTGCCAGCTCCTTCGCGAACCGGTCCGCGTCGGGCGTGCGAACCCGTACGGCGTTGCCGGCCGCAAGCGCGATGATGTCGGCGACGGGCGCATCAGCAATGACCCTGCCACGCCCGAGCACGATGATCTGGTCGGCGGTCTGCGCCATCTCACTCATCAGGTGCGAGGAGAGGAAGACTGTGCGGCCCTGTGCTGCCATGTGGCGCGCGAGCGTGCGCACCCAGATGACGCCCTCGGGGTCGAGGCCGTTGACCGGCTCGTCCAGAATCAGGATGCTCGGATCCCCGAGCAGGGCGCTGGCCATGCCGAGGCGCTGGCCCATGCCGAGCGAGAATCCGCCGACCCGCTTGCGCGCTACCGACTCGAGTCCGGTCAGCGCGATGACCTCGTCGACACGCTTGCTTCCGATGCCGTGGGTCGCCGCCATAGCGCGGAGGTGGTTGTAGGCGCTGCGTCCGGTGTGAACGGCTTTGGCGTCCAGCAGCACGCCGACCTCGTGCAACGGAGCCTTAAGGTCGGCATACTGCTTGCCGTTGAGCGTCACCGTCCCGGAGGTGGGCCGGTCGAGGCCGACAATCATCCGCATCGTGGTCGACTTGCCGGCGCCGTTCGGGCCGAGGAAGCCCGTCACCCGACCCGGTTGGACCTGAAAATTGATGCCGTCAACAGCCGTCTTCTGGCCGTAACGCTTGGTCAGGCCGATGGCCTCGATCACGATTTCTCCCGCATGCTTTTGACCTTACCTAACCCGGCTGAACGCAAGCTATCGGGTAAACCCCCGAGCTGACCGGTTAGGCATCCTTCGCCTGCGCCAGCAGCGCGCGCTCGACCCCGGCAAGGTTCTCGGTGACGAGACGACGCAGCGCGGGAATTTCCGGATTCGCGGCAAGCCACGCCTTCGTCGCGTCGGCGAGTTCCTGCGAGACGAGCGGGGTCGGGTACAGACCGAAGACGATGTACTCCGCGATTTTGTAGCTGCGGGTTTTCCAGATCGTCGTGATCGCGTCGAAGTATGGCGCGACCTGACCGGCGAGCGAGGACGGATCGTTGGTGTGCGTGTAGCCGACACCGATGCTGCGGACTATGACGTTGGACTGGTCGTCCTTGGTCACCAGCGAATCGAATGCCGCCTTCTTGGCGGCGGCCGTCGGGATGGTCGCCGTCGCACGCGCCGCGGACTGCTGGCCGTTGGCCGTGTTGTCGCCCAGAAGTGCTGCGTCGATCTCGGCCTGGCCCGCCGCGCCATTGAGCACGAGGCCCTCCAGCAGCTCCCAGTCGAGGTCCGCGTCGATTTCCAGACCCTTCAGGGGGCTCGTGCCTACGCGCAGTGCCTGAAGGGCGGCAACGTGTGCCGGCGTTGAGGCGATGGCGGCGAACACCTTCACGAACTGGAACTGCTCGTCGGATGCCGCCTCCGCCTCCTGTGCCAGCGCCCAGAGCGCGTCGCCGACCCTTGCGATCGTGGCGTCGCGTTTGGCCGGGGCGACGTAGAACCGCGCCGCGGTCTGCAGCTGTGAGAGCGTGACCCGGATGGTCGTCGATTCGGTTTCACTCGCGATGTTGTCGAGCACCAGATCGACGTAGTCGCTCGCCGGGGTCTCGCCGTCGCGCATCGCATCCCAGGCCGCGCCCCAGACCAGAGCCCGGGCGAGGGCGTCGTCGATATCCCTCAGGTGCTCAGTGGCGACCGCGAGCGACTGGTCGTCGAGGCGAATCTTCGCGTAGGCGAGGTCGTCGTCGTTGAGCAGCACGAGTGCCGGCTTCTTCTGGCCGACGAGTTCGGCGACCGTCGTGCGCTCGCCCGCGACATCCAGCTCGACGCGGTGAACGCGAACGAGCTTGCCGTCCTTCAGGTCATAGAAGCCGACTGCGAGGCGGTGCGGGCGGATCGTCGAGTAGTCGGCCTCGGCGGTCTGCAGGATGTCGAAGCTCGTGATCACGCCATTCGCGTCCGTCTCGATGGACGGACGCAGCGTGTTGACTCCGGCAGTCTCCAGCCAGACCTTCGACCATCCGGTGAGCTCACGGCCGGAGGTCGTCTCCAGTTCGGCGAGGAGGTCTTTGAGCTCGGTGTTGCCGTACTTGTGCTTTTTGAAGTACGCGGCCACTCCGGCGTAGAAGGCGTCGAGGCCGACCCAGGCGACGAGCTGTTTGATGACCGAGCCACCCTTGGCGTAGGTGATGTGGTCGAAGTTGACCTGGACATCCTCGAGGTCGTTGATGGTTGCCACGACGGGATGCGTGGACGGCAGCTGGTCCTGGCGGTACGCGGCGCTCTTCTCCATCATCGCGAAGGTCGTCCACGCCTCGGTCCACTCGGTGACCTCCGCGGACGCCATCGCAGACGCCCACTCGGCGAAGGACTCGTTGAGCCAGAGGTCATTCCACCACTTCATGGTGACGAGGTCGCCGAACCACATGTGGGCGAGCTCGTGCAGGATCGTGATGACCCGGCGTTCCTTCATCGCGTCGGAGACCTTGGACCGGAATACATACGCCTCGGTGAAGGTGATGGCTCCCGCGTTCTCCATGGCGCCGGCGTTGAACTCGGGGACGAAGAGCTGGTCGTACTTGTCGAACGGGTATGCGTAGTCGAACTTGTCCTCGTAGAACTCGAAGCCCTTGCGGGTGATGTCGAAGATGTATGAGGCGTCGACGAACTCCGTGAGTGACTTGCGCGAGTAGATCGCGAGCGGGATGGTGCGGCCGTCGCGGGACGTCAGGTCGCTCTCGACGACCTCGTACGGGCCAGCGATTAGGGCGGTCACATAGCTCGAGAGCACGGGCGTCGTGTCGAACGTCCAGGTCTTCGAATCGCCGTTGTTTACGGGCTCGGGGGTGAGCGAGTTGCTGATGACCTTCCACGCGGCTGGCGCGGTGACAGTGAACTGGAAGGTCGCCTTCAGGTCGGGCTGCTCGAACACGGCGAAGACGCGGCGGCTGTCCGGAACCTCGAACTGCGAGTAGAGGTACACCTCGTTGTCGACCGGGTCGACGAAGCGGTGCAGGCCCTCGCCGGTGTTCGTGTACGCGGCATCCGCCTCGACGACGAGCACGTTCTCGGCCTTCAGGTTGTCGAGCTGGATGCGGACGCCGTCGCTGACGACGGACGGGTCGAGCAGGTCGCCGTTGAGAATCACGGAGTGAACGGAATCGGTAATGGCGTCGATGAATGTCGACGAACCTGAAGTGGCGGAGAACGTCACCGTCGTGGTCGATCCGAACGTCTTGTCGCCGGTCGTCAGGTCGAGAGCGACCTCATAACTGGCGACATCCACAATGGCCTTGCGACCCTGGGCTTCGACTCTGGTGAGGTTCTCTCCTGGCACGGTGTTACTCCTTCTCGATACGGATTGTGTCCGTCGAGAAGTCTATCTAGGGCAGCCAGCGCCTAGACGAGGGCGGGGACGCGCTCCTCGATCGACACCGGATGCACGATTTCGACGCACTCGTCAATGGCCGACTCGAGCAGCCTGGCCAACCGCTCGTCGGCGTCGAGCACACACGCGTCGGCGATGCCGATCGCCGCGGTTCGCAGCAGCGCCTCGTCGTTGACGACGAGTATTTGGGCGCCGCGGGGCGACACCTGGTCGATGAAGTCCTTGGCCCACGCCTCGGTGCCGGGCGCCATGAGGAATGCCGCGCGGATGCGCATCCGCGCCCGCTCCACCTCCGGACCCTCCCACTGCTCGAGTAGCTGCTCGCAACGAATGAGTCCGGTCGCGAGAGCGCCCTGGCGCATGCTGCTGGCAATCGGCAGCGCGCTTGAGGCACCAAGTACCGAGAGCAGGACCGGGATGCGGGGATCGTCACCGGTGAGACCGACGACCGACGGGATCAGCTGGCTGAGGCCCCCGCGGGCGTCGTCGGAGGTGAGGTCATTGACGAGCCGGGCGAGCGAGGCAAGTGACGGATGCGTGCACGCCGGGCGGTCGCTCCAGCGCTCACCCGCGAGGTACGACGCGTACTCCATGAAGCAGGCACCGCGCTTCGCATTCCTATGGCGTCCCGCGGAGAGAACGGGCAGAAAGCCTTCGATGGATGATGCGGTCATGTATGCCTCCTGATTACAGAGAACGGTGGCTCCAAGTCTCCTCCTGCGCCTGCGGTCTGTCGAGAAGACGGTCCGGCGCAATTCTGCCCGTTTGGGACAAATTCGCCTGCGCGCGCGGGCATTTTTGTCCCAAACGGGCGCATTTGCCCGGGTGACCGACACCACCCGCTGCTAACTTGTCGCTATGACCGACCTCACGACCGAACAGCAGCTCTTTCTGGCCTCCGACGCCGCTCTGCGCGAGGTGATCGACCAGTTCACGCCGGCGATCCTGGCGCTGGCGGTTCCCGCCGAGTGGAGCACCAACAAGACCACGACGATGGTCGGCCTCGTCGCCAACCACGCCAAGGATGAGGCGTGGGTGCCCGACGTGATCGCCGGCAAGACCATGGATGAGGTCGGCGACAACTGGAAGGGTGAGCTGCTCGGCACCGATCCGGTCGGAAGCTACGACAAACTCAACGACCTCGCGACGGCCGCCGTGTCGAAGCCCATCGCGGAGGGCCAGATCGCCCACCTGAGCTACGGCGACTTCCCGGTCGGCACCTTCCTCGAGCACACCAGCTACTACCGCGGATTCCAGGCGCCTTTGATCGCCCAGGTCGCGAAGATCCCGTTCCACATGACGGATGACCTCATCGACATGCTGTGGTCGTCGGTCGAACCGCAGATCGAGGACCTCCGCAAGATCCACGTCTTCGGTCCGCCGATCGAGGTCCCCGATGGCTCGGACCGCCAGGCACTCCTCCTCGGAATGACAGGCTTCTGGCGCCCCTAGACCAACGCGCAACACTGTCGCACCCGACTTCTAAACTGGGTGCATGCGCATCCACATCGGAACGGATCATGCCGGTCTCGAGTTCAGCAAAGACCTGCAGAAGCACCTGACCGATGCCGGGCACGAGGTCGTCGACCACGGGCCGAAGACGTTCGATCCGGATGACGACTATCCCAGCTTCTGCATCAATACCGCGCGCGCCGTCGTTCGCGACCAGGCGGCGGGAGTCGAGACGCTCGGCATTGTCTTCGGCGGCTCCGGCAACGGCGAGCAGATCGCGGCCAACAAGGTTCTCGGCGCACGCGCGGCTCTCGTCTGGAGCGTCCCGACCGCCGAGCTGGCACGCCAGCACAACGACGCCAACCTCATCGCGATCGGCGCGCGGCAGCACACGGTGGATGAGGCGATCCTCTACATCGACACGTTCATCACGACCCCGTTCAGCTTCGAGGAGCGGCACGAACGCCGCATCGCGCAGCTCGCCGAATACGAGAAGACCGGTTTGATCGCCGGTCGCGAGATCGACTAGGGCGAGCATGCCAGAGGGTCACTCCGTCCATCGCATCGCGCGCCAGTTTGCGCTGCACTTCGTCGGTAAGCGGATAACCGCATCGTCGCCACAGGTGCGTTTCGCGGCTGGCGCCGCCGAGCTGAATGGCCACGTCATGACCGACGCGAAAGCCGTCGGCAAGCAGATGTTCCTCGAGTTCGACAACGGACTCTGGCTTCGCGTGCACCTCGGCATGTACGGTGCGTGGGACTTCGCCGGCGATTTCACCGCAGATGCCGTCGGCGCGGCGCCCACAGATTCCCGCGGCGAGGACTCGATCACGAGCATGGGCGCGCCACGCGTCGCGAGACTCAGGATGTCCGAACAGGAGACCGCCGCGCCCGGCGGTGATGTCTTCCCGCCCGAGCCCATCGGTGCCGTACGCGTGCGCCTGCTCACCGACAACACGGTCGCCGACCTCCGCGGGCCGACCGCGTGCGAAGTGCTGACACCCGACCAGGTTCAGGCGGCCATCGCGAAGCTCGGACCCGACCCGCTCATCGACTCACCGAAGGCCGGCGAGGAGCGATTCGTCGCCGCCGTTAAGAAGACGTCGACACCGATCGGGCTCCTGCTCATGGACCAGTCCGTAGTGAGCGGGATCGGCAACGTCTACCGCGCCGAGCTCCTGTTCCGTGCCCGCCTCGACCCGCACAGGCCGGGAAGGGATGTTCCCGAAGAGACGGTCCGAGCCCTCTGGAAGGACTGGACCAAGCTGCTGAAGATCGGCGTGCAGACCGGCCGGATGATGACCATGGATGGCCTGCGGGGCAAGAAATACGAGGCCGCGCTGGCCAACCGCGAAGACCGCCACTGGGTCTACCACCGCACCGGCGAACCGTGCCGTGTCTGCGGAACGCCCATCGTCATGGAACTCGTTGCGGGCCGCAAGCTGTACTACTGCCCCAAGGATCAGACCTAACGCTCGATAAACTCGACCATGCGCTACACGCCCCACTACCTGCTCACCGACGAAACGCAAGTGAAGCGTCTCATCCGCGAGAATCCGTGGGCGACGATCGTGTCGAATACCGCGAAGGGTCTGGTCGCGTCGCACTATCCGGTCGTCCTCGAGGAAGATGAGCCGGGCATCAGCATCGTCAGCCATGTCGGTCGACCGGATGAGCGCGCGCACGAGTTGGGCGAACACGAGGTGCTTGTCATCATCGCGGGCGCACACGGCTACATCTCGCCGGGCTGGTACGAGAACGACGAGTTCGTTCCGACCTGGAACCACGCCACCGCGCACCTCTACGGCACGCCGGAGATCCTGAGCGACGACGAGAACTTTCGCGTGCTCGGCAATCTCGTCGACTACTTCGAGAAGCGACTGCCCGACCCGGTCAGCCTCACCATCGACGAGGATGCTGCCCGCCACATTGCCACCGGCACCGTCGGCATCCGCATCCGGGTCACGCGTTTCGACGCCCGGCTGAAGCTCAGCCAGAACAAGTCCCCCGAGGTCATCGAGAAAATCATCGCCGCGCTCGAGGGCGAAGGACCGTATGCGTCCCAGCCGCTGGCCGACGAGATGCGCCGCGCGCACGACAAATGACGCAACGTTCACCCGCGACGGTCCTGCGCGGTGCGCGAATCGGTGACCGACTGTTCGATATCCGCATCGAGGGCGGCCTCATCACCGAAATCGGTGCGATCCCGGCGCACGACGAAGAGTCGGTGCAGCTGGATGGTCGCTGGCTGGTTCCCGGCCTGTGGGACAACCACGTGCACTTCACCCAGTGGGCGCTGCAGTCGCAGCGGCTGGACGTGTCCGCGGCGAGATCGGCGGCAGAGACCGCGAGGCTGATTGCGGCGGCGATCGGCCCGGACTCGCCCGCACCGTTCGTGGCGGTCGGCTTCCGCGACGGCCTCTGGCCGGACGCACCGAATCTCGAGGTCCTGGACGCGGCGTCCACCGATCCCATCGTGGTCGTGAGCGGTGACCTCCACGCCGTCTGGCTCAACTCCGCCGCTCTGCGGTTGTACAACGAAGTGGGAAACACCACCGGGCTGATCCGGGAGGATGCGGCGTTCCGGATCCTCGGTCTCATCGATTCGCTGCCCGACAATCAGCTCGACCGCTGGGTGGATGCCGCCGCTCGTGCGGCCGCGGCAAGGGGAGTGGTCGGCATCGTCGACTACGAGATGGACTGGAACCTCGAGAGCTGGTCGCGCCGGCAGGGCGCGGGCACGGACTCGTTGCGGGTCGAGTTCGGCGTGTACACGGAGCACCTTGACCGGGCGATCGAACAGGGCCTTCGCACGGGCGACCGGCTCGGCGAGCTGCTCACGATGGGCAACTTCAAGATCCTGATCGACGGCTCGCTCAACACGCGAACGGCATACTGCTGGGACGAGTACGCCGGCGCCGCCGGGGAGTTCGGCGTTCTGACCGTGTCCCCGGACCGGCTCGTCGAGCTCCTGCGCAAGGCATCCGGAGCGGGCATTGAGCCGGCCGTCCATGCCATCGGCGACCGCGCCAACACGATCGCTCTCGATGCCTTCGAGACCGTCGGATGCCGTGGACGGATCGAACACGCACAGTTCCTCGGCACCGCCGACATCCCGCGCTTCGCCGCTCTCGGAGTTGCGGCGAGCATCCAGCCCGATCACGCCATGGATGACCGCGACGTCGCCGAGCACTACTGGGCCGGTCGCACCGACCGCGCCTTTCCGCTCCGGTCGCTCGTGGACGCGGGTGCCACCGTGCTTCTGGGATCGGATGCTCCTGTGTCGCCCCTCGACCCGTGGGTGATGCTCGCGGCAGCGGTCGGTCGCGCGCGCGACGGGCGCGCGCCGTGGCATCCCGAGCAGGCGATCGGCGCAACGGAGGCGATCGCGGCATCCACACGCTCCACGATCGCCGTGGGGCAGCCCGCCGACCTCGTGGTGGTCGAGCGCGACCCCCTCACCTCCGCGACCGATGATCTACGCAGCATGCCCATATTCGCCACCCTGCTGGGTGGTCGAACCACCTATGGTGATATGCCATGACACCCGACGCGCGATTCACTGAACTGCTGGATGATCTCAAGATGCTCGGGGTCACCCAGAGCACATCGTTCGGTAAGCGCGGCATGACCGCGGACGGCAAGGTCATCGCCTGCTTCCTCGATGACTCGATGGCGTTCAAACTGGGCGCATCCACGCCGGAACACGTGGCGGCACTTGCTCTTTCCGGTGCCGAGCTCTGGGATCCGAGCGGCATGGGCCGGCCCTTCAAAGACTGGGTCCGTGTGCCTCAGGCGCACGAGGACACGTGGAGTCGGTTCGCCGAGCAGGCACTGCACCACATCAGACAGCACCTGTAACGGAAGTGCGTCATCTGAAACGGGGGCTAACCCCACCTTTGATTGGGGCGGGGGCGGGATGCCTCGTGCTCCCGCACCCCGACACACTGGGATCATGAGCATCGACGCCCCCCGGTCACAACCGAACTTCTACCTGCGCCTGTGGCGAGCAGTACCGCGCGAGCTCGGATTCCTGCTGCTGGGCTTTCCGATCGCGGCCGTCGGCTTCGGCGTCTCTATCGGGATGTTCAACGCGGGTATCGCGACCATCATCCCGATCTTCGTCGGGGTCTTCATTCTCATCGGAACCCTGTACGTCGCCCGGGGTTTCGCTACCCTCGAGCTGATCCGACTGGACTGGGCAGGACGACCGCCGATCACGCGCGCCGGCTGGCAGGACGCCAGGGCGAAGACGGGCTTCTGGGGCTGGCTTCGCTCCCTGTTCGGCAACGGGCACTACTGGCTCGCGCTGCTGCACACCGTGGTCATCAACTTCGCGGTGTCCCTATTTAGCTGGGTCGTCACCGTCGTCTGGATCTCGGTCGGCCTCGGCGGAATCACCTATTGGTTCTGGGACCGGTTCCCGCCTCGCGAGGGTCAACAGCTCTACATCTCGCAGTGGCTCCTCAACGGACGTGGACTGGTCGCGCCCAACGCGAGCTATGAGGTGGGCGAGACCGTTCTGTACCTCATCCTCGGGCTCGTGCTCCTGGGCACCCTCCCGTTTATCACGCGGGGTCTGACAAACCTGCACTGGTCGATCGCGCGTGGCGTGCTCGGGGCTTGGAAGTCGGAGGCATTGGGCCAGCAGGTCCGCGACCTCAGCGACGCGCGTGGGGCAGCAAGCTCCGCGGAGGGTCACTCGCTTCGCCGGCTCGAGCGCGACATCCACGATGGTCCGCAGCAGCGGTTGGTTCGACTGCAGATGGATCTCGCCGCGGCCGAGCGCCAGCTGGATGCCGACCCCGCGAAGGCCCGCAAACTGATCGGCGAGGCGATGCAGCAGTCGAAGGATGCCCTCGAGGAGCTGCGCTCACTGTCCCGCGGTTTCGCGCCGCCCATCCTGCTCGACCGCGGCCTGGTCGCCGCGCTCGAGTCGGCGGCGACGCGCAGCCCGATCCCGACGACGGTGACCGACTCGCTGCCCGAGGGCACGGCGCTTCCGCAGGAGATCGAACGCAACGCCTACTTCGCGGCGAGCGAGGCCCTGACCAATGCGATTAAGCACTCCGGTGCGACGAACATCGACATTCGGGTGACGACCACCGCAAAGGATCTTGTGGTCACGGTGAGCGACAACGGCACCGGCGGCGCGACGACGAAGGCAGGCCACGGTCTCGCCGGTCTGCGCGAGCGGATGCGCGGCGTGAGCGGAGCGCTCGAGGTGCACAGTCCGTCCGGTGGTCCGACGCTGGTCTCGGCACGGCTACCGCTCGCGCCCCTGTAGGACCGACGTGCCACCGTACTCTGGAGGCATGTCAGGTCTCCGCGTCGTTGTCGCCGATGACTCCGTGCTTCTGCGCGAGGGGCTCGTGCGAGTGCTCGGCGAATCCGGAGTGACCGTCGTCGCCGCGTATGGCGACGCCGACCAGCTGCTGGCCGCACTCGAGACGGATGCGCCCGACCTGATCGTTCTCGACGTGCGGATGCCGCCCACCTTTCGCGACGAGGGCGTCCGTGCGGCCATCCGGGCCCGCGAGTTGCGGCCGACCGTCGGCATCCTGCTTCTCTCGCAATATGTCGAGGTCGCCTACGCCCAGGAGTTGCTCTCCGCGGGCACCGGCGGCGTCGGCTACCTACTCAAGGATCGCGTCGCGTCGCTCGCCGAACTGAAGGATGCCATCGACCGGATTGCCTCGGGCGGCACGGTCCTCGACCCGGAGGTTGTCGCGCAGCTCATCGGGCGTCGGCACGATCCGCTCGCCAGCCTGACGCCGCGCGAGCGCGAGGTGCTTGCGCTGATGGGGGAGGGTCGCACGAATACGGCGATTGCCAGCGCCCTCGTGATCGGCACAGGGGCCGTCGAGAAGAACGTGACATCCATCTTCCAGAAGCTGGGCCTGGATGACTCGGGCACGGACCACCGCCGGGTCCTGGCGGTGCTGGCCTGGCTGCAGCGCTAAGCGCCCTGAGCCGTTAGACGCCCTGCGCCGTTAAACACTCATTGCCCGACAAGCGCAATGCTTTCGGGCTGAGCGTGCTTCCAGGGGGCTAGAAGCGGGGGCGCTGAAGTACTGGAGACAGAGTCTGGCTCGAGCTGTAGCTCGCAGCCGGGTTGACCTCCGGGCGCGGGTATTCGAGGTGGTCAGTCCAGGCACGGCCGTTCCACCAGCGGAGCATTCCGCTGTTGGCGGGGTCTGGGTACCAGCCGAAGGGTGCGAGGTCAGTTTGGGTTGCAACAGACATTTGGGTTTTCCTGCGTTGCCCTGCCGCGGGGCGAGTCCGGGGTGCGACAGATTTGCCAACCGTAAGGCTGTTCGGGGTGGAGAACGGTTGTCCCCATAGTAGGGGACATTTTCTCGTTTTGTATGGCCCCCAAAAAGGGGTCACCTTTTTATTCTGTCCGCACCGGGAATTTGACCCCGGAAAGCTGTTCCGAAATCGTCCACAACCGGGCCGAATTGGCGTCGTCTTGGGCTCGCTTCGGCACGCTCGCCGGCCCCGGACCGCCGGTCACTTCCTGGAATCCGCTCGGCCCGTAGTAGGCACCGCCGGCAGCATCCGGACTCGTCGCCGCGAACAGTGCGGGCAGGATTCCCTGGTCAACTTTTTGGTAGAGCCCCGGCACCTTGTACTGCTGGCGAACGAGTCGGGCTCGCAGGCCATCCTCGGGGTGGCCGTGGAGCGGTCCGGCCACCTGCAGGTTCGTGATCGTCGCACCGGGGTGAGCCGCGGCGGCAAGGATGCCCCAGCCGGCGGACGCGCTGCGCTTGGTGAGTTCGCGAGCGAAGATGAGCATCGCGAGCTTGGTGAGACCGTACGCGCGCCCCGGTCGGTAGGACTTCTCGCTCTGCAGGTTGTCCCAGTCGAGTCGGCCGGAGCGAGCATAGATGCTGCTGAGGTTGACGACTCGGGCGTGCTTCGCCGTGATGAGGAGTGGCATCAGTTGCGCGGTCAGAGCGAAGTGCCCGAGGTAGTTGGCCTCGAACTGCAGCTCGAACCCGTCCGTGGTGACCTCGCGCTTGGGCGGCATCATGACGCCGGCATTGTTGATCAGGATGTCGACGGGACGTCCATCCGCCCGTGTCGCGTCGGCGAAGGACGCGACAGAGGCAAGCGAGGCGAGGTCGATCAGGCGCAGCTCGAGTTTCGCGTTCGGGACTTCCGCGCGGAGTGCCGCAAGTTCCTTCTCCCCTTTGGCCTGGTTGCGAACGGCGAGCACGACATCCGCGCCGGCGAGCGCCAGCCGCCGGGTGAGCTCGCGTCCGAGGCCGCTGTTTGCGCCCGTCACTATCGCGTGCTTTCCGGTCAGGTCGGGGACGTCAAGAAAATGTGTTGTGCGAGGCATGACTCAATTGTCACCGTTCGGGGTCGCCCGGGATGCTACCGAGCGTCGGTCGGCGCTATCAGCTTCAAAGCGAGAAGTGGGCAGAGGTCGACCGCGTCCCCGGCCGCGGCGAGACGGGATCCGGGAACGGCCACATTCGACCGGGCCGCTGGGTCGCCGGTTTTCGCGATGGGATAGCCCCATTTGTCCCGCGCGAGCAGGTCGGGGATCAGCTCGGTGCACAGACCGCGACCGTCGCACTTCGTCCAATCGATGTGAAGTGTGTAGCGATTGGGCGTTCCAGCCATGCCAGCTCCTACCTGCCCGCCCGGCGTACGCAGCGTCCGGTGAGATGCGCCTGCACGTCTGGCGAGAATGCGTCGAGAGCGCTCAACACCAGGCGAGTGGTGCCATTCGGGTGGTGGCACGATCCGCGCCCGACAACCGACTCGCTGACGCTTGCTAGTTCGCGGGCCAGTCGGCGATCCGGATCACCGGACGCGATGCGTTCGAGGAGCCTCGCCATCTCGGGAAGTCCAAACATGCACGGTCCGCACTGCTGGGCCGACTCGTTCGCGAGATACCGGACGATCTCGGCGCTGGCCCGAAGACCGCACTGGTCCGCCGCGAGGGCGTAAAGGATTCCGGCTCCGAGGTGCGCTCCGTGCGAGGCGAGCGCAGCAGGCGAAAGCCCGACGCTCAAATCGTTGCCACTGAGCCAGGCACCGTGGTATCCGCCCACCAGCACGGCCGCAATGTCGTCGTCCGTCGCTCCGCAGGCCCGGAGGATGTCGCGGACGGGGGTGTCCCCGGGCACTTCGAGAACGCGGTCGGCCGGCACCGCGCCGGATACCGTGACCAGGCGAGTGCCAGGATCGCGGTTGCTCCCGACCTCGCGGAACCACGCGCTCCCGTAGCGGGCGACCAGCGCCACGTGGGCGAGCGTCTCGACGTTCTGGACGAGAGTTGGGCGCTGTTTCAGCCCAGACGTGGTCAGCCGAACGGTCTTGTCGGTGGGCAGCGCAACGCCGTTGGAAATCGCGTTGACCACCGCACTTGCCTCGCCCGAGATGAACGTGTCGGGCGCTTCTACCACCCGAATCGCGCGGGCGTCGTCCCGCTCGCTGATCGCTCGTCGCACCGACGGCAGCGATTGCGCGGTCGTGTAGAGGTACATCGTTCCCGCGTGTACGACGGCTGCGGCGGCGAGCAGTCCGTCAATGACCAGGTGGGGTGCGTCGCGCAACAGCCTCTCGTCCTTCAGACTTCTGGGTTCCCCTTCGGCTCCGTTTGCGATGACAATCGCGCTGGACCTCCAAAGGCTGCTCATTCCCGAGCGCGGCACTGATCCGAACTTTTGAGCGGCGGGGAAACCCGCCCCACCGCGTCCGATGAGTCCAGATCGCTCGAGCTCGGGAATGAGCTCCGCCCTGCTCGACCCCGGCGCTAGGTCGCCGTAGGTCGCAAGGTGGGTCCGGTAGGTCGCGCGAGCGCCGGCGGCAAAGAGCCGGTTGACGCCGAACGGGGAGTGAGTGCTCACTGGTTCCTCCACTTCCGCGCTGAGAGTCATCAGTGGACCGCATTTCGCGCTGTGGCGGATTCGAGAAAGCGCGAGGAGACGCGCCAGATCAGCACACCTGCCACAGCCACGGTGCAAACAGTCGCGATCGCGAGGAACCACCCGCTCGTGCCGTTGGTGCCATTGCCAATCGAGTGCACGAGCGCGATGGGCCACATAGCGTACGTCAGCCAGTGGATGGCCTTGAAGAGACGCACACCGAGTCGCTTACGGAACAGGCTCGTGATGACGATCGCGAGGAGAAGGTCGAACGCAACGGTGCCGAGACCCTGCCAGAACGGTTTGTATGCGCCGAGAAACGGCACGACAACGTCGGCCACGCTCAGCTTGGCGTACGAATCGAGCATCAGAGAACCGACGTGAAGAACGAGAAAGATGCTCGCGAGCAGCGCGATGTTGCGGTGAATCAGCTGTATCGAGAATCGTGGCAACCCGGGAAGTGGTCGACCCGAGCGGGTCCAAATTCCGAGCACCACTGATCCGGTGAGCAGCACGAGCGCGACAATGCCACTGATTCGCCCGAAGGCCCACATCGCCTCGCTCATCGCGCACCGCCAACGGTGGACAGTTCCGGCGTGGCTACCGGCCACAGTGATGTGGTCACGACCCGACCCTCGGCATCCACGAGCCGTGCGGCCACCTTCAGGTCTTCCAGCCAGCGCACAGCCCCGAAACCGCGAATAACGGATGCCGTGCTCAGTGCGTTGGCGTCAAGACAGCTAGAAGATGCGACGGTGACGGTGCGCCACACGATTTCTGCGGGGAGACCGAAACGGGGATCGAGAATGTGATGGCGCGCGTAGCCGCCCGACATCCAACGCCGCTTTTGCGTGCTCGACGTGGCCATCGCCGCGCCGGGCGCGAGTGAAACCTGCTGACTCGGGTCCTCGGGGACGTCCTGGACCAGAACCTCCCACCCGTCGACCGGTTCGTTTCCGGCCGTGGCTATGTCTCCGCCCAGACTGACGAGGGCGCCAACGCCGAGTTGTTCCGCAACCTTCGCCGCGGCCAGATCGGCGGCAATCGCCTTCGCTGTTGCGCCCAGGTCGAGACGGATGTCAGACGGCACCGTAAGGGTAAGACCATTGACGCGGACATCCTGCCAGCGTGGGCGGCGGGTACTCACCCGGAGGTCCACCGTTGCATACGTCGATGCCTCGACCACGGAGAGCTCGGAGATGTCCCGGTCGTAGCCAAGACTCGCGAGCTCGTTGCCCATGGTCGGGTCGACGTCGCCGTCGGAGAGAGCGGCGGCCCGGAGTGCGCCCTCGACGAGCGAGACGAGCATGGGGCTTACGCTCATGCCGGTCGCGAGCCCCGATGCGAGCTTTGACAACTCGGAGTCGGCGCGAAATCGGCTGCATGCGTCATCCACCTGACCGACAACGTCGCGCACGATGCGCGTCGCATCCTCAAGCACGAGGGCGGAGGTCACCACGACGGACGCGTCGCAGCTCCAGACCTTCCAGTCGGTGCGGGCAACTGTGGTCACGTCAGGATCCCGACGATGTTGCACTGCTCGAACCGCCGGAGCTCTGGCTCACTGATGACGATGTTGAACTACTCGACGAGTCATCAGAACTGGATGACGATGACGATGAATTGTCGGTGCTCGATGAACTGCTCGAGGTCGATGAGGTGGATGTCGATGTCGCACCCCAGAGAATCAACGATGCGATCCCGGTGATGCCGATGCTCAGGATGCTGATGGTTGCCGTCAGGTTTGTTGCGAGCTTCTTGCCCTTTGTCCTCATGTCCACGACGTGGCCGCATCCCTTCGCTCGGTCTTCTTAGCCCCTACGCTCCGGCACCATTCTTCGAGGCTCCTTAGCTGGGCTGTGCGAACCCTGCGGAGACTATTTGAGAATGCTTAGAGGCAGCGTCACCACGATGACCGCACCGCTCCCGGACTCGGTCGGCTCAACGCGCACGCTGCCGTCGTGTCTGAACGCGATCTCCGCGACGAGGGCGAGCCCGAGTCCGTAGTGGCGCGTCTGAGCGTCGTGGTCGTGCCCCGCTCGCGAAGTGGCGAACCGTTCGAACGCTCTTTCGCGCATGTCGTCCGGGAAGCCGCGGCCGTCGTCCCTCACAGTAATTTCGGCGCCGCGCCCCGCGGAATGCACCTCCACTCGCACCTCGCTTCGTGCGTGATCGAGGGCATTCGATACCAGCGACGTGAACAGGCGCAGGATTGACGCTCGCGAACCGTCGACCATGATCGGCTCGTCGCTTACCGGTCCGTGCAACGCGATGTGGCGGTCTTTGGCGTGCACCGAGAGCGAAGCGACGACATCCCGGGCGAGCTTCGTCAGGTCGAGTGGCACGCGTTCGGCGGTTTCGCGAGGATCGGCGGCGATGAGGAGGTCCTCAAGAATGCCGGTCAGCTCGCGAGAATCCTGGAGGATGTCGTCGAGCCCGGACGCAAGCGCTCTGCCGACTGCGGCCGGCGACTTCGCGGCCTCCCGTCGGAGCAGTTGGGTGCGGGTGGTCAACAGGGTCAGCGGCGTTCGCAACTCGTGGCTCGCGTCGGTGACGAATCGCCGTTGCAGCGACAGGGCGTCCACCATGGGTCGAAGTGCTCGTCGAGCGATGATGGCGGCGACGAGGCCGGACGCGATCGACCCAAGAAAGCCCGAGATGATGAGGGCGAGCGCGAGTCGGCGCAATTCGCCTTGGTTCTCGGTGTCGTCCTGGGCGGCCTGCACGCTCATCCCGTCATGCGAAATCGTCACAATCGTGTAGGTCTTGCCACCCACGGTACGTGTCGTCTGGAGGGGGTCGTCGCGGGTCGCCGCTGCGGCGAGCTGCGAAGCGTCGGGAAACCACGAGGGCGCCCCTGGAGAGACGGTCATTTGCCCGTGGTCGTCGCGTGCGACCAGGACATCCTGAGGGGCGGACTGGACGGACGCGGCCTGCGAGGCATCCATGAGGATATGCGTGGTCTCATCTCGCTGGCTCGACTGCACAATGAAGTAGGTCACCGTGAGCAAAACCGCGAAGATGATCAGGATGAGAGTGCCGAACCTCAGGGCAAGACGGAGTGACGCTCGACGCAGGTCGGTCTGGTCTCGCGTGCTCACGGCAGACGCCCCAGCTGGTAGCCGATGCCGCGAATTGTGGTAATTGCGCCCCGTCCGAGTTTCTTTCGAAGGTAGTGAACATATGTGTCGACAACTCCGGGATCGTCGGCGTCGGCGAACACCTCGGCGAGGAGGTCGGCACGGGAGAAGACCTGGCTGGGCCTGCGCGCCAGACGCTCGAGCAGGTCGCCCTCCCGTTCGGACAACAGCACCGGCTCCTGGTAATCGAAGGCAACGGTGCGTGATTCTGTGTCGAGGGTGCCCCCTGGCACGCGGAGAACCGGGATCGTGGCGGCGACTCTACGCCGAAGAACTCGAAGTCGGGCAAGCAGTTCGTCGATGTCGAAGGGTTTGGCGAGGTAGTCCTCGGCTCCCCGATCAAGCCCCTCAACTCGGTCGGCAGGGTTCCCAAGCGCGGACAGGATGAGTGCTGGCGTCTGCACTCCGGCGCGCCGCAGTTTGCTGAGTAGATCGAGGCCCTCAATGACGGGCAACCCGCGATCGAGAAGTAGGTTATCGAACTCTTCGGTGAGGCCCAGGTGCAGCGCACGTTGCCCGTCGCGGGCCGTGGTGACCGAGTAGCCCTCACTCATCAAGAGGTCGGTCAACATGTTCAGCAACCGGGGATCATCCTCGACGACGAGAATGCGTGGCGTTTCGTTCACGAGCGCAGTCTAGATTCGCGGCGCTAGGAACTTGATGAGGTCGCTACCGGTGGCTGCTGGCGTGTGGGGGTTACGGGAGCCGGAGCAGGAGCGACTGCCGAGGGCGTGACGGTTGGCGTGGAGGTTGGGACTGCAGAGTGTGATGCCTCGGGAGCGGCAACTGGCGTTGATGATGGAGTTGCACTCGGCGTAAGCAGCACAGCACCCAGTTGCTGGGCTTTGCGAGCCGTGGCCAGCTGGTAGAGAACCGAAGTGCCGTATCCCGTCACGGCAACCGTAACGACCGTGGCGAGCGCGGTGAGCGAGAACGCCGCCCGTCGCCCTCGAGTTCGAATTGTCACGTGAGTCCCGCCCTGTTGTGTCCCTGCGCACCGTAGGTTCACTTTTCACCATGACAGCTAGTTCTCAGAGGTTGCTTAGTTGTAAAGCACGGGGGAGGCAGAATAAAGCATGGCAAACACGTGGGCTCGCGTTCCGATCGAGCCACAGACCGTCAACGCACCGCTGTCAGGCTCGGCCATCTTCCTGGTGGTGCGCATCGCCGAATCGGACGAGGCACTGGCGGCGGTGCGCGGTGTGATCTCGGACATCGGTGGGCTCGTGCGCGCGGTCGGATTCCGGGATCTCGGCGGTCAGCTCTCCTGCATCGTGGGTATTGGGCGTGCCGCCTGGGATCGACTCGGGCGACCGACCCGGCCGAGCCAGCTTCATCCATTCGCGGCCGTACGAGGTGCCGTTCACACGGCTGTGTCGACGCCGGGAGACCTTCTGTTTCACATTCGGGCGGATGCACCCGATATGTGCTTCGAGCTGGAGCGACTCCTGTTGGAGAAGCTCGGCGCCAACGTCACGGTTGAGGATGAGGTATCAGGTTTCCGATACTTCGACGCCCGCGATCTGCTCGGCTTCGTCGACGGCACTGAGAATCCCACGGGCGCGGCGATGGAGCACGACACGCTCATCGGTGGCGAGGACGCGGAGTTCGCGGGCGGCAGCTACGTCGTCGTGCAGAAGTACCTGCACGACCTCACATCGTGGGCGAAGCTGTCGGTCGCGGAGCAGGAGCGCATCATCGGCCGCACGAAGCTCGACAACGTCGAGCTGGATCCGAGCGAGCGCCCCTCCCACAAGGACCTGAACACGATCGTCGACGCGGAGGGCGTCGAGCACGACATCCTGCGCGACAACATGCCGTTCGGCAGCCCGGGCGCGGGCGAGTTCGGCACATACTTCATCGGCTATGCCGCCGACCTGTCGACGATCGAGAAGATGCTGGAACGAATGTTCATCGGAGCCCCTCCCGGGCAGCACGATCGCATCCTCGATTTTTCGAAGGCCGTCACGGGATCCACGTACTTTGTGCCATCGAACGACCTGCTCGAGAGTCTCGCGGACTGACGCTACTTCGGTCCGGCGAGGCCGATGAGGTTTCCTTCGGGGTCGCGAAAGTGGGCGACCACGAGTTTGCCCGACGGATTCCCCTCCGGCCCCATCACATGCGTGCCGCCCAGCTTCTCAGCGGCTGCGAGGGCGGCAGCAACATCCACGACGCCGACGTAGAAAATCGACTGGGTCGGATAGCCGGCTCCGCCTCCGACACCGCCCGGGATGCTGCCGTCGCTCGACACGAAGCCGTAGTTACCACCCTCCGAGACGGATGGCGCGACGGGGGGAGTCGGTGTCGAACTCCCAGTCGAATAGCTGCGAGTAGTACTCGCGGAGCCTCTTCGGGTCCCGACCCGATATCTCGAAGTGCACTACCGGGTTGCCCATGATGTGTTCCTTCCCTCTTCCTGTCTACTCGACGGAGCAGACCCAGGGAATTGCGACAGCGGTCGGAAATACGTTGGCGGCGCAAGATGGGGAGATGGAAATCCAATTGAGCATGCTCGGCGTTATTGTTCGCGACATGCCTGCCGCCCTGCGGTTCTATCGTCTGCTCGGTCTGGACATCCCGGCGAGCGAAGACGAAAAGCGGTTCGTGATTCATCGCATGGGCAGCGGAGTCAGCATCTTCTTCGACACCGTGTTCGCCGCGCGCTATGACGCCGAACATCGGTTGCCAGCGCGGGGTGGATACGGCTCGCTGTTCGAGTTCTACCTCGGCGACGATGCCTCAGTTGATGCGAAATACCGTGAGTTGACCGACAGCGGTTACCACGGCCGTATGGCGCCGGAGCAGACGTCCGGGCCATACGCCGCGATGGTGGATGATCCCGACGGGAACGTCGTGCTCCTCACCTCGGATAACCCCGACAAAGACAACGGCTAGCTATGTCTGAGCGCGCCGCGTGACCTTGTCTGGCGCCGCAGCGCTGCGGTAATCGCGAGGATCGCGGCGACCAGTAGCGATCCAATCAGGACGAGGATCGACACGTTTCCGCCGATGTAGATGTCGTGCCACTGGCTGAAGTCCACCGGCCTCGCCTGGGTGTCGTGATCGACCCACGCGATGGCCGGCTGAAGCAGCACGGTGCTGTAGACGCTTACGAAGGCGATGACGATGGCAGCCCGAAAGAGTCCGGCGAGCGGCACATACCGGATGACCAGCGCGGCACCCCACGGAATGACCAGCGCGATCGCGGCAATCGGCAGCGCCTGGGTCAGCCAGAGGATCGGGTTGCTCGTTGCCACCAGGAGCAGCACAGCCAGCGCGATCGTGTCGAGGCCGAGCGCAATGACCGTGCGATGCCGCGAAGCGGTGGCAGGCAGTGACAGTCCGGCGAGCCAGATTGGACCGAAGATCACCACCGCAGCGAAGAGGATGGCCGTGATCGGAATCGGCAGCCAGCTGCCCTGACCGTTCTCCAGCCACACGACGGTGAGCAGGACCGCGATGCTTACGATGAACGCTCCGAGCGCGATCCAGCCCTTCGGCCGCACTCGAAGCAACGGCAGCGTGGTCAGGCTGAACGCCGAGGCGAGGGCGGCGACGACGATCCAGAACCACGACAGCGTGTGAGCGACCGACAGGTTGACGATGAAGCAGGTGACCAGCGCGGTGACGTAGGCGATGGATGTCGTCCAGAAGATGGCCGCCTTCCACCGGCGGTAGCCCAGGGCATCGCGGGCGATCTCCCGGCTCACATGGTCGTCGCTGGCGTTGATGAGTTCGCCCTCGCTCACGCCGAGCTCGCGGGACAGCGCCTCGACGAGCGTGATGTCGGGGTAGGAGAGGCCGCGTTCCCACTTCGACACCGCCGACTCGGTGACGAAGAGGCGCTCGGCGAGGTCGCGCTGGGTCAGTCCCACGGCCTGGCGCTTGGCAATGATGAAACGACCGAAGGCTTGCTTGGTTGGGCTCATGCCGACCACTCAAGCACGGTGCCGCACCGAGAGCGCCGTCCAGGGGCGAAATTGCGACCCGACCGTCAGGCCAGTCGGCGAGAACTGGCGGGCCACGGCTCTTACTGGCAACGTGCGGAATAGCTTCGGTTGAATAGCTTCGACTTCCGCCCTGGGGCCCGATGGTGCGTTTCCTAGACTTGACCAATGGTCGATCCCGTCGCTGGTCCCTCGCGTTGGTCGCGGCTGTGGCGGTGGCTGCGTTATGGGCGAACTGTGGGAAACACGGGGTGGACGATCATGCGATCCGCACCGGGCCGAAGCTGGTGGCGGGTCCCGGCACGGGTTTGGCGTGTGCTGACACGCCGCCGAGGAATCACGCCGACACCGATCTTCTACCTGCTGCTCGGCGGCGCAGGACTCTTCGCCGGAGCGGTACTGCAACTCACTCTCGATCTCTGGTGGTGGGTGCCGCCGGTCCTCGTGCTGGCGGTCGCTTGGCTGTTCTTCTTCACCTCCATCTGGTGGCATCGCCATCGCCTGCATACAAGTCTCCGAATAGAGCTCCTCCAGGCGGTCGCGCCGCAAAAAGGGTTGGCGGCCCTACGCGGGGCGGACCAGCAGCGCATCCGCTCGTCGGGGATTCCATTATTCGAAATTGCGGACTGGCCGGGCGAAGCATCTCTGGAGAGCTGGAGCGGCACAGATGGGATCGTTTCGCACGTTAGTCTCGCCTTCCGCGACAGACAGGCGTCGGCTCCCGTCGTCACGGTCGGGACGGTGGCCGACGATCGCACCGGGGCCGGCCGGGTCCGCGACGAGTTGCTCGGCGAACTGACCGGCTTGCTGTTGGGAGATGAGGGGATTGCAGCGGCGGGACCCGACGCGATCCGGGAGGCACACCAGAGAATCTCTGCGCGTCTCCACGCCCTCCCGTGGGTGCCAAGCACGATGCGAGTTGACGGCAAGGATCTGCAGGCGTCACGGTTGACTGTGGACGGGTACACCGCTAGCTACGCTGTGCTCGATCGAGTGGGGGTGACAATCACCGCCACCGCCGGTTCGGCTGACTTCGCGCTCCGGACGGTCTCCGCACCGGGGCGCTACCTCGACCTGCTCTGATGCGACGAACGCCACGGACCTTGAAGGGCTCACGCGGTCTCGAGGATCCTGCGTTAGATGCAATTCCATCCCTTTTGGCGTGTCGCGGCGACGCGAATTATACTCTCGATCTATCGAACATATATTCGAATGTGAGAGGCGCACAGAGTGACCCTGGTAGCAACATCCATCACCATGTGGACCAGCGAGCGCGGGATTCCCGAACGCTTCGTCTGGGAGGGCAAGCGCTATCGAGTCACGGACACTCCCACGCCGCTGGATTTCGAGATCGGGCTGCTGACCCACTTCACGGTCATCCCGGCGGGTTGGCGGATCCAGGGGACCGACGAGAGCGGCGACAGCCTCGTATTCGACATCGGGCAGTTCGCGGTCGACCGAGACTGGCACGTCCTTCGTACGTATCGCTGACGCGAAGGATGCGGCAACCAAGGGCCCTGCGCGCTAGCGCGACCTTGCGCTCACGAGAGTGCGATCGCCGCCCCAGCCGCGAAACGTGAGGAGATACGACCGACCCGACTCCGGGTTACCGGTCAGCGCGATGGAGTCGGCCGCGACGGGTTCGAGCGCGCTTGTCGCGCTGTTGCCGGGAGCGATCTGGTATTTTCCACAGCTCGTATCGACCACCCGATAGTGGGTCCCGGCCAGGGTGGAATAGGTCGGACTCACAGCGGTGACCGTGCACCTCTCGGTCTGGGGCTGCGCGGCAGCGACCTGGTACGTCGAGACGCCGACGAGACCCAGCAGGGTCGCGAGGAGAGCGGCGCTCCAGGCCGTGTACACGATGCGTTCAGCGAGTTGAAGTTCGCGGTAGTGGGAAACCCAGCCGCCAACAGTTGATCTGACCGAACCGGGGGAGAATCGGGTCATTCCTCGAGGGTAGGACGGCGCGAGCGCCGACGGTAGGGGTGGACGCTGAGAGTAGCGGCTCGTGCGGTCCCTCAAAGTTCGCGTTGAGCGAGAATCAGCAGTGGAGGGGATGACCAGGATCGAACTGGCGTCATCAGTTTGGAAGACTGAGGCTCTACCATTGAGCTACATCCCCGCGGTTAGACCCGGGGCCTAGCGCGACGATCACTCTATCAAGAGTGCGGCGCCTGAAAACACGTGCAGCTAAGAAAACGAGTGTCAGGCCTGCGGCCAGTCCCACTTGCCGTCGTGCAGTGCGAGCTCGGGCACCAGTTCCTCCGGTGTCGGCTTCGCGTGGCGATCCGGCATGTACACGTTGGTGCTCCAGTCGTCGCCGTTCCACCAGCGCAGTTGGAAGGGGACACGTGGGTCCCGGTACCAGCCCGCCGGAACCGAATCCGGTGCCGCTGCGTCAGCACTCGATGGTGGAGCGCTCGAATCGTTCTTCGCCATTTCAAATTCCCCCGAATAGAACGAATGGTGTTGCTTTCGACCGTAGCCGGGGAGCAGACCAAAAGCGACACCCCACAATGGGTACAGGACAACGCTATAGACTTGCCGAGGTCAATTTTCGGGCAACTCGTCGTTCCCTTTGAGCTGGCTTTAGACATCCATCGCCCCGGGGCGTAGCTCAGCTTGGTAGAGCGCTCGGTTTGGGACCGAGAGGTCGCAGGTTCGAATCCTGTCGCCCCGACTCGCACAATGTGTACTCAAACGAAAATGCGTACGCAAACGAATACGAACACAATCAGGAGAAGTACATCGTGAAGACCACGGTTGAGAAGCTGAGCCCGACCCGCGCCAAGCTGACCATCGCAGTGACGCCAGACGAGCTCAAACCGAGCATCGAGCACGCGTACAGCCACATCGCGGAGTCCGTGAACATTCCCGGCTTTCGCAAGGGCAAGGTGCCGCCGCAGCTGATCGACCAGCGCGTCGGCCGCGAAGAGGTGCTGAACCACGCAGTCAGCGACGGCCTCGACAAGTTCTACCGCCAGGCTGTCCAGGACGAGAAGATCCGCACCCTCGGTCGCCCCGAGGCGGATGTTGTCACGCTGCCAGACGTGAAGGACTTCACCGGTGACCTCGTTGTCACGGTCGAGGTGGATGTCCGTCCCGACTTCGTCATCCCCAACTACGACGGACTCAAGCTCGAGGTCGACCCGATCACCGTCTCGGCCGACGACGTGCAGGACGAGCTGGATGCCCTCCGCAGCCGCTTCGGAACCCTCGTCACCGTGAATCGCCCGGCCAAGACCGGCGACTTCGCCCAGCTCGACCTGGTCGCCACCATCGGCGACGAAGAGGTCGACACCGCCAACAACATCAGCTACGAGATCGGCTCAGGCGAGCTCATCGAGGGCATCGATGAGGCGCTCGACTCGCTCACCGCCGGTGAGTCGACTTCGTTTGAGTCGACCCTGGTCGGCGGCGATAGCGCCGGCGAGAAGGCCCTCATCAACGTGACCCTGCTCGCGGTCAAGGAGCGCGAGCTTCCCGAAGCCGACGACGACTTTGCCCAGATCGCCAGCCAGTTCGACACCATCAAGGAACTGAAGGCCGACATCAAGGAGCAGGTGGAGAAGTCGAAGGCCTTCGGCCAGGTTTCCCAGGCCCGCGACATGATCGTCGACGAGCTCGTGAAGAAGGTCGAGATCCCGGTCCCGCAGCAGCTCATCGACGACGAGGTGCACCGTCACCTCGAGAACGAGAACCGCCTCGAGGACGACGTGCACCGCGCCGAGGTCGCGGAGTCCAGCGAGAAGACGTTCCGCAGCCAGATCCTCATCGACGCGATCGCCGAGGCCGAAGAGGTCAAGGTCAGCCAGGACGAGCTCACCCAGTACCTCGTCCAGTCGGCAGCTCAGTACGGCATGGAGCCGGGCGAGTTCATCAAGGTCCTGGATGAGAACGGCCAGATCCCGGCCATGATCGGCGAGGTCGCGCGCGGCAAGACGCTGGCGCTCATCCTCGAGAAGGCAAACGTCGTCGACACCAAGGGCAAGAAGGTGGACGTCACCCCGTTCATCGGAACACCCAGCGAGGACGACGAGTTCGACACCTCAGGTGCGGCGGACCTGCTGGCCACGGCGAACGCCGGCGGCCACGAGGGCCACGACCACGGCGACCACGAGGGCCACGACCACAACTAGCGGGTAACGCGACCGACCGCGTTGATGAGCGCCCGGCGCGGCATAACGCGCTCGGCGATCGTTGCGGCGACGTTCGTGAAACCACTGACGATGGTCGGCGGCGGGTTGCGACGGTCGAGAGCGCGAAGCGCCGTGCGCACGACGGTCCGCGCGCTCTGCATCCGACCCGCCTGCGCCTTCGGCCCGGCCACATCGAAGAACTCGGTCTCCGTCGCTCCCGGACAGAGCGCGATCACCTTCAGCCCGCTCGGCCTGGCCTCGTACCAGAGCGCCTCGGTGAAGCTGAGGACGAACGCTTTGGTCGCGCCGTAGACCGCCATCCTCGGGAGCGGCTGGAACCCCGCGGTACTGGCCACGTTCACGAGCACGCCCGATCCGTGCTGCAGCAATTCGTCGTAGAAGGCCTTCGTCAGGTCGACGAGGGCGGCGACGTTGACCGCCACCTCGTCGTGAACTCGATCGGCGTCCGTGTCATCGAACGGGCTGTGGGTGCCGAAGCCGGCGTTGTTGATGAGCGAGTGCACGGGGAGCTTCAGTTTTCTGACCTTGGTCGCCAGAGTGGATGCCGCTCCCGTGGCCGCGAGGTCGGCGGCGATCACCGTGGCGGTCACGCCGTGCCTCGCCTCGAGTTCCGACTTCAACGCCTCGAGTCGATCGACCCGACGAGCAACGAGGATGAGATTCGCGCCGCGGCTCGCCAGCTGCTCCGCGAACTCCGCGCCCAGCCCGGAGCTTGCACCCGTGATGAGCACCGTGGACCCTCGGTAGTCGATCACTTCGCACCCTCCAGCAACTCGGCGGCGTAGTTCCTCATCGATCGCTGGTAGCGGGGGAGGTGCGGGGCGAGTGCGGCTATCGCAATCGCGGCACCTTCGACCGGTCGACCGGCGCTCACCAGGATGAGCGCGCGTGTCGCGGATGCGGCATCCGCCAGCTCGTTGTCTGGCTCGAGGCGATCGAGCAGTGCGAGACCCTCGTCGTAGCGGCCGAGATTGCGGAGCGTGCTCGCGTACTGGATGAACGTCCGACCGCGATTCGGTTCCTCCAGTCCGAGGTCCAGGGCTCGCTGGTATTCGACCGCCGCCTCCGCCTCCATGCCGACCGAGTCGCGAACGGATGCCGCCTCGAATGCCGCCTCAGGGTCATCCGCCGGTCGCTCGGCGACGAGCGCGTCGATCCGCTCGAGCAGGATGTTGTCGCCGATTTCGTCCGCGCTGTCCCAGACTTCGGCGACGCGAGAGGCCCAATCGTGGTTAGTCATGGGATCAACGGTAACGGGTGCCGAACGGCCACGGCGCGCTGCTTGTTTGGTCCGCCGTGGGCAGAGAGCGGCGCGCAGGCGCGCCGCTCTCTGCCCACGGCGAACACGACTGTTTGGTCGGGCACGCTCCGATAGATTCGACAACAAGCGATAACTGAAACGGAGCGCGACAATGGCCCAACCGGCTTTGGTCAGCAGTATTTTCGACCAACTTCTGAGCGACCGCATCATCTGGCTCGGCTCTGAGGTGCGAGACGAAAATGCAAACGAGATTTGCGCCAAGATCCTTCTGCTCGCCGCAGAGGACTCCAAGCGAGACATCTTCCTCTACGTCAATTCCCCCGGTGGCTCGATCACCGCGGGCATGGCCATCTACGACACCATGAAGTTCGTGCCGAACGACATCGTCACGGTGGGCATTGGCCTCGCGGCATCCATGGGGCAGTTCCTGCTCTCGTCCGGAACCAAGGGCAAGCGCTACATCACCCCGAACGCCCGAGTGCTGTTGCACCAGCCGTCCGGTGGATTCGGTGGAACCGCCGCGGACATCCAGACCCAGGCCGGCGTCATCCTCGCCATGAAGCAGCGGATGGCCGAGCTCACGGCCGAGCAGACCGGCAAGAGCGTCGAGCAGGTCATCGCCGACGCCGACCGGGATAACTGGTTCACCGCCCAGGAGGCACTCGACTACGGTTTCGTCGACCACCTCCGCGAGTTCGCCTCCGACGTGGTCGGCGGCGGCGGAACCGACTCAGACTCGAAGGTTAAGTAGGAACAGACATGGACAACTTCAATTTGGGCACATCGGTTGCCGGCACCGGTCAGGTTCGGCCCACCGCCGAGTCCCGCTACATCCTGCCAACGTTCGAGGAGCGCACGGCCTACGGCTACAAGCGCCAGGACCCCTACGCGAAGCTCTTCGAGGACCGCATCATCTTCCTCGGCGTGCAGATCGACGACGCGTCCGCGGATGACGTCATGGCCCAGCTTCTCGTGCTCGAGTCGCAGGACCCGGACCGCGACATCCTGATGTACATCAACTCACCGGGAGGCTCGTTCACCGCGATGACCGCGATCTACGACACGATGCAGTACATCCGCCCGCAGGTGCAGACCTTCGCGCTCGGCCAGGCCGCGTCGGCCGCCGCCGTGCTGCTCGCCGCCGGCGCACCCGGCAAGCGCCTCGCGCTGCCGAACGCGCGCATCCTCATCCACCAGCCCGCCGCGGGCTCCGAGGGTTCAAGCCAGGCATCGGACATCGAGATCCAGGCCCGCGAGATCCAGCGCATGCGCACGTGGCTCGAGGACACGCTGTCCTTCCACTCCAACCGCACGTCGGAAGAGGTGCACAAGGACATCGACCGCGACAAGATCCTCAGCGCGGCCGAAGCCCTCGAGTACGGACTCATCGACCAGGTGCTCGCACCGCGCAAGAGCACGCCGGCACTCGTCAAATAGCTCGCACCACGAGAATGGCCGTCCTTCGGGGCGGCCATTCTCGTTAACGAAGCGCCCACGACCGTTGTGCAGGAGTTTTTCGAAACAAGCCCGATCTGGCCAGTAGAAATGTGAACAGGCGACCGAAATTCCTGCACAACCGCTACGGGGTTGGCTTTTTGCGGCGACCCGCCAGCAGGATGACGACGGTCAGGATGATGCCCAGCCCGACCACGCCGCCGCCGATGCCGAGAACGAGGCCGAGGTTCGCGGATGGCTGCTTCGCAGCATCGGAGCCGAGGTTGGGGTCGGGGGGAGCGGTCCCGCCCGACTTGCCACCGCAGTCCCGTGGCGACGCGGTCCCGACGGCCGGCGTGAACGATCCGCTGGGTGCCCACGTGAACGAGTACTGGTTCGAGACGATGTGCCCGTCCGCCGACACGATCTGCCAGATCACCCGGTAGGTGCCCGCCGCGCCCATCGACGGCGCGATGCTCATGCTCGGACCGTCCACCGCGACGCAGCCGTCGCCGTAGAAGTGGTGCTGGGCATCCTCGACCTCGAAAGCAAACCCCGCGCCGTGGCCGGAGAGGTCGAGCAGCCCCTCGTTCGTCGTGATGATGAATCTGGATGGCAGCGTCGTCAGCGTCTGCCCGGCGGCTGGGGTAGATGACACCAGGAAGTTGTGTGCGAAGGCGGGCGAGGCGAACCCGAGAACGGATGCGCAGACCAGAATCGTCCCGATGGCGGCGGCAAAAACTCGCCGGCCGCGCCCAAATCGCATGCGCTTCACGTTACGGCACGCCGAAGTCACATTTCGCACACGTGGCTGTTAGTGTCCCTGCCGCGGGTTAGGCTCGAACCCACATAGTTTCGACTGGTCTGGACAAGGGGAGAGCGACTGTGGCCCGCATCGGGGAAAGCGCCGATCTGCTCAAGTGTTCGTTCTGTGGCAAGAGCCAGAAGCAGGTCCAGCAGCTGATCGCTGGGCCCGGCGTCTACATCTGCGACGAGTGCGTCGAGCTGTGCAACGAGATCATCGAGGAACGCCTGGCCGAAGCCGGCGAGGAAGCCTCAAGCGAGTTTGACCTGCCGAAGCCGAAAGAGATCTTCGCGTTCCTCGAGGAATACGTCATCGGCCAGGAGGCGGCCAAGATCGCCCTCTCAGTCGCCGTCTACAACCACTACAAGCGCATTCGCGCGCGCAACACCCTCAGCTCCGCCGACATCATCGACGATGTCGAGATCGCGAAGTCGAACATCCTGCTCATCGGTCCGACCGGGTGCGGTAAGACGTACCTCGCGCAGACTCTGGCCAAGCGCCTGAACGTGCCATTCGCGGTGGCGGATGCGACGGCCCTCACCGAAGCCGGCTACGTCGGCGAGGATGTCGAGAACATCCTCCTCAAGCTCATCCAGGCCGCCGACTACGACGTGAAACGCGCCGAGACCGGCATCATCTACATCGACGAGATCGACAAGATCGCGCGCAAGGCCGAGAACCCGTCGATCACTCGCGACGTGTCGGGCGAGGGCGTTCAGCAGGCCCTTCTCAAGATTCTGGAGGGCACGATCGCCTCCGTTCCGCCGCAGGGCGGTCGCAAGCACCCGCACCAGGAGTTCATCCAGGTCGACACCACCAACGTCCTCTTCATCGTTGCCGGTGCGTTCGCTGGCCTCGAGGAGATCATCTCCCAGCGCGCGGGCAAGAAGGGCATCGGCTTCGGTGCCCCACTGCACAGCAAGAACGACGACGTGAACCTGTTCGGCGAGGTGCTTCCGGAAGACCTGCACAAGTTCGGACTCATCCCCGAGTTCATCGGCCGACTGCCGGTAGTGACGACGGTGACGCAGCTCGACCAGGTCGCACTGATGGACATCCTCACGCAACCGAAGAACGCCCTCGTTCGCCAGTACCAGCGCATGTTCGAGATCGACGGCGTCGACCTCGAGTTCGAACCGGATGCGCTCGAGGCCATCGCCGACCTCGCGGTACTGCGCAAGACCGGCGCGCGCGGACTGCGCGCCATCATGGAAGAAGTACTCGGCCCGATCATGTTCGAGGTGCCCTCGACCGAGGATGTCGCCCGCGTGATCGTCACCAAGAAATCTGTTCTCGAGAACGCGGCGCCAACCATCGTCCAGCGCAAGGCCGTTCGGCCGACAGAAAAATCGGCGTAACTCCGCAACGCTATCGGGCCGTCGAAGCGTCTCGATAACGCCGCCTCCTTCGTCGACGGCTACTCGACCCGAGGGGCTTGGCGCCGTCGGTCTCCGCCGCCTCCTTCGTCGACGACTACTCGACCCGAGGAATCCGGCTTGACGTTTCTCCCCACTTCGTTCTATGGTTTATTTAGTCCTGAATAAAGACGTCCAGAACCCGGAGAACCAATGGCGATTCGATCCAGCTCGAGAACCGATGTGAATCGGTCCGCGATCCTTGCGCACCTCGGTGCGCAGGGACCGACATCCCGAGCTGACCTCGCCCGGGCCCTCAACGTCTCGCCGGCGCTGATGACGCAGCTGACCAAGGACCTACTTTCGGATGGCCTGCTCGCCGAGCTCGACCACTCGCCGTCGCAGGGCGGGCGCCCCGCGCGGATGCTCGGGCTCGTCGCAACGGCGGGTCGCGCGATCGGCGTGAAGATCGCCCCGGACCATGTCGCCTTCGTCGAGGTCGGAATCGCCGGTGGCGTGCTTCGGTCTGCCAGTGAGCCGTTCGACGCCGCGGCATCCACAATGCTCAACGACGTCACGGAGCTCCTGCGCCGTTTCATCGCCGGGGGAGGCAAGACCCCGCTGCTCGGCATCGGCGTCGGAGTCCCCGGATCGGTTGACGGTCAGGGGAGCGGGCTCGTGGATTCCGCCCAGCTCGGCTGGAGCCAGGTACCGGTCGGCGCAACCCTGCGTCGCGAACTCGAGCTGCCCGTCCTCGTCGAGAACAACGTCAACGCGCTCGCCATGGCCGAGCGGCTTTATGGGCTGGGTCGGCAGTACGAGAACTTCCTGGTGCTCACGATCGGAACCGGTATCGGCGCCGGCATCGTCGTCGACGGTGTTGTGCTGCGCGGAGCGTCGGGGGGCGCCGGCGAGATCGGCCACATCCCGGTCGACCCCGACGGCCCGGTCTGCACCTGCGGCAATCGTGGATGTCTCGAGGCGATCATCGGCCAGGCCGGACTTGTCCGCACCGCACGTGCTCGCGGCATCATCGGCCCGCAGAGCGGGATCGACGCGCTTCGCTCTGCCGCCGACGCCGGCGACGAGGCAGCCGCGGCGGTCTTCAGCGAGGCCGGCCACCTGCTCGGCCGCACCCTCGCCGGAATCGTGCACACCCTCGATCCCGAGATCGTGATCGTACTCGGGGAGGGCACCGCGTCCTGGACCCACTGGTCATTCGGCTTCGAGCCGGCGCTACGCTCATCTCTCATCGCCAGCCGTCGCGGACTCGGTGTCGCGGTCGAGTCCTGGCAGGACGACAGTTGGGCGCAGGGCGCGGCGTCCCTCGTCCTCGCCACCCCATTCGACTCGGATGACATCGCCGGCGACCAGGGTCGGCTTGTGCGCGAACGCCTGGTCGAGCAGGCCTCGCCGCCGCAGGGCGGCGCTGAATGACCGCGCAGACCGCGCTGCTCGACAAGGCACCGGGGTTCAAACACTCCCGCCCGGTCCGGGACTCCGCGAGCAGGTCGCGCCGCATCAAGTACACGCTGACCGTTCTCGCGTTCCTGCTTCCGAGTGCAATTCCCCTCACTCTTTTTGTGCTTGGGCCGATGGTCGCCGCAGCCTGGGTGAGCCTCAACCAGTGGAATCTCCTCGGGCCGATGAAGTTTGTCGGCTTCGGCAACTACATCGGTCTGCTCAAGGATCCGCAGACCGGCGCGGTCTTCCTGCACACCGTCTACTACATCGTCGGCTACCTGCCGCTCGTCTACTTCGGCGGCCTCGCACTTGCCCTCGCGCTCAACACCGCGCTCAAGGGACGCTCGCTGCTGCGCGGCATCTACTTCCTGCCGGTGATCACGAGCTGGATCGTGGTTGCCCTCGTCTGGCGCTGGCTGCTCAGCCCGAGCAACGGCATCGTCAACACGGTCCTCGCGATGGTCGGCATCCACGGTCCCGGCTGGTGGACGGACCCCACGTGGTCGCTGCCGTCGATCATCCTCGCCTCCGCGTGGAAGGACCTCGGCTTCGTGATGGTCATCCTGCTGGCCGGTCTGCAGGCGATCCCGACCGACCTCTACGACGCCGCAAAAGTTGATGGTGCGGGGCCCTGGCGTCGTCTGATTTCGGTCACACTGCCGTTGCTCTCGCCATCAACGTTCTTCGTGATCGTGATCTCGCTGGTCAACGGCTTCCAGGTCTTCGACCAGATCTACGCGATGACCGGAGGTGGTCCCAACGGGTCGAGCGAGTCCGTCGTCGAGCAGATCTACGACTTCACCTTCCGCTACGGTCGCGCCGGCGACGCGTCCGCCCTGTCGTGGATGCTGTTCATCGTCATCCTCGCCGTCACCCTGATTCAGATTCGGGGTCAGAAGCGGTGGGTGACCTATGGTTGACGCCGCCAGCGGCCTTCGCGTCCCGAAACGCCGCACGTTTCGCACGCCCGAGGCGCGCACCAGGCTGATCCTGGCGATCGTCCTGCACGTGGTCATCGTCGCGGGCGCGCTCGCCATGTTTTTCCCGTTCCTCTGGACACTCATCACGTCGATCACGCCGGGCGCGAATCTCACCAACACGCCCGCGCTGATCCCGGCAAACCCGTCGCTCGGCGCCTACGGAAAGCTGTTTGCCGACCTGCCGTTCGCGCAGGTCATTCTGAACAGCCTGATCCTCGCCACGATCACGACGGTCGCCCAGCTGATCACCGCGTCGACTGCGGCCTACGCGTTTAGCCGTCTTCCGTTCCGCGGGCAGAACGTCGTCTTCGGGATCTACCTCGCGACCATGATGATTCCCCTGCAGGTACTCATCGTGCCCCTGTTCGTCGAGCTGAAGAACTTCGGCCTTCTCGACACGTACGTCGGTGCACTGCTACCGACGCTGGCTATCGCGTTCGGGATCTTCCTGCTCCGACAGGCCATCAACCAGGTTCCGCGAGAACTGGATGAGGCCGCCACGATCGACGGCGCCGGGCACTTTCGGATGTTCTGGCAGATCATCCTGCCGAACATCCGCCCCGCACTTGCCACGCTCGTCATCTTCTCGTTCATGGGCAGCTGGAACAGCTTCCTCTGGCCGTTGATCGTGCTGCGCTCGCCCCAACTGCAGACGCTGCCCATCGCGCTCGCGGGCCTCCAGGGCCAGTACATCTCGCAGTGGGACGTCATCATGGCCGGCTCCGTCGTGAGCATCCTTCCCATGTTGGCGCTCTACGTTTTCGCCCAGAAATACGTCATTCAGGGCGTCGCAAGCTCAGGGATCAAGTGATCACTGGACCACAGGTACTACCGCACCACCCATCAAAGGAGATAGCAGCACATGAATAGAAAGCTAGTGGGAGCCCTCGCCGTCGCCGGCGTCGCGGTTCTCGTCATGACCGGATGCGCGGCATCCGCCCCGAAGGCGGACAGCGGCCCGGTCACCATCACCTACACGAACTTCATTTCGGATGGCGCGAACGTGCCCAACCTGACGAAGATCGTCACCGCGTTCGAGAAGGCAAACCCGAAGATCACGGTCAACGTGAAGACCATTCCATACTCCGGCTACGCGACCGCGCAGCAGACGGACCTCGCGGCGGGCACGGCATCCGACGTCTTCGACATCGACGGACACTCGAACTACGAGTCGCTGCAGGCCAACGGCCAGCTGGCCGAACTCGGCGGTGTCGACAGCAAGGTGTACAACTCGGGCCTGCTGGACACGTACCAGACGGCGGGCAAGCAGTACGCTCTGCCGACCTCGTTCTCCGACGTCGTCCTGTACTACAACAAGGACCTGTTCGACGCGGCGGGTGTCTCCTACCCGACCAGCAGCTGGACCTGGGCCGATGAGACGGCTGCGGCCAAGAAAATCACCGACCAGGCCAAGGGAATCTGGGGAGACCACCAGCCCGTCACCTACAACGAGTACTACAAGGCGCTCGTCCAGAACGGCGCCAGCTTCCTGAGCAAGGATGGCAAGAAGACCGCGTTCGACACTTCGGCCGGCCTTGCGGCCGCGAAGTGGCTCGTCGACAAGAGCGGCACGACCATGCCGACGATCGCCGACGGCCAGGGAACTGCCGACTTCGACACCAACCTGTTTGCCGCGGGCAAGCTGGCCATGCTGCACACCGGAACCTGGGTGTTCGGCAACTTCGCGAAGGTTCCGTTCAACTGGGACATCGCGGTGGAGCCGGGCAACACCCAGTCCGCTAGCGCTGTCTTCTCGAACGGCATCGGCGTGTACGCGAAGAGCAAGCACATTGCGGCCGCCGAGAAGTGGGCGATCTACATGTCCTCGTCTACCGAAGAGGTCAACGTTCGCCTCGACAGCGGATGGGAGCTCCCCACGATCTCCGATTCGGCGAAGCTCGCCACCTACCTGAGCAAGGGCGCCCCGGCGAACCGCCAGGCGGTGTTCGACGCGGCAACGAAGATCGCCGTGTCGCCCTCGCTCGGTGCAAACTCGCAGGCGATCCAGGACGCGATGACCGCGGCCCTGATTGAGGCACAGGCGGGTCGCGAGACAGTGCAGCAGGCGCTCGACAGCGCGAAGGCGAAGATCGACCCGCTTCTCGCCGGTTAGGCAACAGCAAGAGTACTAACGGAAGCACAGCACCACCGGTCGGCTAGCGCCGGCAACAGGGTCCCGAGGCCACCTCGGTCTCGGGACCCTCCACATTCTTTGAGCACCACCAAGGGGAGACCACCGGCATGATCGAAGCCACTCGCGAGCATCCAGTCGACATCGATTCACTTCGAGCGTTGGCCACCAGCAGCATCGAGCTCATCGAGCGGCTGCAGGATGCGTCCGGTGCGTACCCGGCGAGCCCGACGTTCTCCGCCTACCGCGGCTACTCGTGGTTTCGCGATGGTGCCTTCATCGCGGATGCGATGTCGTCGGCCGGTCGGGTCGCCTCGGCCACCGCATTCTTCGACTGGTGCAGCTCGATCGTCCTCGCCCGCCGCGAGCGGATCGAGGACATCGTTGGGCGGGCCGCAGCCGGAAATCCCGCTCCGGATCGAGAGATGCTGCCGACGCGCTTCACTCTCGACGGCGCCGACGGCGATGACGAGTGGTGGGACTTCCAGCTCGACGGCTACGGCACCTGGCTGTGGGCGGTCGTCGAGCACGCCCGTCGACACCGGATCGATCTCGACCGCTGGGCGCCAGCCCTCGTTCTCACCGTCGACTACCTGCTCAGCTCGTGGAGCCGCCCGTGCTTCGACTGGTGGGAGGAGAGCGCCGACCGTGTGCATGTCTCTACTCTCGGCTGCATCTCGGCAGGCCTCCGCTCGGTGGCGGGCAGCGACGTGATCGACCCGACGCGCCTCGCACAGTCCACCGCAGTGGTAGACGAGATCGTCGCCACGATACGGGAGCGCGGGAGCAGCGACGGCCATCTGACGAAGTGGCTCGGTTCGACGGATGTTGACGCCAGCCTGCTCGCGATGATCAGCCCGCTCGACGTCGTCCCGGTGTCTGACCCGCTCGGGCTCAATACGGTCGCGACGATCGAGCGCGATCTCGCGCAGGATGGTGGAGTGCATCGCTATCGGCGGGATACGTTCTTCGGCGGCGGCCAGTGGCCACTGCTCACCTGCTTCCTCGGTCTTGCGGATGCCGCGCGGGGATCCCACGACCTGGCCATGGATCGGCTGCGCTGGGCCGCGTCGACCGCCGACGCGGATGAACAGCTCCCCGAGCAGGTCGGCTGGCACCTGCTCGACCCGACTCGAGTGGACGAGTGGACCGCCAAGTGGGGTCCCGTCGCGCGCCCGCTGTTGTGGAGCCACGCGATGTATGTGCGCTTGGCGGTCGAACTCGGCGTGACCAAGGTTGGGCGGGCGGCATGATCCGCCACCGACCGTTCGGGTCCGGGCATCCGTACTCCGTCGACACCGAGCAGCGATTTCCGATCGACCCGATCGCGGGCGAGCCGGTCGCGCTGGGCGTGAGAACGTCGTCGGATGTCACGACCGTATCTGTCGAAATTCAACGCGACGGCGCCTCGGAGACTCACGAGTTGCGGCCGACCGCGCGGCAGTCGCGCGGCCAGGTCGTCGATGGCGGTCACCTCGCATCCGCGCAGGCACGGCTCGCACGTGCGTCGGGAGGCTGGCAGCTCACGCTCGACGATCTCGTGGCCGGTGAGCGAGTGCGCTACCGGTTTGAGGCCCAGGGCGTTCGCACCGAGCGAACCAGATGGTTCGAGTTCCGGGCATCGGCGTGGGAGCCAAGCCCAACAGCGATCGCGACCGTCGGGGCGAATCGGGTCGTCGCGGGGTCGGTGCTCGTGTTGAGCGACGGCGAGCGAGCCCATCGCGTGCGGTTTGCGCTGCCCCTCGGGGCGGGAGAGCACATCACGGGGTTAGGCGAGCGGTTCGACGCGCTCGACCACCGCGGCAGCCGACTCGACTCCGCGGTGTTCGAGCAGTACAAGAGCCAGGGTGCCGAACGAAAGACCTACCTCCCCATGCCGTTCGCCCACGTGGTCGGCGGCGAGGGGTGGGGATTCCACGTGCGTACCTCGCGCCGAGTCTGGTTCGATCTCGGGGCATCCGACGTCGACCGTGTGTGTGTCGAGATCGAGGTGGATGCCGCGGCCGACAACATCGCCGCGGAGGTCGCGTTCTATGACGGCTCGCCGCGCGAGGTGCTCGATGCGTTCCTGTGGGACGTCGGGCGCCCGAAGGAGCTGCCCCCGTGGGTGTTCCGGTTGTGGGCCAGCGCGAACGAGTGGAACACGCAGGCCGAAGTGCTCAGGCAGGTCGAACTGCATCACGAGCACGACATTCCGGTCGGCTCGGTCGTGATCGAGGCGTGGAGCGACGAGAGCACGTTCACCGCCTGGCGAGACGCCGGATACACACCGACCGGCGACGGGTCGCCCCTGCACCTCGACGACTTCACCTTTCCGGCGGACGGAGCCTGGCCCGACCCCAAGGCGATGACCGACGAGCTTCACGCCCGCGACATTCGGCTCCACCTCTGGCAGATTCCGCTTCTCAAGATGCGACCGCATCCGAAGGGGCAGGCGGCGGCGGATGCGGAGGCGGCCGTTCGCGAGAACGTGCTCATCCGCGAGGTTGCCCCCGACGGATCGCTCCGTCCGTACCGCAACCGTGGCTGGTGGTTCCCGCTCGGGCTGATGCCGGACCTCACCGATGCTCGCGCCGCCAGATGGTGGGCCGAGAAGCGGCGGTACCTCGTCGAGGAAATCGGCATCGATGGCTTCAAGACGGATGGCGGGGAGCACGCGTGGGGGCGCGACCTGCGCTACCTCGACGGTAAACACGGAGACGAGGGCAACAACCTGTTTCCGGTCTCCTACGCGAAGGCGTTCGGCGATCTCCTCGAGTCCGCGGGCAAGGCCCCGGTGACCTTCAGCCGGGCAGGCTTCACGGGCAGCCAGGCCCACGGGGCGTACTGGGCCGGAGACGAGAACTCGACCTGGGATGCCTTCCGCTGGTCGATGCTGGCGGGGCTTTCCGCCGCATCCAGTGGGGTCGTCTACTGGGGGTGGGACATCGCCGGCTTCTCCGGCGATGTCCCCGGAAGCGAGCTCTATCTGCGGGCGGCGGCGGCATCCGCGTTCGTCCCGATCATGCAGTACCACTCCGAGTTCAATCACCACCGGCTACCCCTGCGGGACCGCACGCCGTGGAACATCGCCAATCGAAGCGGCGACGAGCGCGTGCTGCCGGTATTCCGCAGGTTCGCGAAACTGCGCGAGAGGCTTGTGCCGTATCTCGTTGCCGAGACAGGCAAGACGATCGCAACGAGCGCCCCTCTGATGCGACCGCTGTACTTTGATCACCCCGACGACGAGCGGGTCTGGGAGCATCCGGTGCAGTGGATGCTCGGTGACTCGATCCTCGTCGCGCCGGTGCTCGAGCCGGGTGCCACATCCTGGACCGTGTATCTGCCCGAGGGCGAATGGGTTGACGCGTTCACGGGCGAACCGGCGGCAGCCGGAGTGTTCGCCCGCCGGACACCGATCGACGAGATCCCCGTCTTCGTCAGAGCGCAGGACTGGCCAACCCTTCGCCAGGTGTTCGAGGGCCACTCGTGATGAATTGGACTGCGTAACTTGAAGCGCGGTGGGGGCGTGATTCCCTAGGCTGGCTCCATCATTCAGCCAATCGTCGCCGGTTTCGTCGGTGCCCTCACCGGATTCGCAAGCGCCTTCGTGCTGGTGCTCGCGGGCCTCCGCGCGGTCGGCGCGACCCCAGCAGAGGCGGCCTCCGGGCTCCTGACGCTGTGCATCTGCCAGGCCATCATCGCCATCGTGCTAAGCCTGAGGTTTCGCATCCCGCTGTCGTTCGCCTGGTCGACGCCGGGCGCGGCGCTGCTGATCGCCGCCCATTCGACCACACACAACTTTTCCGCGGCGGTCGGCGCGTTCATCGTGTGTGGTCTTCTCATCGCCATCACGGGGTTCTGGCCGGCGCTGACGCGGGCGATCACGCGCATCCCGACGCCGCTGGCGAGCGCGCTGCTCGCGGGCATACTCTTTCCGATCTGTCTCGCGCCCGTCGAGGCGTCGGTGAAACTTCCGCTGCTGGCTCTGCCGATCGTCCTGGTCTGGCTCATCCTGTTCGGGCTCGCCCCACGCTGGGCAGTCCCTGGCGCGCTCGTGGTCACGATCATCGTGGTTGGAATCAGCGCGGGAACGGGGTGGCTGCACGGCAGCCTGGTGGCGCCGCAGCTGAGCTTCGTGCCGCCCACTTTTCAGCCGCTCGTCATCGTGAGCCTCGGCATTCCGCTCTACCTGGTCACGATGGCCGGACAAAACGTTCCCGGTTTCGCCGTGTTGAAGACGTTCGGGTACGACGATCCGCCAGCGCGCACCATCCTCGTGGGCTCGGGCCTGCTGAGCGCCGGTGGGGCGCTATTCGGTGCGCACGTGATCAACCTCGCCGCGCTGAGCGCCGCGATCATGGCGGGACCCGACTCGCACACCGACCGCTCGAAGCGCTGGATTGCGAGTGTCACCGGGGGAGCGGTCTACGTGCTGCTCGGCCTGGCCGCTGGACTTGCTGCGTCGCTCGTCCTGGTGACCCCACCGCTGCTCATCACGACGGTCGCGGGACTGGCCATGCTCGGCGCGTTCGTCGCGGCGGTCGCAGCATCCCTGGAGGATCCGAACAACCGTGTGGTCGCCATCATTACGTTCCTGGTCGTCGCATCCGGGATCGTCATCGTCGGTATCGGTTCGCCGTTCTGGGGGCTCCTGGTCGGCGGAATTGTCATGCTCTGGCTGACCTGGCACCGCCGTCGTCGCGAGCGCAGGCTCGCCGCCGCCACCCCGATGGAATGACAGGGGCATCGACAGGGTTGAGTCTCGGGTGAGAACGCTCGCCGAAATCCCCCTGTCCGTGCTCGACCTCGCCTCCGTCTACGACGGGATGACCCACGCCGAGGCAATCGCGCAGACCATCGAAGCGGCGAGGGTCGCGGACGACCTCCGCTACCAGCGCTTCTGGGTCGCCGAACATCACGGGATGCCCGCCGTCGCCAGCTCAGCGCCCGCGGTCCTGATCGGCGCGATCGCCGACGCAACGACTCGGATTCGGGTTGGCTCGGGCGGCGTGATGCTCCCCAACCACTCGTCGATGGTGATCGCGGAGCAGTTCGGAACGCTCGTCGCCCTGCACGGCGACCGCATCGACCTGGGGCTCGGCCGCGCGCCCGGTACCGACCAGCTCACCGCATCCATTCTTCGACGCAACATCGGCGCGGAGTCCGTGGACGACTTCCCCAACCAGGTGATCGAGCTGCTCGCCTTCTTCGGAAGCATCGACCCGCTCGAGAACGGTCTCGGAGCGCAACCGGCCGCGCATCCTGGCCTCGGTGACTCGCCGGAAATGTGGCTGCTCGGGTCGAGCGGATTCAGCGCCCGACTGGCCGGACTGCTCGGACTGCCGTTCGCCTTCGCCCACCACTTCGCCGGCGGGGACAACACTCCCGAGGCGTTTCGGCTCTATCGCGAGAGCTTCGAGCCATCCAACGTGCTTTCGGAGCCGCACTCGATGGTGGCCATCGCCGCACTCGTCGCCGACAGCCAGGCGGATGCCGACCGGCTCGCGCTCCCCAACGGTCTCTACTTCAGCCGGCTCCGCTCCGGAGCGCGGCCCGGTCGCATCCCGACCCTCGCCGAGGCGGAGGCACACGACTGGACGGTCGCCGAACTCGACTTCGTCCGCACGCGCAACGAGCAGCAGGCCATCGGCGACCTCGCCCACGTCACCGGGCGGATCGAATCCCTGGCCGAGTCGACCGTTGCCGACGAGGTGATCGTCGTGCCGCAGGGCCCGGATCTCGCCACCAAGCTCCGAACCCTGCGTGCTCTCAGTTAGCGAATTCGTGATGGGTGGCGGGAGAAACTGTCCGATGGGCGGCATTACAACTCCGCCCATCCATCACTTTCTCCCGCCACCCAGTGCAGTTTCTCCCGCCAACGCGGCTAGTTGAGGCCGCGACGGTTGAGCAGGGGCTGGATGTCGGCGGCGCGTCCGCGGAAGTCGCGGTAGGCCTCGAGCGGATCCTTCGACCCGCCGACTCCGAGTAGTCGCTGACGGAAGCGATCGCCGTTGGCGCGCGTGAGCCCACCGTTCTCCTTGAACCACTCCACCGTGTCCGCGTCGAGCACCTCGCTCCAGATGTACGAGTAGTAGCCCGCGTCGTAGCCGCCCGAGAACGTGTGGGCGAAGTACGCGCTCGAGTAGCGCGAAGGGACCGCCGGGTTGTCGAGGCCGAAGCTCGCGATCGCATCCGCCTCGAACTTCGCGACATCTGTCACGACAGTTGTGTCGTCGATGCGGTGCCACGCCTGGTCGAGCAGCGCGGCGGCGAGGTACTCGCTCGTCTTGAAGCCCTCGTTGAACGCGGACGACGCCTGGAGCTTGTCGACGAACTCCTGCGGCATCGGCTCGCCGGTCTCGTGGTGCACGGCGTAGTTGGCGAGAACCCGGGGCCACAGCATCCACATCTCGTTGACCTGGCTCGGGAACTCGACGAAGTCGCGGAACACGTTCGTTCCCGCGAACTTCGGGTAGGTCACCTGCGCGAACAGCCCGTGTAGTGCGTGACCAAACTCGTGGAACAGGGTGTTGACCTCGTCGTAGGTGAGAAGGGTCGGCTCGCCGGCGGCAGGTTTCGGCACGTTGTGGTTGTTGACGACCACGGTCGGGTTTCCGAGCAGGGTGTTCTGTGAGATCAGTGGATTCATCCACGCACCACCGCGCTTCGAATCCCGCGTGTACAGGTCGTAGAGGAATAGTCCGACCGGGGAGCCGTCCTGGTTGGAGACCTCGAAAATCCGGACCTCCGGGTGGTACCCGACGAGATCATTGCGTTCGGCGAACGTGATTCCGTACACCTGGGTTGCGGCAAAGAAGACACCGTCTTTGAGCACCCGCTCGGCCTCGAAGTACGGGCGCATCTCGGAGGTGTCGACGTCGTACTTGGCCTTGCGCACCTTCTCGGTGTACAGCCCCCAGTCCCAGCTCTGCAGCTCGAAATCGTTGCCGATCGTGGCCTGGAGGTCCTTCTGCTCGGCCTTCGCGTTGCGCGCGGCTGGCGAGGCGAGCTTCCGCAGCATCTCGTCCACGGCCTCGGGCGTCTTGGCTGTCTCGTCGGAGGTGACGACCGCGGCATGGTTCGGAAATCCGAGCAGGGCCGCGCGCTTCGCTCGAATGCCGGTGATCTCGAGCACGATGTCGCGGTTGTCATTGTCGCCGCCGCGGCTGCTGCGGCTGCGGGAGGCCGTCATGATTTTTTCGCGCAGCTCGCGGTTGGTGAGGGCGTCGAGGTACGGATGACCGGTCGGCAGCACCAGCGTGATCAGGTACTTGCCGTCAAGCCCGCGTTCCTTCGCCGCCTCGGCCGCCGCAGAGATCTCGCCCGTACCGAGCCCGTCGAGGTAGGCGACATCATCGACGACCACGGCGAGGTCATTGGTGTCCGCAAGCAGGTTCTTCTCGAACCTCGTACCGAGCGTGGCCAGTTGCTGGTTATAGTCGCGGAGCGTCGTCTTGTCCTCGTCGCTCAGACCGGCGCCGGCAACGGTGAATTCGTCGTAGTAGCGCTCGATTAGATACACCGACTCGGGGTCGAGCCCGAGCGCGGAACGGCGCGAGTAGAGCGAGGTGATGCGTTCGTAGAGCTTCGGATTGAGGCGGATCGCGTCCGAGTGGGCGGCGAGGAGCGGTGCCATTTGCTCCTCAAGCTCGTTGGTGAAATCCGTGCTGTCGGCCGATGATCTGTTGAAGAAGACGTTGGCAACGCGCTCTAGGACCTGCCCACCGCGCTCGAGGGGGATCATCGTGTTTTCGAACGTCGCCGGGTCGGTTTCGTCCGCGACGGCCGTGATCTCGGCCAGGTGCTCCTCGAAACCGCGATCAAATGCCGGACGGTAGTGCTCGTCCTTGATGTCGACAAAGGGGGGAAGTCCAAAGGGGAGCTCGCTCGGCGAGAAGAACGGATTCGTCATCCTTCGAGACTAGGGCGCGGGGTGGCGGCTTGGCATCTTTGCAAAGGATTCGCTGCAAAGAAGTCGATGCAAAGGCAGGGTTGCAAAGAATAGCTTGCAAAGAAGTCTTTGCAATGTTATCTTTGCATTATGGAAATCGCAGAGGAAGCAATGGCTCTCGTGGTTCAGGACGACCGCGACCTCGACCTTGTTGCGCTTCGTGCGCTCGCGCATCCGCTCCGTGTGGAGATTCTCGACACCCTTTCGACCTACGGTTCCTTCACCGCGAGCGGACTGGCCGAGCGCCTCGGCGAATCGAGCGGAGCGACCAGTTACCACCTGCGCCAGCTCGAGAAGCACGGCTTCGTGCGCGAGGTCGAGGGCAGGGGAACGAGTCGCGAGCGGTGGTGGGAACGCACTCCCGGGGGCCTCAATATCGGCTCAGAGGATGCCGTCAAGACTCCCGCCGGCCGCTCCGCCGCCACCATGATCTTCCGTCAGATGCGCTTCAACCAGGAACGGCTGCTGACGGAGTTCGTCGAACGTAGTCACGACGAACTCCCGGGGGAGTGGCTGGAGAACTCGACGATCTCGACCTTCAACACGCGACTCACGCCGTCGCAGATGAAGGACTTCATCGCCGAGTTCATGAAACTCGCCGACAAGTACGTTGTGGCAAACAAGAACCAGGTGGTGCCAAATTCGCGCCCGATCATGGTGAATTTCAACGCCTTCCCGGTGCTCGACGGCGACGTCATCCCGGATGACAAAACTTCACAAAATCCCTGATTTTCCGTCCAAATCAGCCCCCGGAATTGTCGGTGGTTGGCCCTAATTTTGAATCATGAAAGAGGTGAGCACGATGACTGCTGGGGCATTCTCACACCAGTCAAATACGTCCATCGTCCACCGTCCGACTTCGGACGTCCTGGTCGAAAAACTTGCACTTCGCCTGCTCGCGTGGTCGGACCGCCGAGCCGTCAAGCGAGCCGCCTGGAACGTGCTTACGCACGAGCGCATGGCACTCCTGCTCGAGAACCAACGTTCGGCGCATCTCGGTGGCTCGTCACTCGGCCGCTGAAAACCCACCAGCACACCAGCACCCCTTACGAACCGTCACTGTCCTATCGACTCGGCTTCCTAGAGCCACACAATTTTCCTTCGGTGGATTGGATAGTGACGGTTCGTAAGGGGTGCTGCTGTGTCAGTGGTTGGTCGTAATTTGGGAGCCGAAGACAGGGGTACGAAGTGTCAGAATCATCGATTTCGCAGCAGATCTACACCACCTTCACGCGAGACTCGGTCGCTACGGAGCTCGCACGTGGGATCGCAGGCGGCTTGCTCCGCTGGTCGGAGCAGCACTCCCGTGTTGTACAACTCTCGCACGAGGAGATGGCGCTCAGACTCGCCAACGAACGCGTCCTCGATCAGGTCCACGAGGGGCGCTTCTGGTAGAGAGTCGAACGTGAGCTAGAGGTCCAGGTCCTCCGCTGTCACGACGACGGACCCGTCGTAGTCTTCCCTCACGATCGTGCCATCCTCGAGTTCCGCCACGGGGTGCCCCTCGAGCCAGGTGAGCGTCCATCGCCACTGGCTCGTGTCGACGTCCGGGAAGCCGTCCTCGACGCCGTGGATCGCGTCCTGCATTGCGTCCGACAGCCGGGTCGGCGGCTCGCCGCCAAACGACCACCGCGTCCCGAGGTCCATTACTTGACCGCCAAGTCGTAGGTGACCCACATGGTTCGGGTCGCGAGCCGGTCGTAGAGCTTCTGTCCGACGAAGTTGTCGTTTGCCGTGATCCAGCGCACAACTTCTGCACCGCGCTCCCGCGCGATCTCCTCGAGGCGGCCGATGAGAGCAGTACCGGCGCCGGTACCACGGGCATTCGCCGCGGTGAACAGGTCGTCGAGGTAGATGCCGATGCCGTCTGCCAGAAGGCGAGCGAACTGGCGGAAGTGCGCGATGGCGACCGGGCTGTCGTTCTCGTCGACCGCGACGAGCCCGAAGGCCTCGTAGCCGGGGTCCATGAGCCACGCCCAGACCCGATCTGCCTTCTCGTCGCTCAGCGGCATCTTGTAGAAGTCGCCGTAGCCGGCGTAGAGCCGCTGCCAGGCGACCCGGTCGCGCTGCTCCAGCTCACGCACCTGAATCACGTTGTCCTGTGTCATGCGGTTGCCTCCTCGGCGAGAACGATGTCGGTCAGGGTCAGTTCGTCGGCCTCGACAAAGGTCAGGTCGGCGATGCGTCCGACGGCCTTCAGGTCTTCGAGGGCGTGTCTCAGAAGCGCCGGGCCGTGCAGGGTCGCCGAGACGACCTCGGTCTTCTGCGACGCCTTGGCGTCCGTCTTGGCCCGGCGGATGCCGATCAGCGCCTCGCTCACGAGCGGGAGCAGCTCGGTGGAACCGCCCGCCCCCGTCGCCGACGGCCACTCGGCGGTGTGCACGGAGCCGTCGTGAGTCCAGCTCCACACCTCCTCGGTGGCGTAGGGGAGAAACGGTGCGAATAGCCTGAGGAGAACGTCGATCGTCTCGCGCAGTGTGGCCACCGCACTCAGCTGTCCCTCCTCGGACCCCGCGCCATACGCGCGCTCCTTGACGAGCTCGAGATAGTCGTCACAGAACATCCAGAAGAACTGCTCTGCGGTCTCGAGGGCACGAGCGTGGTCGAAGCTCTCGAACGCCTCGGTGGCGACACCAGTCACCCGATCAAGCTCCGCGAGAAGCGCGTCGTCGAGCGGCTGCGGCTCACCGACCCAACCCTTGTCGACCGCCGGGGCATCGAACGAGTAGACGAATTTCGCGGCATTGAGCACCTTGATCGCGAGTCGGCGACCAACCTTCATCTGCTTGGGGTTTTGCGGGTCGAACGCGGCATCCGTCCCTAGGCGCGATGAGGCGGCCCAGTACCGCACGGCATCCGAACCGTGCTCATCGAGGATCGCCGCAGGGGTGACGACGTTGCCCTTCGACTTCGACATCTTCTTGCGGTCCGGGTCGACAATGAATCCGCTGATTGTTGCGTTGGCCCACGGGACCACGCCGTGCTCCAGCTCCGAGCGGAGGACGGTCGAGAACAGCCAGGTGCGGATGATGTCCTGGGCCTGGCTGCGCAGCGAGTAGGGGAAGACGAGGTCCCACAGTTCAGGGTCGCGCTCCCAGCCGCCCGCGATCTGCGGCGTCAGCGACGAGGTCGCCCAGGTGTCCATGATGTCCACTTCGCCGGCGAAGGTCGTGCCGCGGTTGGCCTCGGTGTATCCGGACGGCACGTCGGAGGCGGGGTCGACCGGCAGATCCGTCTCGGCGGGCAGGATGACCGCGCCCTTGTTGCCGTCGGCATCCAGCTCGTACCAGACCGGGATCGGGACGCCGAAGTAGCGCTGGCGGGAGATCAGCCAGTCACCGGTCAGGCCGCCGACCCAGTTGTCGTAGCGCACACGCATGTGGCTCGGGGTGAAGTTGATCTCGCGGCCGGCCTCGACGAGCGTGTCGCGCAGGGCTTCGTCCCTTGCGCCGTTCGCGATGTACCACTGGCGTGTCGAGATGATCTCGAGTGGGCGGTCGCCCTTCTCATAGAACTTAACGGCGTGAACGATCGGCTTCGGCTCACCGATGAGTTCGCCGCTCTCGCCCAGCAACTCGACGATGCGCGCCTTGGCGCTGAACACGGTCTTGCCGACGAGCTCCCCGTATGCCGCCTTCGCGGCAGCCGACGACAGCGCCTCGGGGGCATCGGCGAGGATGCGCCCGTCCGCGCCGATGATGGTGCGGTTCGGGAGGTCGAGTTCGCGCCACCAGACGACATCGGTGACGTCACCGAAGGTGCAGATCATGGCGATGCCCGATCCCTTGTCTTTCTGCGCCAGGTGGTGCGCCACCACGGGAACCTCGACGCCAAATAGTGGCGTCGTCACGGTGGTTCCGAAGAGCGACTGGTAGCGCTCGTCATCCGGATGCGCCACAACCGCGACGCAGGCCGCCAGAAGCTCGGGCCGGGTGGTCTCGATCACGAGCGGGCTGCCGTCGGGCTTGTGGAACGCAATGGCGTGGTAGGCCGCCGGCTGTTCCTTGTCTTCGAGCTCCGCCTGCGCGACCGCGGTGCGGAAGGTCACATCCCATAGCGTCGGAGCGTCGGCCTGGTAGGCCTCACCGCGGGCAAGGTTGCGCAGAAATGCGCGCTGTGCGGCGGTCTGCGCTTCGTCGCCGATGGTGCGATAACTCTGCTCCCAGTCGACGGACAGACCGAGCTTGCGCCAGACATCCTCGTACTGCTTCTCGTCCTCGACGGTCAGCTCTTCGCAGAGCTCGATGAAGTTCCGGCGCGAAATGGGCAGCTGGTCGGCCGCCTTTGTCGATGCGCCTTCCCCGCCCGTCTGCGGGGGAGTGAAACTCGCGTCGTAGGGCAGCGACGGGTCGCACCGAACGCCGTAGTAGTTCTGCACACGCCGTTCGGTGGGCAGGCCGTTGTCGTCCCACCCCATCGGGTAGAACAGGGTCTTGCCGCGCATCCGCTGGTAGCGAGCGATCAGGTCCATGTGGGTGTAGCTGAAGACATGGCCGATGTGGAGGCTGCCGGACGCCGTCGGGGGCGGGCTGTCGATCGAGAAGATGTTCTCGCGGGTAGCGCTCTCACGATCGAATCGGTAGGTGCCCTCTCTCTTCCAAACGCTGCCCCACTTTTCTTCGAGACCCTCTAAGACGGGCTTCTCAGGTATTCGAGATGCGGGGATGGCAGCGGACATGGGTAACTCCGATTCGATATGTGCGGCACCGAGTCAAAATTGAGGTGCCTAAGTGTGAGGTTGTCCGTCAACTCTACGCGCGGCTTAGCCGCGGGAGACAGCGTTAGCCCGAATCACCGAGGTCAGCAGCGCCGCGCTCTTCTTGGGCGTACGTTTCTGGGTCGCGAAGTCGACGGCGACGATTCCGAACCGCTGGGTGTAGCCCTCCGCCCACTCGAAGTTGTCGAGCAGGGACCAGACGTAGTAGCCCTCGAGGGGCACCCCCGCCGCAATGGCCCGACTCGCCTGCTGGAAGTGTTCGCGGAGGAACGTCACGCGGTAGGGGTCATCGACCGTGTGGTCTGCCGTCGGGTCGGGCATGCCGTTCTCGGTGATGATCAGTGGAATCCGCGGGTAGTCACGCTTGATGCGGGTCAGCAGGTCGAACAGTCCCTGCGGATAAATTTGCTGCCAGGTTGCCCGCGATATCGGATGAATCTCGACCTGGGAGCCGTTCGCGTCGATGCCGGCAACGCCGTAGTACTGGACAGCGAGATAGTCGCACTTCGAGGAGATGATGTCCAGATCGCCGGGAAGGACGTTGCCGTCGAACGCAGTCGCACCGATGTCGAACTGCCCGGGAAGACCGCCGATCGCATCCGTCGGATATTTGCCGAGCAGCACCGCGTCGAGAAACAGCCGGTTCTCGGCGCCGTCGGTGAATAGAGTGGCCTGCGTCGCCGCAGCGTCAATCGCATACACCGGCATGAGGTTGAGGGCGATCCCGATTCGTCCCTTGGCTCCGCTCGCCCGAAACCTGCGGACCGCAAGTCCGTGCGCCAGCAGCTGGTGGTGAACGGCGGCCCCTGCGGCAATGCTGCTCTGCACGCCCGGCGCGTGAACCCCAAACCCGTAGCCCTCGAACGCGGTGGTCTTGGGTTCGTTGATGGTGAACCAGTCCGCGTCGACGTCGCCGAAGGCCGTGAACAGGATGTCCGCGTACGCGGCAAACGCTTCGGCCGTCTTTCGACTGGTCCAGCCGCCGACATCCTGAAGGGGCTGAGGAAGGTCCCAGTGATACAGGGTGATAGCCGGCGTGATCTCGCGCGCGAGAAGTCCTTCGATGAGCCGGCGGTAGAAGTCGATGCCTTTCTGATTCACCTCACCGGTACCGAGCGGGATGATCCTCGGCCAGGCGATCGAGAACCGGTAGGACTTCAGCCCGAGTTCCTTCATGAGGTCGAGGTCCTGCTCCCAACGCCGATAGTGGTCGGCCGCCGGATCTCCGGTGCGCCCGTCGCGTATGTGGCCGGGTTGCGCGGCGAACGTATCCCAGATCGAGACGCCACGCCCGTCCGCCTTTGTCGAGCCTTCGACCTGGTAGGCCGAGGTCGCGGCGCCCCAGGTGAAACCACCGGGAAACGGCATCGGTGCTCGTGGCGCCACCCAGGGCGTCGCGGTTGGTGTGGGGGAGATGGGCGCCGAGCACGCCGCGAGGGCGGCAACAGCCAGGCCGCCCAACGCACCGACCTGCAGCAACTGACGACGCGTTAGTGCTGAGGACACCCTGGACCACTTTCTCCCCGTGTGTCGGGCTATTTGCGGAAGATCTTGACGGTCTTGCTGACCTTTCCGGTCGGACCCACGATGGTGATCGTGTAGGTCTGGGAGGCGTTGCCGCACTGGTACTGGTAGGGGTCGTACCCGGACGGGAAGTTGTGTTGGTTGCCGTTGGGCGGCAGGATCCAGCCCATTCCACCGGACTGGGCGTCGTTCGTGGCGACCCCGAAGTATGCGGTCTTTCCGTTGATGCTGTGCCAGGAGATCGACAGATTTTGTGCATTCGCCGGCGCACTCGCCGAGCAGTCGATCTTTGTCGGGCTGATCGAGTACCCGGTGATTGTCACGTTGTGGTTGACCGGCGGAGCCGCCGTCGGCGTGGGTGCGACGACCTGAGTCGGGGCTGGTGTCGGAGTCGGAGTCGGGGACGGACTGTCGCTTGCGGTCGAGGTGGGGATGGGGCTGGTGGTCCCCGCCGCGGTGGGAGTGCCCTTCGGTCCGAGCAACAGGATCAGCAGGATGATGACGAGGACGAGCAGAACACCGCCGATGATGCCGAGGATCAACGGCAGACGGGACTTGCGCTTCTCCCCGCCGACGGGCGGCTGAGCGTCGAAACGCTGTGTGGGTGTGTCGTTGCTCATCGTGTCCCTCGCCCAGTTGTACCGGCGTACCCCCAATAGGGGCCAGCGGTGCCCATACTATTTGGCGCGGAAAGGGCTCAGGAAGAGTCATCGTTACTCAGAATTCTCACTGAGGACGCTCAGCCGTGGCGCCCCTCGATCAGCACGGTCCAGGTTCGGCTGACGTGCGCGCCGTCGGCTCCGACCAGCGTCATGGTGAACGTCGCCGATTTACTCTCACAGTCAATCGGGAGCGGATCGGGGAATGCGTCCTGGTTGCCGGAGAGGGGAACCTGGTCTTTACCGACGGATGCCGCATCCGTCGTTCCCTCGGCCACCCAGACCTGGGTTGCGTTGGTCGTCGCCCACGTGACCTGTGCATCGACCGGCTGCTGTTGTTTTCCCGGTCCTCCGTGTCCTCGACACTGCTGGCTATCCGGAACGGTGAACACCGTGAATACCCCCGGCGGCGGGGGCTGCGACGGTGAGACCGGGGGCGCAGACGTATCGGATGTGCTGGGTGAGTTGACCGCCTGGGTGCTCGCATTCGCCCGGCCGATCAGGACCCAGACGAGGACGCCAATGGCTACCACCACGAGCACCGACAGCAGGATGAACAGGACCAGCGGACCTCGGGACGGCCGTCCGGGTGGCGCGGGCGGGGGCACCCCGGGGGGTGCGGGCGGCGGTGTAGTGGGGAGCCGCAGCGTGGGCGCGTTGTCGCTCATCAATCCACCATAGGTCGCCGATCGGCGTCCGCGCCGCGCGTCCGCAACTCACGTCGGGCATTGTGCTAGTACAAATAGAACAATAGGATGAACGGATGCTCCTTCGTATCGACCCGGCCAGCTCGGTGCCGCTGTTTGAACAGCTGGCCGCATCCGTGCGCGCCGAGGCGAGCCGCGGGAATCTGCGAGAGGGAGATCGGCTGCCCGCCGCGCGGGAAGTTGCCGTCTCGCTCGACATCAACGTCCACACCGCGCTGCGTGCATACCAGCTGCTGCGCGACGAGGGTCTCGTCGATCTGCGGCGCGGCCGTGGCGCGGTAGTGACCGACAGGGTTGCGCACTACAGCGAGCTCGGCGAGGCAATTCCGCGCCTGGTCGCGAGTGCGAAGGAAGTAGGGGTCGGTGTGCAGACACTGACTGCGATGATTCGACAGGAGTACGGCTCATGAACCACGCCCTTTACACGGCACGCATCTTAAGCGTCGCGTTGATCGCCCCGCTGATCCTTACCGGCATCGCGCTGGTCTGGAGTTTCTCGCTCGCGGCGCAGCTGCCCGCGCGGGTCGTGGTGCACTGGGACCTCGCCGGTCATCCGAACGGCTACGGTTCGCCGTTCGAGTTTCCGATCGGGATCGCCTCCGTGTGCCTCCCGCTCATCGCGATCTTCGGCGGCACGGTCATCCTCATCAGCCATCGGGGTCCACTGACGCCGCTGGCGAAGCTGCTCGCGGTCACGAGTATCTGGGTGACACTGATTGTCTCGACCATCTTCCTGGGTTCCCTGCTCGACGCACACGCCGGCGAGGACATCGGCCCGGTGTTCGGACTCGCACTCGGCCTCGCGACCGTCGTCGCCGCGGCCGCGTGGTTCGTGCTCCCGAAGGGGGTGCGCGGGGTTGGCGGAAAGGAGCGGCCGGCGGTGACCCCCGTTGCCCTGGCGCCGGGCGAGCGGGCATCGTGGATCCGCACGGCCTCGCTCTCCACCGGACTGATCTGGTTCATCATCCTGATCTGCGTTGCAATCGGCGTGGTCACGGTCGTGTCCACGATCCTGACCAACGGCCAGTTCTGGTGGATCTCGTTCATCCCCGTCGTCGTGCTCCTGATTGCGCTCTCGAATTTCGCGTGGACGGTGCGAGTGGATGCTCGCGGCCTGACCATTCGCAGTGTTCTCGGCATCCCGGTCGTGCACGTTCCGCTCGACCAGGTCATCTCCGCGGACGTCATCGACGTGCAGGCGATTTCGCAGTACGGCGGGTGGGGCATCCGAATCGCACTCAACGGCAGACTCGGAGTCATCGTGCGCTCGGGCGAGGCGCTCGAGGTACACCGCAGCAAAGGGCTCGACGTGGTCGTGACGGTCGACGATGCGTCGACGGCGGCCGCGCTCCTCAACGGACTCGCCCACACCGCCACGGCGCCGGCCGCCGGCGCGTGAGAGCTCTCTCATTTCCCGGGGCGTCACGGAGACCAGCCGACATACTTGAGGGATGAGCGAGCAGCGCGAGCGTCACGCCCGCGGGCCGCGATTCTCCGTGCGTTCACGCATCCTCGCCGCCATCCTCGTCGTGGCCGTCCTCGGCCTCGCTGGAGCAGGAGTCACCACCTACCTCGTGCTGCGGATGCACATTCTCGCGGGCATTGACGCGCAGCTCATCTCGCGGGTCGCGGTGGCACGCGAGGTCTCGGAGGGTGCATCATCCCCGGACGCTGCGCTCAGCGACATCCTCGCCAAGCTGATCCCGAACGCACACGAGGGATCCATCGGAATCCTCGACGGGGTCCCGCGGTACAAACCGGGCGTCGCAACCGACCTGGCGCTGGATGGTTCGCCGGCCTTCGTCACGCGGGTGGGGCAAGAGGTGGCGGGCGGTTCGGTGTGGCTCGGAACGACGAGCCTGAACCCGGGACGCAGCATCCGCTACATCGCGGTCCCCATCACGGTGACGGGGGCCACCCAGTCCGGCGTGTACGTGGATGCGGTCGACCTGGACGCCGAGCTCGCGGACCTGGACTCGGCCGTCGTCACCTATTTCGTGGTCGCGCTCGTCGCCTGCGTCGCCATTGGACTAGTCGGCTGGTTCGTTGCCGGACGGCTCCTTCGGCCCATTCGCCGGCTGAGCGCGGCCGCATCCCGAATCACCGCCAGCGATCGCAACGAACGGATCCCGGTCGCCGGCCGCGACGACATCTCCGAGCTCACCGGAACGGTCAACGACATGCTCGATCGGTTGGATGCGGCACTCACCGGCCAGCGTCAGCTGCTCGACGACGTGCGCCACGAGCTGAAGACGCCGATCACCATCGTTCGCGGGCACCTCGAGCTGCTCGACTCCGCCAGCGCGAACGACGTGCGCGCCACCCGGGCGCTCGCGATCGACGAACTCGACCGGATGTCCCGACTCGTCGACGACATCGAGGCGCTCGCCGATACCCACGCGATCGATCCGCGCGAAACGGATGTCGCCGACCTCACGGCCGAGGTGTTTGCGAAGGTGTCCGTGTTGCCCGGTCACGACTGGGAGCTCGACGAGGTGGCGCACGTCCGCGCAACTCTCGACCCGCACCGCATCACGCAGGCGTGGCTGCAGCTCGCCGACAACGCCGCCAAGTATTCGCCGGCGGGCACGGTGATCTCGCTCGGCTCCCGAGCCGATGATGTCTCGATCGAATTCTGGGTCTCCGATCACGGACCCGGAATCCCGTCGGAGTCACGGGAGCGGGTATTCGAGCGATTCGGACGCGTGGACTCCCGTCGTGGCATTCGGGGGTCCGGACTCGGTCTGCCTATCGTCGCCGCGATCGCCGAGGCGCACGGCGGGCGAGTAACGCTCGACACGTCTGTTGCCGGCTCCCGGTTCGCGATCGTTGTACCGTTCTCCCCGGAGGTCGACGAATGACACGAATCCTCATCGCCGAAGACGAGGAGCGGATCTCGAGCTTCATCGACAAGGGGTTGCGGGCCGCCGGGTACTCGACCGACGTCATCGTGAACGGCACCGAGGCACTCGAGCTTGCTTTGAGCGGCTCGTGCGACCTCGTGTTACTGGATGTCGGCCTGCCCGGCATCGACGGATTCGAGGTCCTGCGACGACTGCGCGAACGGAATACGGCGCTGCCGGTGATCATGCTTACCGCCCGAACGTCGACCCTGGACACGGTGGCGGGGCTGGATGGCGGCGCGAACGACTACATGCCGAAACCGTTCAAATTCGACGAGTTGCTCGCTCGAATTCGCCTGCGGTTGCGTGACGCAGGCCAGCTTGCGGTCACCGCCCTGAACCGCGGCCCGATCGGCCTCGACCTGCTCACTCGCCGTGCGACAGTGGATGGCCGTACCGTCGACCTCTCGGCCAGGGAGTTTGCCCTGGCCGAGGAGTTTCTCACCCATCCCGACCAGGTGCTCAGTCGTGAGCAGCTGCTGAGCCGGGTGTGGGGGCTCGACTTTGACCCAGGATCGAATGTGGTCGACGTGTACGTGCGGTACCTGCGCGGCAAGTTCGGTGCGGACGCCATCGAGACGGTGCGCGGAATGGGTTACCGGCTGCTCTAACCGTTATCGTCGCCCGCGTCGTGACCGGCACCATCGTTGTCATGGCCGCCGTCGCCGTTGCCCGGTCCGCGGTTCGATCCCCGATTGTCGTTTCCGACATCGTTTCCACGGTGGTGATCCGGCGTACCGGGAGCGTCATCGTCGCCGGGTTCCGGCGTCGGGTGCTCGGTCGCGTCACGGCCATTGTCGTCGTTCGCATCGTTGTCGTTTGGGTGATTGTTGTTGGCATCGTTGCCGCGAGGTCCGTGCGTCCGGATCGGCGTCGGCGTCGGCGTGCTCGTCGACGTACTCGGCGTCAGCGACACGGTGTGGTGCAGGGCACCGGCTATTCCGACCGTGGCCGCATTGGCGGCGAAACCGGTGCCGATGACGAGACCGAGGCTCAGAACGGACACGCCGACAATCGCGGTGGCCTTCTTGGTTGATGGCTTCATTGGGTTGAGTTCACTTTCCGTTGACCGGTTCCCCCGTGGAACCTTCTGAACTCAACGATGGTCAGCGCGAATGAGAGCGGGGCGAGCCCGAGATGAGAGAGTCCTCATCCATTTCCGCCGGACTTTCCCTTGCCGGAGTGACCGCCGTCATCGCCACCGTGCTCCGGCTCAACTACGGCCGGCCCAGCCGGCTTCACCGGTACCGCCGTGCCGTGGTCGTCTGGCGTCGCCACCGACGTTGGAGTTGACGACCCCCTCGGTGAGATGACGATCGACGCGACATTGCCGACCGGTCCGCTGGACTGCGCCGGCAGCAGTGCGAGGGCTGCGACGGCCGCAATGCCCGCCACCACGACCGCCGTCGTCGCCACGGCAACGACGATCGACCCGGAACGATTCATGCGACCATCATCCCCCGCTGTGATGCCCGGCGGCCGCTGCATGAGAGATTTCTCACCGACCCGGTAAACTGAGACTCAAGACAGTGAACCGGCTATCACCGGGGAGTCGTCGGAAGAACACTTCGAGAACCTGCATCGACCGCGGAGTTAGTAGAACCGACCGGGTAAGCCCGATACAGCTCATTGAGTGGCCAAGATCCTTTGGCAAACGAGGTGGTACCGCGGCGTTAGTCGTCCTCGTGCGGAGACATCCATTGCACGAGTTGAAAGAGACCAATGTCCTACCCCAAGAAGTCTTCGAGCGGTCAGAACGGTGTTCCGGCGTCCCCGAGGTTCCCGGAGATCGAGCAGGGCATCCTCGCGTTCTGGAAGGATGACGGCACGTTTCAGGCCTCCATCGACCAGCGGGAGGGCAACGACGAGTGGGTGTTCTATGACGGGCCCCCCTTTGCCAATGGTCTTCCGCACTACGGCCACCTGCTGACCGGGTACGCGAAGGATCTGTTCCCCCGGTTCCAGACCATGCGCGGCAAGCAGGTACACCGTCGGTTCGGCTGGGACACCCACGGCCTGCCCGCCGAACTCGAGGCGATGCGCCAACTCGGAATCACCGAGAAGCACGAAATTGAGGACATGGGCATCGATGTCTTCAACGCGAAGGCGCGCGAGTCCGTACTCGAGTACACGAAGGAGTGGCAGGAGTACGTCACTCGCATGGCGCGCTGGGTCGACTTCGAGAACGACTACAAGACGCTCGACATCACCTTCATGGAGTCGGTGCTCTGGGCCTTCAAACAGCTGTACCAAAAGAGTCTCGCCTACGAGGGATTCCGGGTGCTGCCGTACTGCTGGCACGACGAGACGCCGCTGTCGAACCACGAACTGCGGATGGATGACGACGTCTATCAGATGCGCCAGGACCAGTCCGTCACGGTGACGTTCCCACTCGTGGGCGAGAGGGCCGAGGTGCTCGGCCTGACCGGCGTCGAGGCGCTCGCCTGGACGACGACCCCCTGGACGCTCCCGACTAACCTGGCGCTCGCCGTCGGTCCGGACATCGGGTACGCGGTCGTCGCCAGCGCGGATGGGGTGCACCAGTATTTGCTTGCCGGCGACACGATCGGCGCCTACGTCAAGGAGCTCGGCTATGAGTCGGCCGAGGATGCCCGGGCCGCGATTGCCCGAACGCTGACCGGTCGGCAGCTCGAGGGTGTGCACTACGCCCGCCTCTGGGACTACTACGCCGACACCGAGAAGTGGGGCACCCAGAACGCCTGGCAGATCCTCGTCGCCGACTACGTCGCGACCGGCGAGGGCACCGGCATCGTGCACCAGGCGCCCGCCTACGGCGAGGACGACCAGACGGTATGTGCGGCCGCAGGCATCCCTGTCATCATCTCGGTCGACGACGGGGCGCGGTTTCTCCCGAACATCGAGGACGTCGCAGGCCTGCAGGTCTTCGAGGCGAACAAGCCGCTCATCCAGAAGCTCCGAGCGGACGGCCGCCTCCTGAAGGTTGCCAGCTACGAGCACAGTTACCCGCACTGTTGGCGCTGCCGCAACCCGCTCATCTACAAGGCGGTGTCGAGCTGGTTTGTGCGCGTTCCGGAGTTCCGCGACCGCATGGTCGCGCTCAACGAGGAAATCAACTGGGTCCCGGCGAACGTGAAGGACGGCCAGTTCGGAAAGTGGATCGGCAACGCACGCGAGTGGTCGGTTTCGCGCAATCGGTACTGGGGCTCGCCCATCCCGGTCTGGAAGAGCGACAACCCGGCATTCCCCCGCGTGGATGTCTACGGTTCACTTGCAGAGCTCGAGGCAGACTTTGGTCGCCTGCCGCGCAATGCGGCCGGCGAGCCCGACCTGCACCGTCCGTTCATCGACGACCTGACGCGGCCGAACCCGGACGACCCATCCGGCACCTCGACCATGCGCCGCATCGAGGATGTGTTCGACGTGTGGTTCGACTCGGGCTCGATGCCGTTCGCGCAGGTGCACTATCCGTTCGAGAACGCCGACTGGTTCGATACCCACAGCCCGGCCGACTTCATCGTCGAGTACATCGGGCAGACCCGCGGCTGGTTCTACCTCATGCACGTGCTGTCCACAGCACTGTTCGACCGACCAGCGTTTTCGAACGTGATCAGCCACGGCATCGTGCTCGGGAGCGACGGGCAGAAGATGTCGAAGTCGCTGCGCAACTATCCGGACGTGTCCGAGGTCTTCGACCGGGACGGCGCGGATGCGATGCGCTGGTTCCTAATGGCGTCGTCGGTCATTCGCGGCGGCAACCTCGTGGTGAGCGAGGAGGGCATCCGAGAGGGTGTTCGGCAGTTCCTGCTGCCGCTGTGGAGTACCTATTACTTCTTTACGCTGTACGCCAATGCCTCGACGTATGAGGCTCGCTGGCGAACCGACTCGCGCCACGTGCTCGACCAGTACCTGCTCGCCAAGACGGGTGCCCTGATTTCCGATGTGACCGACGATCTCGAAGCACTGGATGCCCCGCTCGCCGCGGCCAAGCTGCGGGACTTCGCGGAGGTTCTCACCAACTGGTACGTGCGCCGCTCCCGCGATCGATTCTGGGCGGGCGACGACCAGGACGCCTTCGACACCCTGTTCACCGTGCTCGAAACCGTGACGCGCATCGCCGCGCCGCTGATTCCGCTCGTGGGCGAGGAGATCTGGCAGGGACTCACGGGTGGGCGCAGCGTCCATCTCGAGGACTGGCCACTCGCCGAACTGTTCCCGTCCAATCCATCCCTCGTCGCGGCCATGGATCTGGTGCGGGAGGTCGCATCCGCTGGTCTCGCGCTGCGAAAAGCGAAGGGACTCCGGGTTCGACTGCCGCTCTCGCGAGTGACGGTGGTGACCGAGGACCCTCGTGGTCTTGCAGAATTCGGTGAAATCCTGGGTGAGGAGCTCAACGTCAAGGACGTCGAGCTGGTGGCATTCGACGAGGGCAGCCTCGACGCGTACGGCATCACGCGACAGTTGACCGTCAATGCCCGAGCCGCAGGCCCGCGGATTGGCAAGCAGGTTCAGGCGGTCATCCAGGCGGCGAAGGTGGGCGACTGGCAGCAGACGGGTGACACGGTCGTCGTCGGCGGCCTCGAACTGCTCGAGGGCGAGTTTGACCTCGAGCTGCGGGCCGCCGATGACTCGACGGCGATCGCATTCCTCCCCGGCGGGGGGTTCGTGCTCCTGGACACGGTGACCACGCCCGAGCTCGAGGCTGAGGGACTCGCGCGAGACGTCATCCGTGCAATCCAGGACACGCGGAAGGCGGCAGACCTGCGGGTGAGTGACCGCATAACGCTCGCGATTCGGGGCGGTGCGCAGGGGGATGTCGACGCACTGCGGTCCTTCAATGAGACGATTGCTGGCGAGACTCTGAGCCGGCAGGTCACAATCGAGTTCGCCGCCGATCCCGAAACGGATGCTGCGCTCGGCGCAACGGCGGGATCGCAGCGCTCGACCCTCGCTGCCGGGCAGAACTCGAATCAGGGTGTACTCGTAATCGACGTGTGGAAGTCTGAACAGATAGATGTCTAAGAACGAAGATGGCGACGACCGCGAGCCCGGTGACTTCGATGATGCCCTCATGGAACGTGAGGCGCGCGAGGTCTACGAGGAGTTGCTCGAGCGCGTGGGCGAGAGCGCCCCGCAGCCGCGACTCGGCGCGACCCGACGCGCGGCAGAACTGCTGGGCGATCCGCAGCGCGCCTATCCGGTCATCCACATCACGGGCACAAACGGCAAGACCTCGACGAGCCGGATGATCGAGAGCATCCTGCGCGCCCACGGGCTGCGCACCGGCATGCTCACCAGCCCGCATCTCGAGCGCGTCAACGAGCGCATCGTGATCGACGGTGAGCCAATCAGTAACGCGGCGTTCGTGTCGAACTGGCGGGACATTCGGCCGTTCCTCGACATCACCGATGCCGAGCTCGAACTCGATGACAAGGAGTCACTGAGCTTCTTCGAGGCCCTGACCCTGCTCGCCTTCGCGGCGTTCGCGGATGCGCCGGTGGATGTCGTCGTGCTCGAGGTCGGCATGGGCGGCGAGTGGGACTCGACGAACGTCGCCGATGGTCAGGTCGCCGTCTTCACGCCGATCGCGCTCGACCACATGGCACGTCTCGGCAACACGGTCGCCGAGATCGCACGTACCAAGTCGGGCATCATCAAGCCCGCGGCCGCCGTGGTCTCCTCCGCACAGGTGCCGGAGGCGCTCGCCGAGCTACAGCGCGCGGCAGAGCTGACCGAGTCATCGTTCGCGATCGCGGGCACCGACTTTGAGCTCGCGTCCGACACGGTCGCGGTCGGCGGACAGGTCATCACGGTCAAGGGACTCGCGGGGACCTACGCCGACCTTTTCCTGCCTCTGTTTGGCGATCACCAGGCGGGCAACGCGGCCCTCGCGATCGCCGCTGTCGAGTCGTTTATCGGCGGCGGAACACTTCCCCTCAACCAGGACGTGCTCGCGGAGGGACTCGCCACAGCCACCTCGCCGGGGCGGCTGCAGGTCATCGGCAACGAGCCGACGGTGGTGGTGGATGCCGCCCACAATCCCCACGGCGCGGCCGCGCTCGCGGTCGCCCTGACCGAGTACTTCACCTTCGATCACGTCACCGCGGTGCTGGGAATCCTCGGCGACAAGGATGCGACGGGCATCCTGAACGCTCTGGATGGCGTGGTCGACGACTTTGTGATCACCCAGTCGACGTCCGACCGGGCGGTGTCGGCGAGGGAGCTCGGTCGGTTGGCGACGTCAATCGTCGGCGAGGCGCGGGTGACTATCGAGCCTTCGCTGGAGGCGGCACTCGAGTTGGCGCGCACACGTGCATCAGAAACCGAAAAGGGCGCGGCACTCGTCACGGGGTCGATCACCCTCGTCGGCGATGCGATCGTGTACGCGCGGAACCAGGGCTGGAAGCCGTGAGCGAGGCCCGACCGGCGCGACGACCGCGACGCGCGCGCAGCCTCACCGAGAGCCTGCTCACGATTGTGCTCGCGCTCGAGGCCGTGCTCGTCTTCTTTGTTGCACTCACCGTCTACGGGCTGCACGCCCTTCCGCCGGCCGTGGCATTCGGTGGGGGAGCCGGCCTCGTGATTCTCCTCGCGTTGACAACCTGGATCCTTCGCTACCCCTTGGGTGTCTGGGTCGGCTGGCTGCTGCAGGTCGCTCTGCTCGCGACCGGCATCGTGCTCCCCGTTCTCTACATCGTCGCCGGCGTGTTCGTGGCGATGTGGATCTTCTGCTTCGTGCGCGCTCGCCAGATCGATCGCGCTAACTCCTCGCATCCGATCCCCACAGAAGGACAGACCCCATGACCGTCGAAGAAACCCTCGTGCTCGTGAAGCCCGACGGAGTCGCCCGCAACCTGACCGGTGAGATCCTTCGCCGCATCGAGGCGAAGGGCTACCAGCTTGTCGACATCAAACTACTCGAGGCGAGCCACGACCTGCTCACGCAGCACTACGCGGAGCACGAGGGCAAGCCGTTCTTCGAGCCACTGGTCGAGTTCATGGAGAGCGGACCGATCGTGGCGATTCGGGTGGCGGGCAACCGGGTAATCGAGGGATTCCGATCGCTCGCAGGAACCACCGATCCGACCACGGCCGCGCCCGGCACCATCCGAGGCGACCTCGGGCGCGACTGGGGCCTCAAGGTTCAGCAAAACCTGGTTCACGGCAGCGATTCACCGGAGTCGGCTGCGCGGGAACTGGCGCTCTGGTTCGATTAGCCCGCCGACTGGGCGTTGACGAACGCGGTGAATGCTGCCGCGTCGGTGACCCCGCCCGTGTACTGGGCACCGTTCACGAATACCGTCGGCGTGCCGGCGAACTCGGTTGGCGTGGTCGCGACGTGCGCAAACTCGCCGTCTCCCACCGCGGCCGTCGCCTGGCTGACCCAGTCGCGGAAGGTCTCGTTGTTCACGCATTTCGCGATCGCTGCGGTACCCACGTCGGCCTTGCCGAGCACCGTCAGGAGTTCGCTGTTAGTGAGCCCCGGCGTGCCCTCCGCGGGTTGGTATTGATAGAGCGCCGCGGTCGCGTTGAGGAAGGCATCCGGATCGAAGTTTGCAACGCACGCGGCCGCGTTTGCGGCGCGTGACGAGTAGCGGGTTCCCTGGGAACTGCGGTCAAGGATCGAAACGGGGTGGATCTCGAGCGTCGCCTTACCCGCCGCCACGAGGGCAGCGGTGTTGTTGAGGTTGGCCTCCTCGAAGCCGAGACAGACCGGGCACTGGTAGTCGATGTATTCGACGATGTTGACGGTGTCGGAGTGCGCGGACGTGTCAGTGGGAATGGGATGACCGATCTCGGCAGCTGGCGTGCGGACAGTGGCAATCTGGCCGCCGCCGCCGGTCAGCAGTACACCGTCGCTGGCCATGTTCTTCGGTGTCGACGCACCCGGATCGGCCGGATGAGTTGCCACCGCATTCTTGTGCGTCGTCACCACGAGTACGACGATCACGATCACGACCAAGACCACCAGCGCGATCCCGCCCTGGATGAGGTAGCGGGCGCGCCGGGATTCTGGACCCTTCTCCGGGGCGCTATCGCTCACAGGTTTGCCAGGAGGTTCAGGTGCGTTTCGTAGATCAGGAAGACCACGACGTAACAGAGAAGGGTGATCAGGGGCACCCAGGTGTATGCGCCGCGGAAGAACGTCGTCGCACGTGGTCCCACCCTGAGATTGCCGTTCTTCAGGTTGCCGATCGTCGTAATCCAGAACAGGGGAATGGTGACGATCCACACCAGCGCGCACCAGACGCAGAGCGTGCCGATCACGTAGACGCTGGAAATAATCAGAAAAGTGATGAACGCGAACGCGCCGACGACGGCCGCGTTGAAGGCGACCCACCACCACCGTCGGTAGCTGACACCGGCCAGCGTGGCGATGCCGATCACGAGAACGACGGCGAAGCCGCCCAGTCCGATCAGCGGGTTCGGGAACCCGAACAACGATCCCTGCCAGGACTTCAGGTTTGTGCCGCACTCGACAATCAGGCTGAAACTGCAGTTGAGCTTCGTCGCGGGCGACAGGATTGCCGTGACCTTGTCGACGCTGAGGTTGTAGGCGGCTGTCAGCCCCGCAAGACCCGCAACGACCAGGACGACACCGAAGACGATGGTGCGCTCCCCTCGTGCGACCTGAGCAGTCGTGCCCGCTCGCTTCGCCTCGCGACATCCGAAGATGGTGAAGATCAGTGTCGCGATCGCCGCGACCAGCAGTACGACGGCGACCCACGAAAAGCTGAACAGGATGGCAAGTAGTTGGAAGATCGTGCCGACGCCCGCCACCACGATGGCGCCAACCCAAAACCCGTGACGATATCGCGCGCCCGCCGTCTGGCCGAGAAAGAGCGCAACAAACAAGGAGAAGAAGACGATGCTGACGCCGACATACGGAAAGCCGAGAAACGCGTCCAGACCCGACAGCCGCTTGGTCGTCCCACCGTCGATACCCGCGTATTGAACTATTGCGACGACGAAGGCGACGATGACGCCCACAATGCCGGGGATGGCCGCGAGAAGGCCGGAAATTGATCGGGGAGGCGCTGCCTGATCGGTCACCCTCGGATTATTGCATGCCCCAAATCCCGGGCAACTGGGAATGCGTGCGATAATTTGGATAAGTCATGTACGAGCCGCGCTCGCGATGACGCCAAAGAAGGCTTTACCGGGCGAACCCCCACGGGGTTAACCGGGCCGCCAAGCAGAACGACTAGCTCGTACCTGTCTCGGTGTTGGATAGCGAGTTCCAAAAACGCAACACGTTGCAGACGTGAAGAATTAGCAACGCATCCGAACTGTAGGAATTTGCAGGCGGGGAGCGTTCGAGAAGAGTACCCGGTGGGTGGCGCGGTTGCCCATACGGCCAAGGAGTACACCAGCAATGGTGAATGAAGACGTAAGTTCAACGAATTCGACCGATTCAGCCAAGGCCCCCAGGAAGCGCGGAAAGCTCTTCGGGCGCGGTGCGGCCGTCGAGGCACCCGCGGCAACGCCGGCTCCCGAGGCGAGTTCGGTCTCCGAGCCAGTCGAAGGGCCACCCGCCAAGGCGCCGCGCAAGCGCGCGACTGCGGCGAAGTCTGCCGCAGACCACGTGAATGCCGCTCCCGTCGAGACCGCGCTGGTCCCAGACGGCGAATCGGCAGCGCCGAAGTCGCGGCGTTCCGCGCCCAGGAAGGCGGCGGCATCCGTCGAGCCGGAGAGCGCACCAACTGCGGCGCCGGCGCGTCCTACGACTTCGCTGCTGTTCCAGGCTCCCGACATCGCACCGCTTCCGCCGCTGCCACGCCAGGCCAACCGTGGCAATAGCCAGAACGGCAACACCCAGAACAACGGAAACGACCAGGGCGACACAGCCCAAGGCGTCCGCCGCCGTTCGCGTCGTCGCCCGGGCGAGGAGCCGCGGGAGGGTGACAACGAACCGAACGTCGTCGTCAAAGTGCGTCAGCCGCGCGCCGCCGCCGCGCCCATCACCGAGCCCCAACGCGTCAAGGGGTCCACCCGACTCGAGGCAAAGAAGCAGCGTCGTCGAGACGGTCGGGATGCCGGCCGCCGTCGTCCGGTCGTGACCGAGGCAGAGTTCCTCGCTCGCCGCGAAAGCGTCGACCGGGTCATGGTTGTACGCAGTGGCCTTGGTCGCATCCAGATCGGCGTTCTCGAGGACGGTGTCCTGGTCGAGCACTACGTCGCCAAAGCCGCCGAGGCGAGCCTGATCGGCAACGTCTACCTCGGCCGCGTGCAGAACGTGCTTCCAAGCATGGAGGCCGCATTCGTCGACATTGGCCGCGGACGCAACGCCGTGCTGTACTCCGGCGAGGTCGACTGGGAGGCCGCGGCGGCCGAGAGCGAGGGCGGCAAGAACCAGCCGCGCCGCATCGAGCTCGCGCTCAAGCCCGGCGACCGCGTACTGGTGCAGGTCACGAAGGATCCGGTCGGCCACAAGGGCGCCCGGCTTACCAGCCAGGTCAGCCTTCCCGGCCGGTACCTCGTCTATGTGCCGAACGGTTCGATGAACGGAATCAGCCGCAAGCTGCCGGACACCGAGCGCGCACGACTGAAGACGATTCTCAAGCAGGTCCTTCCCGAAAATGTCGGCGTCATCGTGCGCACGGCGTCTGAGGGGGCGACCGAGGAGCAGCTGACGCTCGACGTCAACCGCCTGACCAGCCAGTGGGCGGAAATCAGTCGTCTCGTCGAGACGCAGCAGGCACCCGTTCTGCTTCACTCCGAGCCCGACCTGCTCGTCAAGATCGTTCGGGACGTCTTCAACGAGGACTTCCAGAAGCTCGTCATTTCGGGTGAGGACGCGCAGGCGACCATCGAGGGCTACCTTCGCTCCGTCGCTCCGGACCTGCTCGATCGCGTGCAGACCTACGACGAGCCCGGTGACGCATTCGACACGTACCGCATCAGCGAGCAGATCGAGAAGGCGCTCGACCGCAAGGTCTGGCTGCCTTCCGGTGGTTCGCTGGTTATTGACCGCACAGAAGCCATGACCGTCGTCGACGTCAACACCGGCAAGTTCGTCGGCTCGGGCGGAAACCTCGAAGAGACCGTCACCAAGAACAACCTCGAGGCGGCGGAGGAGATCGTCCGCCAGCTTCGGCTTCGCGACATCGGTGGCATCATCGTCGTCGACTTCATCGACATGGTGCTCGAATCGAACCGCGACCTCGTACTGCGTCGCCTGGTTGAGTGTCTCTCGCGCGACCGCACCAAGCACCAGGTCGCCGAGGTGACGTCCCTCGGACTCGTGCAGATGACGCGCAAGAAACTGGGGCTCGGCCTGCTCGAATCGTTCAGCGAGCCGTGCGAGCACTGCGCCGGTCGCGGCATCATCGTTCACCACGACCCCGTTACGCGTCACCGCCAGACCGCGCAGCCGCCCGTCGAGGGCAGCAGCAGTGGCCGCCGCAGTCGCGGAGGCAAGGGACCCGGTTCCGGTGGCTCCGCATCCACTGCACCACGAAGTGGAGCGACCGCACCCACTAACGGAACTCACGCGATCACCGAGGATGTGCGCAAGGCGCTCGCCCAGGTCGCCGCGAGCACGGTCCACACCGACCACGCAGACCACGCCGAGGCCGACCACGCTCCCGCACCGGTCGAATCAGTGGTCGAGCCGGACGAGTCGACGGTGCTGGACATCCCCGTGGCACGCTCACGAAAGTCGTCGCGTCGCGTCAGCAATGCGGACGATCTCCTCGACTCCGTTCTGGAGGCTCTTCCCGAGCCCAAACAGCCCGGCCAGGGACGCACTCGCGTCTCCCGTCGCGCCACCAGCTCCGGGTCGGGAATCATCACATCTGGCCCTGCCGAATAGGGTCTCGCTCGCTACTGTAGGAGCTATGACCACAAGTCGGATTTCGCTGACCACTGCAGCTCTGATCGCGGCTGCTCTCGCCGCTGAGGGCCTAGTGCTCGGCGTGTGGGGCACAGCCATCGGCGTAGCCGGATTCGGCGTGCCGCTTGGGCAGAATTTCGGTCCAAGCGTTTTCTGGAGCCTTCTCGTTGCGCTCCTGCACTACGCCGCCTTCGGCCTCGGCGTATATCTGTCGCTTCGGTTCCTCGCGCCGATTGACGTCCGCACCCCGTGGCGACAGACAATCATCCGGGCGATCATTGCGACCATCAGTGGCGCGATCGTGGCCCTCGCCTTCTCCGCGCTCGTGAGCCTGGTTGCCGCGGTCACGATCGGGGCGTACCCATTCGGTTACTCGCTGGACGCGGCAGTCGACGGAAATCGCATCCAGTACGGCATTCAAAATGCGATTGCTGGCGCACTAACGCCGCTCATTGGCTGGCTGCCGCTCACGGTGCTTGGCATCGTTTTCCTCCGACTCTGGCTGACGGCGCATCCTGCGGCGGTCGAGGCTAAAGACCGCGCTTCTGCCTCTGTGTGATCCGCAGCCCGCTGGCCCGTAGCCGTTCAACCATTTCTCGCACGCCCACGGGTTTGGCGCCCATCGCGACCAGCTCGTCCCACTTGCGCTCCGGCACGTCGTAGTGGTCGTGGTCGAAGGCGCGGCGCGGGACGCCCGCTCGCTCCGCGAACGCGTGTAGCTCATCGAGCGAGGAGTCGCTCACGATATGAGCCCAGAGCATGTCGTGTGCCGGCCAGATGGGCTGGTCGATAAGCACGGTCATGGGACCATCTTTGCGGAGCGTTGCCTCAACAGGAACCGGATACCCGCAAAGGCCCAATTTCTCCTGTTGACTGGTCCGGGATCCGGATGTCTCCTGTTTGTCGATCGAAGCGGGCGGTTGCTGCGCGAGTTTGCCCAAACCGCGGCCAACCACGTACTATTGACCCTTGGTGTGTGCTGGGCTAAGCCCGCAACTGGCGCCAACAGCTTCTTCAAGACATCTGTCTTCTTAACAAAGGGTTTCTCGTGGTTTACGCAATCGTGCGCGCCGGTGGTCGGCAGGAAAAGGTTGAGGTCGGCACCATCGTCGTGCTCGACCGCATCAAGGCCGACAAGGATGGCAACATCGCACTCGTTCCCGTGCTGCATGTCGATGGCACCACGATCATCCACGACGCCAAGGCGCTCGCAAAGATCACCGTCACCGCCGAGGTTCTCACCGACCTGCGCGGCCCGAAGATCGTCATCCAGAAGTTCAAGAACAAGACCGGTTACAAGAAGCGCCAGGGTCACCGCCAGGAGCTCACCCGCGTCAAGATCACAAGCATTAAGTAAGTAGGAGCTGACTCATGGCACACAAAAAGGGCGCAAGCTCCACCCGTAACGGTCGCGACTCCAACGCGCAGTACCTCGGCGTCAAGCGTTTCGGCGGCCAGGTCGTCAAGTCCGGCGAGATCATCCTCCGCCAGCGCGGTACCCACTTCCACCCCGGAGCCAACGTTGGCCGCGGCGGAGACGACACGCTGTTCGCTCTGGCCGCCGGTGCGGTCGAGTTCGGACAGAAGGGCGGCCGCAAGGTCGTCAACATCGTGGTGCCGGCGGAGTAACCGCCCTCAGAAACCACAGCTTTTCGACAGGGGCGAGCTTCGGCTCGCCTTTGTTCTTTAACCAAGCAGGAAGGAGCACGAGCATGGCAACGTTTGTTGACCAGGTGACGCTGCACCTTCGTGCCGGCCACGGCGGCAATGGATGCGTGTCCGTCCGTCGCGAAAAGTTCAAGCCGCTGGCGGGACCGGACGGCGGCAACGGCGGCAACGGCGGAGACATCGTGCTCGTCGCCGACTCGCAGGTCACCACGCTGCTCGCGTACCACCGGTCGCCACACCGGCGCTCCGAGAACGGCGGCCCCGGCATGGGAGACCACCGTGCCGGCCCACACGGCGAGGTCATGGAGCTGCCGGTCCCGGTGGGAACCGTCGTTCACGACGCGGACGGCGAAACGCTGATCGACCTCGATACGCCCGGAATGCGATTCGTCGCGGCCCCCGGCGGCCAGGGCGGGCTCGGCAACGCGTCGCTGGCGACCACCAAGCGGAAGGCTCCCGGTTTCGCGCTGCTCGGAACGGACGGCTTCGAGGGCGACATCAAGCTCGAACTCAAGACCGTCGCCGACGTTGCGTTCGTCGGCTATCCGTCGGCGGGTAAGTCAAGCCTGATCGCGGCGATGTCGGCCGCCAAGCCCAAGATCGCGGACTACCCGTTCACCACGCTGCACCCGAACCTCGGTGTCGTGGAGTCCGGCGAGACCCGGTTCACGGTTGCGGATGTCCCCGGTCTGATCGAGGGCGCGAGCGAGGGGAAGGGCCTCGGCCTCGAATTCCTGCGCCACGTCGAGCGCTGCACCGCGCTACTCCACGTGCTGGACTGCGCCACCCTCGAGCCGGGTCGCGATCCGATCAGCGACCTCGACATCATCCTCACCGAACTCGCGGCCTACCCGGTGCCCGAGGGTCAACTGCCTCTGCTCGAGCGGCCCCAGGTGGTCGCCCTCAACAAGATCGACGTTCCGGAGGGCCACGAACTGGCCGACTTCGTTCGTCCGGACCTCGAGGCGCGCGGCTACCGCGTCTTCGAGATCTCCGCCGTGTCCCGTGCCGGGCTGCGCGAGCTGACTTTCGCGCTCGCCGAACTGGTCGAGGCGGATCGCGCCGCGAAGGCACTCATCCCGGCGGCGCCTCGCATCGTCATCCGCCCGCGTGCGGTCAACGAGGTCGACTTCGTTGTTCGCGTCGAGGGTGGCACCTACGGCGACATCTACCGGGTGCTCGGCGAGAAGCCGCAGCGATGGGTCCAGCAGACCGACTTCAACAACGAGGAGGCCGTCGGCTTCCTCGCCGACCGTCTCGCCAAGCTGGGCATCGAGACGGAGCTCTTCAAGAAGGGTGCTGTCGCCGGCTCGACCGTCATCGTCGGTCCCGGCAACGGAGTCGAGTTCGACTGGGAGCCCACGCTCACCTCGACGGCGGAGCTCATGATGGCTCCGCGCGGCCTCGACCCTCGACTGTTGAACGACCCGCGTCCCACGCACATCACCCGTCGCCAGAACTACCTCGACCGCATGGATGCGAAGACCGCTGCGCGCGCGGAGCTCGAGGCCGAGCGCGAGGCCGGCATCTGGAACGACGACGAAGGCTTCGCTGTGAGCAAGGTAGACGGAGAGGATCAGTCTGGTGAGTGAGGTTCGCACTCGTGCGGACATTCCGCTCGCATCCCGAATCGTGGTGAAGGTGGGTTCATCCTCGATCAGCGGCGCGAACACCGGCCAGATCGGACCGCTCGTGGATGCCCTCGCCAGCGCTCACGCGCGCGGAGCCGAGGTCGTGCTGGTGTCGTCGGGCGCCATTGCGACGGGGATGCCCTTCCTGAAGCTCGATTCCCGACCAACCGACCTTGCGACGCAGCAGGCCGCGGCCGCCGTCGGCCAGAACCTGCTCATCTACCGCTACCAGGAGAGTCTTCGCCGGTACGAGATCGTCGCCGGCCAGGTACTGCTGACCGGTGGCGATATGGAGAACCCGGCGCACCGAAGCAACGCGCAGCGCGCCATGGAGCGCCTGCTGGGGCTCCGCATCCTGCCGATCGTCAACGAGAACGACACCGTCGCGACCCAGGAGATTCGGTTCGGCGACAACGATCGGCTCGCCGCGCTCGTCGCCGAACTCATCGATGCCGACCTGCTCCTGCTGCTCTCCGATGTCGATGCGCTCTACACGAAGCCGCCGCACGAGCCCGGGGCCGAACGCATCAGCGAGGTGCCGTTCGGTGACGAGCTGCTCGAGGTCACCTTCGGCGACATCGGCACCGCCGGTGTCGGCAGCGGGGGAGCGGGCACGAAGGTTGCGGCCGCACGTCACGCCGCCGCGATCGGGACGCCCGTCCTGCTGGCCGAGACGGGCAGCGCACTGGATGCCCTCGCCGGCGCCGAGCTCGGCACCTGGTTCGCGGCGGGCCCGCGACCAAGGCTTTAGCTCCATCCGGGCGCGCGTCTAAACTTGGCGCATGCCTGAGATCGCTGTCGCCGCCCCGACGTTCGTCGAGAAGCTCGAGGCGAGCCGTGCCGCGTCCAGAGTGCTCGCTGCGGCGACCACGGAGCAGAAGAACCGCGCGCTCCACGCCATCGGTGCCGCCATCCTGCGCAACGCTGACCGTGTGCTCCCGGCGAACGAGCTCGACCTCGCCAACGCCCGGGAGAACGGAATGAGCGAGGGGATGCAGGACCGCCTGCGCCTCGACTACCGGCGACTCGAGGCGCTGGAGGCCGCGGTGCTCCAGATCGCGTCCCTCGACGACCCCATCGGTGAGACCATTCGCGGCAACCAGCTTCCCAACGGGTTGAGGATCAGCCAGGTGCGCGTTCCGTTCGGCGTCGTCGGCGCCATCTACGAGGCCCGGCCGAACGTCACGATTGACATCGCCGCCCTCGCCCTCAAGAGTGGCAACGCCGTGGTCCTCCGTGGCGGATCGGCGGCGGAAAACACCAACCGGGTCCTCGTCGAGCTGCTGCAGTTCGCGCTCGAGGAAGAGGGGCTTCCACCCGAGGCCATTCAGACCATCGACGAATTCGGCCGAGACGGAGCGAAGGACCTCATGCAGGCTCGCGGCTATGTGGATGTGCTCATCCCGCGGGGGAGTGCTGAGCTCATCAATACCGTGGTCACCGAGTCGAAGGTACCGGTCATCGAGACGGGGGCGGGGGTCGTCCACGTGTACCTCGACGAGTCCGCTGACGAGGCGGCCGCGGTAGAGATCGTGCACAATTCCAAGGTCCAGCGCCCGAGCGTCTGCAACGCCCTCGAGACCCTGCTCGTGCACGAGGCGGTCGCGGCGCAGCTGCTCCCGCCGGTCATCCGAAGACTTCGTGAGTCCGGTGTGGTCATCCATGGCGACGAGCGCACGCGCGCGATCGTCGCTGATGTCGTGCCCGCGACCGAGGAAGACTGGTCCACCGAATACATGTCGCTTGACCTCGCGGTGCGGGTCGTCGCAGGCCTCGATGAGGCGATGGATCACATCCACCGCTACTCGACGCACCATACCGAATCGATCATCACCAACGACCTCGCTCGGGCCGAGCGCTTCCTCGCCGAGGTCGACTCGGCAGTCGTTATGGTCAACGCCTCGACCCGGTTCACAGACGGCGGTGAATTCGGCTTCGGCGCCGAGGTCGGCATCTCGACCCAGAAGCTGCACGCCCGCGGGCCGATGGGCCTACCCGAACTAACGAGCACCAAGTGGGTTGTGCGCGGTTCGGGTCAGGTGCGCGGCTAGACTTTTAGAGATCCCCGAACGGAGAACTGCATGCACCTGCTCGCCACTGTGTTGGCTCAATCTGTTGTGACCGCCGAGAAGTCGGTCCCGCTGATCATGCCACCCGTCGCGTTTGCGGCAATCGCGTTCGGAATCTTCCTGCTTCTCGGCGTCGTCACGTGGACCTACCGTGACGTTGCCAACCGTCACGCCCACAAGGCTGCGACGTCGTACCACGACGACCACGAGCACGGTTCAGCGGGCCCCCACAAGTAATCCATGACCGACAGCGTCGTCGACAGGATAAATCTGCCCGAGGAGTCTCTGTCCGAGACCAGGCCGGGTCGGCGTCGTCGCATCGGCGTCATGGGCGGCACGTTTGACCCGATCCACAACGGCCACCTCGTTGCCGCGAGCGAGGTCCAGCAGCACTTTGACCTCGACGAGGTCCTGTTCGTTCCTACCGGCCAGCCGTGGATGAAGCCGGCGGTGACCGAGGGCGAGCACCGCTACCTGATGACGGTCATCGCCACCGCGGCAAATCCGCGGTTTACCGTGAGTCGTGTAGACATCGATCGAGATGGCCCGACCTATACGATCGACACCCTCCGTGACATCCGGAAAGTGCATCCCGACGCCGACCTTTTCTTCATCTCGGGGGCCGACGCGATCGCCCAGATACTCGACTGGAAGAACGTCGACGAGCTGTGGTCCCTGGCGCATTTCGTCGCGGTTTCGCGTCCCGGCCACGAGCTGGTTATTAGCGCATTACCAGCCCAGGAGGTAAGCTCGCTTGAAGTTCCCGCGTTGGCAATTTCGTCGACCGATTGCCGGAGCAGGGTAAGCCGGGGCTTTCCGGTCTGGTATTTGGTCC
>JAUZFP010000119.1 GCA_030838475.1 Actinomycetota bacterium
AGAAGTAGCCCGTCTTCAGCGGTTTGGGCTCGATGCCCTGCAACTCGGCGGCCAGTTCGCCGAGCAGCGGATCCATCTGCTGGGTGTGGCTGGCGCCCTTGGTCTGGAACTTGCGCGCGAACCTCCCCTCCGACTCGGCGCGCGCGATGATCGCGTCGACCTGCTCCGGCGGACCACCGATGACCGTCTGGGTCGGCGCGGCATACACGCACACCTCGAGGTCCTTGAAGTCCGAGAACACGGTCTCGATCTCGTCGGCGGAGTATTCGACCAGCGCCATCAGCCGGATGTACTCGCCGAACAGCATGGCCTCGCCCTCGCCCATCAGGTGGGCGCGGGCGCAGATCGTGCGGGTGGCGTCGGCCAGCGACAGCCCGCCCGCGAAGTACGCAGCAGCGGCCTCGCCGAGCGACTGGCCCACCACCGCAGCTGGTTTCGCACCGTGCGCCTTGAGCAGCTCACCGAGCGCGATCTGGATCGCGAAGATCACCGTCTGCGTGGTCTCGATGCCGTAGTCCTGCGAGTCGTCGAGGATCAGCTCGACGACCGAGTAACCCAGCTCGTCTTGAACCAGCGAGTCGACCTTGTTCATCCACTCGGCGAAGGTCTCGTTGCGCAGATACAGGCTCTTGGCCATTTTGCGGTGCTGCGCGCCGAATCCGGCCAGCACCCACACCGGTCCGTTGGTGACCGGACCATCGGCGGCGAACACGTTCGGGTTCTGCTTGCCGTCGGCCAGCGCCCGCAGGCCCTTGATAGCCTCGTCGTGGTCGTGGGTGAGCACCACCGCACGGGAGCGGCCGTGGTTGCGCCGCGACAGTGAACGGCCGATCGACTCCAGCGACGACGCCCGGCCCGCCGGGCTGTCGATCCAGTCGGCCAACTCCGCGGCGGTGGCCTTCTTGCGGGACGTCAGGAATCCCGAAACAGCCAGCGGCACAACGGGAGCAGGCTGTTCTTCAGCTTCGAGTTCCTCGCGTGCCACCTCGAGCAGTCGCTTGGCCTCGTCGGTCAAGCCGGGCAGTTCAGGCTCGTCGTCGGAGACTGCCACATGCTCAGGCTCGTCTTCCGACTCGTCGTCGTGGATGAACTCGCCGTACTCGTCCATCCGCACCCCGCCGACATAGACGGCGTCGGCCTCAGAATCGGCGGGCTTCTCGGCGACGGTCTCCAGTTCGGGTTCTGGCTCAATGAGATCCGAGGGGAGCACCTCGCGAAGCACGAGGTGGGCGTTGGCGCCGCCGAAGCCGAAGCTGGACACACCTGTGATCGCGTGGCCGCTGTAGCGCGGCCAGTCAGTGACGGTGTCCGCGACCTTCAAATGAATCGCGTCGAAGTCGATGTACGGGTTGGGACCGGTGTAGTTGATCGAGGGCGGAATCTTGTCGTTCTTGAGCGCAAGCGCCATCTTGGCCAGGCTGGCGGCGCCTGCCGCCGACTCCAGGTGTCCCACATTGGATTTCACCGCACCCAGCAGCGCGGGCTTGTCCGCAGGCCGGCCCTTGCCGACAACGCGGCCCAGCGCGTCGGCCTCGATCGGGTCGCCGAGGATGGTGCCGGTGCCGTGCGCCTCGATGTAATCCACGTCCCGGGGGTTGATGCCGGCGTTCTTGTACGCCTTGCGCAGCACCTCGGCCTGCGCATCCGGGTTGGGCGCTAACAGACCGTTGGACCTTCCGTCATGGTTGATCGCGCTGCCCGCGATGACCGCGATGATCTCGTCGCCGTCGCGGCGGGCGTCGGCGACCCGTTTGAGCACGATCATGCCGCCGCCTTCGGAGCGGGCGTAGCCGTCGGCGCCCTGCGAGAACGACTTGATCCGGCCGTCCGGCGCCAGCACCCCGCCGACCTCGTCGAACCCCACCGTGACCAGAGGCGTGATCAGCGCGTTGACGCCGCCGACGATGGCGACGTCGGCCTCGCCGGAGCGTAGCGACTGCACACCCTGGTGCGCGGCGACAAGCGAGCTCGAGCACGCCGTGTCGACCGCCACCGACGGGCCGCGGAAGTCGTAGAAGTAGGACACCCGGTTGGCGATGATCGAACTGGCGGTGCCGGTGATCGCGTACGGGTGGGCGATCGACGGGTCGGACATTGCCAGGAAGCTGTAGTCGTTAAGAGAGCTGCCGATGAACACTGCGACGCTCTCGCCGCGCAGGCTCGACGCCGGGATGCGCGCGTGTTCCAGTGCCTCCCAGGTTAATTCGAGCGCCATCCGCTGCTGCGGATCGATGTTGTCTGCCTCCATCTTCGACAACGCGAAGAACTCGGCGTCGAAGCCCATGATGTCGGAGAGGTAGCCGCCGCGGGTGCGGGCCTTGGCGACGCGCTCGGCGATGCGCGGCTCGTCGAGGAACTCCTCCCAGCGTCCCTCGGGCAGGTCGGTGATGGCGTCGCGGCCCTCAAGCAGCGCCTGCCATGTCGCGTCCGGGGTGTTCATGTCGCCAGGGAACCGGGTGCCGATGCCCACAATGGCTATGTTCGCGATGTCCTCATCAACTTCGCGTGACCAGTCGGCGTC
>JAUZFP010000138.1 GCA_030838475.1 Actinomycetota bacterium
CGGGCCACGCCATCGTCGGGATCTCGGCGGTGTCGCAACAGAGCCGCGACCGCGCCGAGGCCATGCTCCCCGGCGTGCCGATCCTCGACATCCCCACCATTCTGGAGCGCAGCGAACTGGTCATCCTTGCGGTGCCGGACGACGAGTTGCCGTCACTTGTTGCGGGTCTCGCCGCAACGTCGGCCTGGCAGCCTGGCCAACTGGTGCTGCATACCGCGCCCGCGTTTGGTACCGAGGTGCTGCTGCCCGCCCAGGCTCTCGGCGCGATCCCGCTAGCGGTTCATCCCGCGATGGCGTTCACGGGCACCAGCATCGACCTGCTGCGGCTTCGCGAGAGCTACTGCGCGGTGACGGCCGCGAGTGTCGTTCAGCCGATCGGCATGGCGCTGGTCGTCGAGATGGGCGCGGAGCCGCTCCTGGTCGACGAGGCCGATCGTCCCGCCTATGCCGAGGCGATCGCCATCGCGACGGGATTCTCCTCCGCGATCGTCGCCCAGGCCACGGAGGCGCTCGCCGCCATCGGTGTCGAGAATGCCGGTCGGATCCTCGCCCCCCTGGTGCGCTCGGCGGTGGAGAACGCGTTGGCCAGCGCAACGCCGGATACGATCGACCTGTCCTCGATTCGAGGCGACCTGTTGGAGGACGATTCGTGAGCACCGCAGCGCGTCCGCGCGTTTTGGAAACGATCGGCGAGGTTCGCGAGGTTGTCGCGGAGGAGCGCGCCGCCGGCCGCCGGGTGTCCCTCACGCCGACCCTGGGTGCGCTCCACGACGGCCACCTCGTTCACCTGTCCCGCGCAGCGGAGTTGGTCGACACCCGGATCGTGTCGATCTTCGTCAATCCGCTCCAGTTCGGGCCGAACGAAGATCTGGCGAAGTATCCGCGCACGCTCGATGCCGATCTCGATCGGCTGGGGCAGCTTGGAGTGCCCTTCGTGTTCGCACCGAGCGCCGCCGAGATGTATCCGGATGGCCCGCCCTCGATCCGCGTCCACGCGGGCCGAATTGGTGAACTGTATGAGGGGCGGTCGCGCCCCGGCCACTTCGATGGCGTCCTGACCGTGGTCGCAAAGCTGCTGCTGATCGTGGGTCCCGACGTCGTGACGTTCGGGCAGAAGGACGCCCAGCAGTTGTTTCTGGTCAGGCGCATGATCGACGACCTGAACATCCCGGTGCGCCTCGAGGCGATCGAGATTGTCCGCGAGGAGGACGGGCTCGCCCTCTCGAGCCGCAATCGCTACCTCGAGGTCAAGGAGCGCCGCGCCGCGCGCACCCTTTCCCTGGCGCTCGAAGCCGCCGCGTCATCCGCCGATCAGGGGATCGACGCCGTCGTTGCGGCGGCCCAGGGCACGCTCATGGGCGAGCCGCTGGTCGAACTCGACTACCTGAAGATCGTGGATCCGGAGACCTTCCTTCCCACGGATGACGGCTACCGTGGCCCCGCGCTCGTGCTGGTCGCCGCGAAGGTCGGCGGTACCCGGCTGATCGACAACGAGCGCATCTCCCTCGCCGGGTGAGTGTCCCGTGCCCCGATACCATGGGACAGCACGACGTCAGAGCGCAGGAGCAATAAGTGAGTGACACCCAGCCCGAACCGGAGCTGACCGAGACCGAGGTCTTCGAGCAGAAGGCCGTGCGGCTCGCGAAGCGGGACCGCCTGAACGAGCTGGGTCTAGGTGCCTATCCGGTGAGTGTTCCGATCACCGACACCATCGGGGCCGTGCGCGCGCGATTCGACAATCTGGCCGCCGACGAAAAGACGGGCGAGATCGCGGCGCTTGCCGGCCGCGTCGTGTTCCTGCGCAACTCCGGCAAGCTCTGCTTCGTTCAGCTTCAGGCGGGCGACGGGGATCGGCTTCAGGCGATGTTCAGTCTCGGCGAGATCGGCGAGGAGTCGCTGGCGCTGTTCAAGGAGCTCGTCGACCTCGGCGACCACCTCTTCGTGCAGGGGGAGATCATCTCCAGCCGGACGGGCGAGCTGTCGATCTTCGTGACCGACTGGCAGATCGCGGCGAAGGCAATCCTGCCCCTGCCGAACCTGCACAACGAGCTGAACGAGGAGTCGCGCGTCCGAAGCCGCTACCTTGACCTGATTGTTCGCGAGCGTGCTCGTTATGTGGTGCGCGCTCGCGCCACGGTCAACGCCTCGCTCCGCTCGACCTTTTCCAGCCACGGGTACCTCGAGGTCGAGACGCCCATGCTGCAGACGATGCACGGCGGCGCGGCCGCCCGCCCGTTCTCGACGCACAGCAACGCGTTCGACACCGAGTTGTTCCTGCGCATCGCGCCCGAGCTGTTCCTCAAGCGGGCCGTCGTCGGCGGCATCGACCGGGTCTTCGAGATCAATCGCAACTTCCGCAACGAGGGGGCCGACTCGACCCACTCGCCGGAGTTCGCGATGCTCGAGGCCTACCAGGCCTACGGTGACTACACCCAGATCGGCGATCTGACGCAGGAGATGATCCAGAACGCCGCCCTCGCGATCGCCGGCTCGACGACCGTGGTCTGGGCGGATGGTTCCGACTACGACTTCGGCGGCGACTGGGACCGCATCGACATGTACGAGTCACTGTCCGCGGCGGCGGGTGTCGAGGTCACCACGGAGTGGACGCTGTCCGAGCTGATGAAGCTCGCCGAGACGGTGGGCATCGAGGTTGGACTGCCGACTCACGGCAAGCTCGTCGAGGAGCTCTGGGAGCACTTCGTCAAGCCGTCCCTGCATCGGCCGACCTTCGTGCTGGACTTTCCCGTGGATACGTCGCCGCTCGTTCGCGCGCACCGATCGAAGCCCGGCGTTGTGGAGAAGTGGGACCTCTACGTTCGTGGGTTCGAACTCGCGACGGGATATTCGGAGTTGGTGGATCCGGTCATCCAGCGTGAGCGCTTCGTCGAGCAGGCGCTGCTCGCCACCAAGGGCGACCCGGAGGCGATGCGACTGGACGAAGAGTTCCTTCGCGCCCTCGAGTATGGCATGCCGCCGACGGGTGGCATGGGCATGGGCATCGACCGGCTGCTGATGGCACTCACCGGTCTCGGCATCCGCGAAACGATCCTGTTTCCGCTGGTCAAGTAGGTCCGGGATGACGCCCCGCCGACTGGTGGTCTGGATTCTCGGTGCCGCGATCGCGATCGTGCTGATCGTGACGGGCATCGTCGGAATCCTGACGAAGGCACGATGAATCGGCGTTGGTCCCGGATCGCGATGGCGGTGGCGCTCGTCGGCATCCTCGTGCTGATCGCAATCGTCACACTCACAGGTCACCGGTAGGCGCGAGCGGTAATCTGTTCTGGTGCCAACAACAGTGTGGGGAGGCATCATTTTCTCCCTGGCGCCGACCGTCTGCGTCGGGCTGATCTTCTGGTTTGTGATGCGCGCCATCCTCCGCTCCGACCGCACCGAGCGTAAGGAATACGCTCGTATCGAGGCGGAAGAGCGAGCAAAGCTCGCGGCACAGTCAGCCAAAACCCGCTAGTCACGCGGGCGCGCGCGCCCCTAAGCTTCCCTCATGAATCGCTGCATCGGTGTCATCCTCGTCGTGCCACTCCTGCTGGTCCTCGCGGCCTGCGCGCCAACGCATCACGTCTCGTTGCCGACCAAGCCGCACTCGAGCGGGTCGGCGAACGACGCGGCATCGGCCTCCGCCGTGCCGAGCACGAGCGCCAAGCCGATCGTGACCACACCCGCCGTCCCCCCGAAGATCAATGCGCCCGACTACCTCATCAACGGGACACCCAATGTTCCGGATGCCAACGGCGAGTGGTTCGGTGAGTGGGCGTTCTTCACGGACTCGACCAAGCGGGTCTGGTGCGAGCTCAGCGTCTTCAGCGGCGACGGCCCCGGCGCCAACTGCTACATCGTGCCGGGTGCAAAGGGCCAGGCCACGTATGCGATTCCGGCGAGCATCCAGAACAACTGCGACTCGCAGGACTCGATCGACACCGACGGCTACGGTCTGGGTCTCGGACTCGACCTCCAGGGCGATCCCGCCAACCCCGAATCCGGATGGGCGGGTTGTTCGACCGACTACTTCATGCCGCCCGCAGACCTGGCAAAGTCGAAGGTACTCCCCGACGGCGCGACCCTCGCGGTCGACCCGTTCACGTGCACCGTGGCATCCGGTGTCGCTACCTGCGTATTCAACGACACCTACGACGGCAAGACGGGCACCATCACACTCGGGTTGAAGGTCGCCACGTTCTCGCAGACCTAGTCGCGCGGGCGCAGCCTCACGTTGGGTAGCTCGGGTGCGGGAAGCGCCGATCCGTCGTAGCCGCGGACGCGTCCGAACGTCCCATTGTCGTCGCCGTCGGCGATCACGTCGGCCTGCCAGGTGCGGCGGAACTCGACGATCTCCTCGTGGCTGCGACCGATGAAGTTCCACCACATGACGATCTGTTCACCGAGCGGCTCGCCGCCGATGAGGAGAGCGCGCACGGGAACGTCTCCGGACGCGACCGTGATGGTGGATGCGCCGGGCGCCACGTAGGCGAGTTCCGACTTCGCGACGGGGTGGCCGCTGACCGTCGGGGCGCCGTCGTCGACGAGAATTCCGTGCTCGAACTGCGGGTCGACGGGAAGCTCGAGTGTAGTTCCCGCCGGCAGGTCGAGTTGGGCACCGACGACACGGCTGAAGGTGCGTGCCGTGGACAAATGGCCGAGCAACGCTCCCAGGAAGACGCGGATCGTCGCGCCGGAGAACTCGAACGGTGTCGGAACAAAGTTCTCGAAGAAGGGCTCGACGTTGCGCGTCGCATCCGGGAGGGCGATCCACAGCTGGGCGCCGTGCAGCACCGTCGTCTGCGGCAGCGACACCTCGGAGTGCTGGATGCCGCGGCCGGCGGTCATCAGGTTGAGTTCGCCCGGGCGCACGATCGCGTGGGAACCGACGCTGTCGCGGTGCTCGATCTCGCCAGCGAAGAGCCAGCTGACCGTCTGCAGCCCGGTGTGCGGGTGCGGCGGGACGGTCATCCCGCCGCTCGTTGCGACGATGTCTGGGCCGTAGTGGTCGACGAAGCACCAGGCGCCGATGAGGCTGCGCGCCCGCTGGGGCAGGGTCCGGCGAACCGACATCGCCCTCGGCCCGCCGAGCGGAACGTCGCGTGGTTCGAGAATTTCGAATCCACTCGAAACGCTGGGCCCCGAGCCTGTCGAAGGGTCGGCGAGGTCGACCTCTTCTGGTTTCGTCTCAAGATTGCTCATGCGAGTACCTCCGTTAGTCCCTCGAGTAGGCGGTCGGCGTCCGCGCGATCGAACACGAGCGGCGGCCGGATCTTCAGCACGTCGTTGTCTCGCCCAGATTCGCCGAGCAGGATGTGTCGTCGCTTGAGCGCGTTGACCGCGCCGAGCGCGACATCCTCGTTCTCGACGCGAACCCCGATGAAGAGGCCCGATCCGCGCGCCTCGAGGATCCCGTCGATGGCCGGCAGTTGGTCGAGCAGGTAGTCGCCGATCGTCCGGGCGTTGTCGACGAGATGCTCGTCGCGCACGACGTCGAGGGTGGCCTGTGCGGCCGCTATCGAGACCGAGCTTCCGCCGAACGTGTTGAAGTACCGGGCGTGTTCGCCGAACGCGGCGATGAGCTCGGGTCGCGCGACGACCGCAGCCACCGGATGACCGTTGCCCATCGGTTTGCCGAGGGTCACGAGATCCGGTTCGAGGTTGTGGCGGGCAAACCCCCACATCCCCGTTCCGAGCCGTCCGAATCCCGGCTGCACCTCGTCGGCGATGAACAGGGCGCCGGCGGAGCGAACGGCAGCGACGGCTTGCGCGAAGCCGACAACCGTGGGGCGCACGCCGTCCGACGCAAAGATGGTGTCGACGATGAGTGCGGCCGGTCGGATGCCGCTGGACTCGAGATCGTCGATCGCCGCACGCACATCCAGCTCAAAGTCGCCGTCTCCGGGCGCGGGGACGACGCGTACCCACGGCGCGAGGGCTGAGATGCCGCCGAGCGAGGGCGAGATCGCCGCGATCTCGGTGGTGACGCCGTGGTACGCATTCTCGGTGACGATGACCCCGGTACCGCCGGTGGCGGCCTTCGCAATCCGGAGCGCCAGGTCGTTCGCCTCGGACCCGGTGCAGGTGAACATGACGTTGCCAAGATGCGCGGGGAACTCGGCGAGCAGATCCTCGGCGTAGTCCACCAGCGCGCGATCGAGGTAACGCGTGTGGGTCGTCAGCCGCGCTGCCTGTTCGGCGATCGCGGCCGCCACTCGCGGATGCGCGTGGCCGACCGACGGCACATTGTTGTAGGCGTCCAGGTATTCGGTCCCGTCCGCGGTGTAAAGCTTGGTGCCGTTGCCCCGAACAAACTGCACCGGCTCCTCGTAGAACAGGCGGTAGGCGCCGCCGAGCACCCGGATGCGACGCTCGACCAGGTCGCGAGTGGCCGGGTCTAGGCTGTCGACCGTCGCGGGGTCGAAGTAGGCGGTCGGTCCGGGCATCACGCCTCCAGGTTGAGTAGCGCCGTGAGCGCGGAAACGTTGGCGTCGTGCTGCGCGTCCCGCTCACTGCCATTCTGCGCCAGCCAGCTGTTGATGAGAATCCGCTGCGCGAACCGCGCCGCGACCAGATCAGGAAGCACAGCGTGTTCGGCGTCGGTGAGCCGAACCTGACGGTCGAACGCGGCGATCATCGGCTGGGCGTTGGCCAGCGTGTGTCGCAGCGGCGAGATCTGGTAACACAGAGCGACCGCGAGGTCGGCGACACGGAGCGAGTACACGAGGTCACCGAAGTCGAGGATGCCGACCACGAACCGCGGGTCGCTTGCGTCGACGAGCACGTTGCCCGGGTTGAAGTCGTTGTGGATGACCTGAGTCGGAAGTTCACTGAGCCGTGGGTCGACGCGGGCGTTGAACCGGCCAATCGCCTCCGCTACCGCGTCACTGGGAAATATGGCGAGCAGCGTTGCCAGCCTCGGCACGTTCTGAAGGTCCCAGGCGGAGAGGCGCACCGTTTCTTCCGCGTCGAACTTGCGCAGTGCCTTCGACAGCCGGCCGAGAGTCGTCCCGAGCGCGTCGAACTGGTCTGCGCCCTCCGGAGCGTCGCGGAGGAGTGTTCCCGGCATCCAGCGGAACATCCATGACACCCGTCCGTTGGGCAGGATGTGCAGCGGACCGCCGTACATCGTTCGTACGAGTCGCTGCAATGGCAGAGTCCGATCTGCCGCCGCGGCGAACTCCAGCGCGCGAAGTTGAAGGCCGACCATGGAGACCTCGTCGGCAGGATGCGCCACCTTGAGTACTCGGTCGCCGTGCGCCGTCGTCAGTCGAAAACTGTCGTCTCTCTCGGTGTCGAGCCGAACGGCCGAGAACGCTTCGACGTTGAATCCGATGCTGGCGATCGTGATTGCTTGAGCCTCGTCGATCCGGTCGAAGGCGAGCTCTTCGACATCCTCGCTGGTCTCAAATCCGGGGACTCCGTACACGCTCCGAGCGTAGCTGTCGGTCAGGTGCGAACGAGCAGGTCGCCAACCTCGCAGTCGAGCGCCTCGCAGATCGCCGCGAGCGTCGAGTAGCGGATGGCGCGCGCCCGGTCGTTCTTCAGGATCGACAGGTTGACGATGCTGACGCCGACCAGCTCGCCGAGACGCGTGAGAGTCATCCCCCGCTGCTCGAGCAGTTCATCGAGCCGACAGTGGATGCCGGTGGTTTCGTCCTCGCTCATACCAGGCCGTCGCTGTCCTTCTGGAGCCGCGTACCGTACTCGAACGCGAGCCCAACGAGCAGCAGCACGATACCGAACACGACAAGGGTCGGATCGAAGCGACCGGCGAGCGGCCAGAATCCGTTCCCGCCGCCGTTCAGTTCTGATGCCGCTGCGCCCGCGGCCAAGCCGGTGCCCACCTGGCTGATCATCCCGCCGGTCGCTACGACCAGGCCCGCCGCACTAATGGCTCGAGCGATGGACCGTCGGAAGAGGCCACCGCGCAGTAGTCGCCATGCCAGGAGCGCGATGAGCGCACTCAGGGACACCTGAATGAGCACAGTGGCGATCGCGGCCGCGGTCGCGAGTGCCACGACCCCCGCGCTTAGCCCATGGACCGACACGGAGGCGGTCGCGTAAAGCCCCTGCAGGAAGAGTGCACCCGCGTGAGTCTGTGCAGCAGGCAGCGGCTTGTCGGCCACCAGGGTGAGCTGGGTGTGACCGCCGGCGAGCTGCTGCCCAACCGCAATGCTCCCGCCGATCAGGCTGGCGAGCCCGACGATCACGGCGAGCACGAGAAATGCCCACAGGATTACGCGGGTTACGGCGACGAGAGGCTTCGACCCTTCGACGAGAGTTGTGTCGGTCACAAACTGTCCTAACGATTATCGATATTAACGAATATCGTTAATGTATCTAGGACGTAGACGGCTGTCAACACCGGTCACGCCGAGGGCGAACACAGGCATCAATCGGGGGGTCCCCTCGTTAGTCTCTTTGTAACGGCACCGCTATTCCTGGCTTTGGTGCCCGAGGAGAAGAACATGTTTGAGAGATTTACCGACCGAGCTCGCCGCGTCGTTGTTTTGGCCCAGGAAGAGGCCAAGATGCTCAACCACAACTACATCGGCACGGAGCACATCCTGCTCGGTCTGATTCACGAGGGCGAGGGCGTCGCAGCCAAGGCTCTCGAGTCGCTCGGTATCTCGCTCGATTCCGTGCGCGAGCAGGTCCAGGACATCATCGGTCAGGGCCAGCAGCAGCCGACCGGACACATCCCCTTCACGCCGCGCGCGAAGAAGGTTCTCGAGCTGTCCCTGCGCGAGGCGCTGCAGCTCGGCCACAACTACATCGGCACGGAGCACATCCTGCTCGGACTCATCCGCGAGGGTGAGGGAGTCGCAGCCCAGGTGCTCGTGAAACTCGGCGCAGACCTCAACAAGGTGCGCCAGCAGGTCATCCAGCTGCTGTCCGGATACCAGGGCAAGGAAGCTGTCGCCGTCGGCGGCAACGACGCCACTCCAGACAAGGGCTCGCAGATCCTCGACCAGTTCGGTCGCAACCTGACCCAGGCTGCGCGAGACGGCAAGCTCGACCCGGTGATCGGGCGCGAGAAGGAGATGGAGCGGGTCATGCAGATCCTCTCCCGCCGTTCGAAGAACAACCCTGTACTGATCGGCGAGCCCGGCGTCGGCAAGACCGCCGTCGTCGAGGGACTCGCCCAGGCCATCGTTAAGGGCGAGGTGCCGGAGACGCTCAAGGACAAGCAGCTGTACTCGCTTGACCTCGGTTCGCTCATCGCCGGAAGCCGCTACCGCGGTGACTTCGAGGAGCGCCTGAAGAAGGTCACCAAGGAGATCCGCACGCGCGGCGACATCATCGTCTTCATCGACGAGATCCACACTCTCGTGGGTGCGGGTGCCGCAGAGGGCGCGATCGATGCCGCATCCATCCTGAAGCCGCTGCTTGCCCGTGGCGAGCTGCAGACGATCGGTGCGACCACCCTTGACGAGTACCGCAAGCACTTCGAGAAGGATGCCGCACTTGAGCGCCGCTTCCAGCCCGTACAGGTGCACGAGCCCTCGCTGCCCCACACGATCAACATCCTCAAGGGGCTGCGCGACAAGTACGAGGCGTTCCACAAGGTCTCGATCACGGATGGCGCCATCGTCGCCGCCGCGAACCTTGCCGACCGCTACGTCGCCGACCGGTTCCTTCCGGACAAGGCCATCGACCTGATCGACGAGGC
>JAUZFP010000017.1 GCA_030838475.1 Actinomycetota bacterium
GCGCGAACTCGGCGCATACTTCCCGTCGCTGTCCTGCCGCACCCTCGTCTACAAGGGCATGGTCACGACTCTGCAGCTCGAGCCCTTCTACCCGGACCTGTCGGACGAGCGGTTCGCCTCGAAGCTGGCGTTGGTGCACTCTCGGTACTCGACTAACACGTTCCCGTCCTGGCCGCTCGCCCAGCCGTTCCGAATGATCGCGCACAACGGCGAGATCAACACCGTACAGGGCAACCGCAACTGGATGCAGGCTCGCCAGTCGCAACTCGAGTCCGAGCTTCTCGGCGACATCAAGCCCCTGTTCCCGATCGTGACCCCGGGCGCAAGCGATTCGGCCTCGTTCGATGAGGTCGTCGAACTGCTGAGCCTGAGCGGTCGCTCGCTGCCGCACTCGATCATGATGATGGTTCCTGAGGCCTGGGAGAACCAACCCGACATCGATCCGACCCGGCGCGCGTTCTTCGAGTACCACTCCATGCTCATGGAGCCGTGGGACGGACCGGCGGCACTGGTGTTCACCGACGGCACGCTGGTCGGCGCGACGCTTGACCGCAACGGGCTTCGGCCCGGTCGCTACCTGGTGACCGACGACGACCTCGTGGTCTTGGCGAGCGAGATCGGGGTGCTCGACTTCGAGCCCGAGCGAATCGTGCGCAAGGGCAGGCTGCGCCCCGGCAAGATGTTTCTCGTCGACACGGAAGCGGGTCGTCTAATCGAGGACGACGAGATCAAGTCCGAGCTCGCCGCATCGAAGCCCTGGGGCGAGTGGCTCGACCAGGGTCGAATAAACCTCAAGCACCTCCCGGACCGCGAACACATCGTTCACACTCCGGCGTCGGTCACGCGTCGCCAGCGCACCTTCGGCTACACGGAGGAAGAGGTGCGCATCCTGGTAGCGCCGATGGCGCAGAACGGCGCAGAACCGCTGGGCGCGATGGGCTCGGACACGCCCGTTGCCGTGCTGTCCGAGCGTCCCCGTCTGATCTTCGACTACTTCGCGCAGCAGTTTGCACAGGTGACCAACCCGCCGCTCGACTCGATCCGCGAAGAGACAGTCACCTCGATGAGCCTCGGCCTCGGGCCGGAGCGCAACCTGCTGACCGCGACTCCGGAGCACGCCAAGCAGGTTGTCCTCGACTTCCCCGTGATCGACAACGACGAGCTCGCCAAGATCCAGCACATCGACCCGACGCCCGGCTCGACGCTGACCATGACCATCCGTGGCCTGTATCGCGTCGACAAGGGCCCCCGCGCCATGGAGAAGCGGCTCGCCAAGATGTGTGCCGAGGTCGACGCTGCGATCGAGAGCGGCGCGCAATTTATCGTGCTGTCCGACCGAGACTCCAACAAGGACTACGCGCCGATCCCGTCCCTGCTCATGGTCGCGACCGTGCACCACCACCTGATTCGCGCGGAAAACCGGATGAAGATCGGCATCGTCGCCGAGGTTGGCGATGTTCGCGAGGTTCACCACGTTGCCCTGCTGATTGGATACGGCGCGTCCGCGGTCAACCCATACCTCGCCATGGAGACCGCGGAGGAGCTGGTTCGCAGCGGCATGATCACCGGGGTTACCGGCGAGAAGGCCGTCAAGAACCTCATCAAGGCGCTCGGCAAGGGCGTGCTCAAGACGATGTCCAAGATGGGCATCTCGGTCGTCGGTTCGTACGCGGGCGCCCAGGCGTTCGAGGCAATCGGACTCTCACAGGAGTTCATCGACCAGTACTTCACGGGGACAACGAGCCTGCTCGGCGGAGTCGGCCTCGAGGTCATCGCCGCCGAGAACGCGTCGCGGCACGCGGCCGCGTACCCGGAGGACGGGGCCGTGAGCATCCACGAGCGCCTCGCGACCGGCGGCGAGTACCAGTGGCGTCGCGAGGGACCCCCGCACCTGTTCAACCCCGAGACCGTCTTCAAGCTGCAGCACTCGACCAGGGCGCGCCGCTATGACATCTTCCGTGACTATACGAAGCTGGTCGACGATCAGGCCGAGCGCCTGATGACCTTGCGCGGACTGTTCACGCTGCGCTCGGGCGTGCGCAGGCCGATCCCGATCGACGACGTCGAGCCGGTCTCGGCCATCGTGAAGCGGTTCTCGACCGGGGCGATGAGCTACGGCTCGATCTCAAAGGAAGCACACGAGACGCTGGCGATCGCCATGAACTCGATCGGCGCGAAGTCGAACACCGGCGAGGGCGGCGAGGATGTCGACCGCCTGCTCGATCCGAGTCGTCGGAGCGCCATCAAGCAGGTCGCCTCTGGCCGGTTCGGCGTGACCAGTCTCTATCTGACGAACGCTACGGACATCCAGATCAAGATGGCGCAGGGAGCCAAGCCCGGCGAGGGTGGGCAGTTGCCGTCGAGCAAGGTGTATCCGTGGATCGCCCGAACGCGCCACGGTACGGCGGGCGTCGGCCTCATTTCGCCGCCGCCGCACCACGACATCTATTCGATCGAGGACCTCAAGCAGCTGATCTTCGACCTCAAGCGGGCGAACCCCGAAGCGCGAGTGCACGTCAAGCTGGTGAGCCAGTCCGGGATCGGCGCCGTCGCCGCCGGTGTTACGAAGGCTCTCGCCGACGTCGTCCTGGTCTCCGGTCACGACGGGGGCACCGGTTCCAGTCCGCTGAGTTCGCTCAAGCACGCCGGAACGCCGTGGGAGATCGGCCTCGCCGAGACACAGCAGACCCTGATGCTCAATGGCATGCGATCCCGCGTCGTTGTGCAGGTCGACGGCCAGCTGAAGACCGGTCGCGATGTCATCATCGGGGCGCTGCTGGGTGCAGAGGAATTCGGTTTCGCCACCGCGCCACTCGTCGTCTCCGGCTGCATCCTCATGCGGGTGTGCCACCTGGACACCTGCCCGGTGGGTGTCGCCACCCAGAACCCCCTGCTCCGCGAGAGGTTCACCGGAAAGCCGGAATTCGTCGTCAACTTCATGGAGTTCCTGGCGCAGGAGGTTCGTGAGTATCTCGCCGAGCTCGGCTTCCACAGCATCCAGGAGGCGGTCGGCCACTCCGAGCTGCTCGATGTCGACCGCGCGATCGACCACTGGAAGGCATCCGGACTGGACCTGTCACCCGTCCTCGTCGGCCCTGACTTTGCCGACGACGAGCCGCGTCACAACGAGCACGGCCAGAACCACGAGCTCGAGAAGCACTTCGACAATGAGCTCATTCGGTTGAGCAAGGCGGCCCTTGAGGAGGGCGGCACCGTGACGATCGACCTGCCCATTCGCAACACCGAGCGTGCGGTCGGAACGATGCTCGGACACGAGATCACCCGACGCCACGGAGAACACGGTCTGCCGACGGGTTCGATCGATGTGACGCTCCGCGGTTCCGCAGGACAGTCCCTCGGCGCGTTCATGCCGAGCGGGATCACCCTGCGCCTGTTTGGCGACAGCAACGACTACGTCGGCAAGGGCCTGTGCGGGGGAGAGATCATCGTCCGCCCCGACCTCCGCGCCACACTCACCGCCGAAGACAATGTCATCGCCGGCAACGTCATCGGGTATGGAGCGACGCGAGGAAGCATGTTCCTTCGCGGCACGGTGGGCCAGCGATTCCTCGTGCGAAACTCCGGTGCCACCGCCGTCGTCGAGGGCGTTGGTGACCACGCGCTCGAGTACATGACGGGTGGCCTCGCTGTCATCCTCGGCGACACCGGGCACAACCTCGGTTCGGGGATGTCGGGCGGAACCGCATACGTCTACCGGCTGCGCACCGAACACGTCAACCGCGAATCGCTCGCCAGCGGCGAGCTGCGGCTCGAGTCGCTCGGAAGTGCGGATGTGGAGATCCTCCGCGACCTGCTCGAGCGTCACCTCGCCGAGACCGACTCCGCGGTCGCGACCCGAATGCTCGCCGACCTGCCCGCCGCGGTCGCGGAGTTCACCAAGGTGCTGCCGCGCGATTACGCGGCGGTGCTCGAGACGCGTGAAACCGCTCTCGCAGAAGGGCTCGACCCCGATGGCGACATTGTGTGGGGTCGCATTATGGAGGTGACCGGTGGCTGATCCGAAGGGGTTCCTCAAGGTACCGGAGCGCGAAACTCCGTCCCGTCGTCCGGTCGCGCTGCGCCTGATGGACTGGAAAGAGGTCTACGAGCAGGGTGATGCCGCGACGCTCAAGCGCCAGGCGGGTCGCTGCATGGACTGCGGCATCCCGTTCTGTCACCACGGCTGCCCGCTGGGCAACCTGATCCCCGAGTGGAACGACCTCACCTGGCGCGACGAGGGACGCGCGGCCATCGAGCGCCTGCACGCCACCAACAACTTCCCCGAGTTCACCGGACGACTGTGTCCCGCCCCATGCGAATCGTCGTGCGTGCTCGGCATCAGCCAGGACCCGGTCACGATCAAGCAGGTCGAGGTCTCGATCATCGACCAGGCGTTCGCCAATGGCTGGGTGACACCACACCCGCCCGAGCGTCTCACCGGCAAGACCGTTGCGGTCGTCGGCTCGGGCCCGGCCGGTCTTGCCGCGGCCCAGCAGCTCACGCGCGCCGGTCACACGGTCGCGGTCTACGAGCGGGATGACCGCATCGGCGGACTGCTGCGCTACGGCATCCCGGACTTCAAGATGGAGAAGAAGCACCTCGAGACCCGCCTTGCGCAAATGCAGGCCGAGGGAACGCGTTTTCGCGCCGGCGTCGAGATCGGCGTGGACATCAGCTGGCCCGATCTCAAGTCCCGCTACGACGCGGTCATTATCGCGACTGGCGCGATGAAGCCGCGCGATCTTCCGGTTCCCGGCCGCGACCTGCTCGGCGTGCACTACGCCATGGATTATCTCGTGCAGCAGAACCGAGTCGGAGCGGGCGACTTCGTCGCCGAGCAGCTGACCGCGGAGGGTAAGCACGTCGTTGTCCTTGGCGGTGGAGACACCGGAGCGGACTGCATCGGTACAGCCCACCGCCAGGGAGCACTCTCCGTGACAAACCTGGCCATCGGCATCCAGCCGCCCAGCGAGCGTCCCGAGCACCAGCCGTGGCCCGTGCACCCGAACCTGTTCGAGGTGTCGAGCGCACACGAGGAGGGCGGGGAGCGGGTCTACCTTGCGTCGACCGTCGAATTCCTGTCCAACGAGGTCGGCGAAGTTCGGGGCATCCGGGTCGCCGAGACCGAGTATGTCGACGGCCGACGTGTCCCGAAGTCCGGCACCGAGCGTGACATCCCCGCCGACCTGGTTTTGCTGTCCCTCGGCTTCCTCGGCCCCGAGGACCGGGCGATCGAGGAGCAGCTTTCGCTCCCGTTCGACGATCGGGGTAACCTTTCTCGCGATGAGCAGTATGAGACGAGCGAGTCCGGCGTATTCGTCGCCGGCGACGCCGGACGCGGCCAGTCGCTCATTGTCTGGGCGATCGCCGAGGGTCGAGCCGCCGCATCCGCGGTTGACCGGTTCCTGGAGGGATCGACCGAGCTGCCGTTCCCGGTGAAGCCCACCGATCGCGCACTCTCCGCATGAGGCTGCCGACCTCCCGCTCGTAATCAGCTTTTCGTTCACCACCACCACCACAGAAGGACCCAATGAGACGAGCAAAAATCGTCGCGACACTTGGCCCAGCCACGTCGAGCTACGAGAACATCCGCGCCATCATCGATGCGGGCGTTGATGTCGCACGGATGAACCTGAGCCACGGCTCGTATGAAGTGCACGAAGAGGTTTACAAGAACGTTCGCAAGGCGGCGGAGGACTCCGGTCGTGCCGTCGCGGTCATGGTCGACCTGCAGGGACCGAAGATTCGCCTTGGCAAGTTCGAGGCCGGCCCCTACGAGCTTGCCGTCGGTGACATCTTCAAGATCACGACCGAGGATGTCATTGGGACCAAGGAGCTCTCCGGCACCACGTTCAAGGGTCTGCCACAGGATGTCTCGCCCGGTGACTTCCTGCTGATCGACGACGGCAAGGTCAAGGTGAAGGTACTCGAGACGGATGGCATCGTCGTGACCACCGAGGTCATCGTTGCCGGTCCGGTTTCCAACAACAAGGGGATCAACCTGCCGGGGGTTGCCGTCAACGTGCCCGCGCTGTCCGAGAAGGACGAGGATGACCTCCGATGGGGCCTCAAGCTCGGGTGCGACCTGATCGCCCTCTCGTTCGTGCGGGACGCGAGCGACATCACCCGTGTGCACGAGATCATGGAGGAAGAGGGCCGCAAGGTCCCCGTCATCGCCAAGATTGAGAAGCCGCAGGCGGTCGACAATCTTGAAGCCATCATTGACGCCTTCGATTCGATCATGGTTGCCCGCGGCGACCTGGGTGTCGAGCTTCCGCTCGAGGCCGTGCCGATCGTGCAGAAGCGGGCCGTCGAGCTCGCGCGCCGCATGGCAAAGCCGGTCATCGTGGCAACCCAGATGCTGGAGTCGATGATTTCGTCACCGGTACCGACTCGCGCTGAGACCTCCGACGTCGCCAACGCCGTGCTCGACGGAGCGGACGCGGTCATGCTCAGCGGCGAGACGAGCGTCGGCGCGTATCCCGTGATCACGGTTCAGACGATGGCCCGGATCGTCGAGTCGACGGAGGATCACGGCCTCGAGCGGATCCCGCCGCTCGGTACGAAGCCGCGCACCCAGGGCGGCGCGATCACTCTCGCCGCTGTCGAGGTCGCCGACTTTGTGGATGCAAAATTCGTCTGCGTGTTCACCGAGTCGGGCGATGCAGCGAGGCGGATGTCGCGGCTTCGGTACAAGGTGCCGATGAAGGCCTTCACTCCGGATCCGGCGATCCGTCGTCGGATGGCGCTGTTTTGGGGCATCGAGTCGTTTGTCGTCGACCGTGTCACGCACACGGACGCGATGTACCACCAGGTCGACGAGATTCTTCTCGGCCAGGGTCTCGCGGAGCCGGGCGACAAGGTCGTCGTGATCTCCGGTTCCCCTCCCGGGGTGTCCGGATCGACCAATGACCTCCGCGTCCACATCGTCGGCGACGCGGCCAATGCGCCGGAGCCGGAGCACCACGACTAGTTCGTAGGGTCCTGGCCGAAGAACCAGTTCTCGGAGATGTGCTCGCCCATGGCGGCGGCGGCGGCCTTGCCGTCGCCCGCCACGAGGTGGTCGCGTACCCGGCGGAGTGAGGCGTTCGACTCGTTGTAGTCCTCGCGCGTGAAGTAGAGGGCGTTGATGTTGCGAACCTCATTCACGAGCTGGAACACGATGGCGCGAGCGACGTCGTTGCCGGATGCGCGATGGATGATGCGGTGCACCTGATCATCGATGTCCTGGACGTCCCGCCAGTTGGTTGCCGCATCCATTCGATCGAGCAGGCGATCCATCTCGGTGAAGTCGGCGAGGCTCAGCCGAGCGGCGCTGCGCGCGACCATGCCCATCTCGAGGTCGCGCCGGAGGGTCAGTACATCTCCGCGTAGGGTCCCGGAGTCGTCCATGCCGAGGGAGATGCGCAATACGTCCGCGTCGAGGAGAAACCACTGCTCTTTGGGGAGAACGGTCGTCCCATCACCCTGGCGGATCCGGATGAGACCCTTTTGCTCGACGACCTTGAGCGCCTCGCGAACGACGGGACGGCTCACGTCGTAGTACTCACACAGGCCCGCCTCGTTCGGCAGGGTCGTGCCCTCACGCAGGGTACCGCGCACGATGCGGTCGACGACATCTGCTGCGACGTCGGCGCTGAGCCGGGACGAACGTTTCGGACGCCACCCCGCCGCCTCGGCCGTTGCCGCAGAATCCGCCACGTGAACTCCCTTACATTTGTCGAGCCACGCTAGCATCCGCACCGGGTTGACAGTAGACGTCAAACGTAATATCTTTCTGGGGAGAGTTTCGTTCTGCCTATTCGGGTCACGGCGGAATCTCCAACCGCTCTCCAATATCTTTGAGTTGCGGGGGAAGTGTTAATCCAATCGGGGGATTGGACCAACGCGGGTGTCCTTCGGGTGGGCGCCCGCGTTTCCCCGTTAATGGGCAACGGGCGCGAAATCCTCTGGCATAAGGCATTCCTGTCCGTCACACTTGACTGATGTTGCTTGAGCGCGAGTCAGCTCTTGCGTCGCTCGCCGCCTTCGCGGCCGACGCGGAACGCGGCGACGGGCGTCTCGTGCTGATCTCGGCCGAAGCCGGCGGCGGCAAATCCGCGCTGCTCGAGGCATTCGCGACCGAACTGGTCGATGCTCGCTGGCTGTGGGCCGCGTCCGATGGCCTGTTCTCGCCTCGACCACTTGGGCCGCTGTACGACCTCGCCGAGCAACTCGGAGGCGAGCTGCTCCAGCTGTGTGCGGCGCAGGCGCCTCGAGACCAGCTCTTTCGTGCGCTTCTGCGTCAACTGGTCGAGCGCGAGCCGGCCGAACGCCAGCTCAGCAAACGCGACGCACTCACGGTTGTGGTGTTTGAAGATCTCCACTGGGCGGACGAGGCGACGATCGACCTCGTGCAATTCCTCGCGCGTCGGCTCCGCGATTCGCGCATCCTGATCCTGGCTACGTTTCGCGACGAGGGCGCGGGTCCCAAGGACGCGCTTCGAATTGCGGTGGGTGACCTGGCCACGCAGAACTCGACCAAACGCATCGCTCTCGAGCCGCTGAGTTCGGGCGCCGTATCGAACCTCGCGATCGGCAGCAGGTTGGACCCACACCAGCTCTTCCTGCTGACCGGGGGCAATCCGTTCTTCGTCACCGAGGTCGTCTCAGGCGGAATGGAGAGTGTGCCCTCATCGGCACGCGATGCGGTACTCGCGCGCGTCGGGCGCCTCACCCCTGAGGCCAGGGGAGTACTCGAAGCTGCAGCGCTCGTCGGTCGACGGGTCGAGCCGGGGCTCCTCGCGGGAATCGCTCCAGCATTTGCGTCGGTCGCCGACGAACTCCTCGGCTCCGACCTCCTGGCCGATGAGGGGACCGTCCTGGTGTTCCGGCACGAGATTGCCAGGCTCGCCGTTGAGCAGACCGTCCCCGCCCGTCGGCGTCAGCCCCTGCACGCAGCCATTCTCCAAACCCTTGTCGAACTGGGGATCGCGGACGATGCTCGGCTGGCATTTCACGCGGAGGCCGCCGGTGACCCGAGTGCCGTGCTGCTCTACGCGGTGCGAGCTGCGGAGTTGGCGTCGAGAGTCGCATCGCATCGTGAGTCGGCGCACCAGTACGAGCGTGCGCTCAGGTTCGCCGACGATGCGCCGGTTGCCGCCCGCGCCGCCCTTTATGAGGCATACGCTCGCGAGGTCTCCCTCCTCGATCGCTGGGAGGATGCCGAGGTCGCCGCGGTGCGGGCGCTCGAGCTGTGGCGCGAGGCCGGCGACCGGGTCCGGGAGGGAAACGTGCTCTCGCGGTTGAGCGGAATTGCCTGGCGACTCTGCCATGGCGGTGATTGCACCCGGTATGCCGAGGAGTCGGTGCGCGTGCTTGAGCCCCTCGGGCCATCCGCCGAACTGGCGGGCGCGTACGCGGGTCAGGCCGGCGACCTGATGATCTTCGGGCGGAACGAGGAGGCGCTTGCGGTGGTCCGGATTGCGCGAGAAATGGCGACCCGGTTCGACGCCTTCGACGTGCTTTCCGGAGCGATGAACACGGAAGCCTGCTCGTTGTTTGAGCTTGGCGAGGAGTGGATCCCTCTCCTGACCGAGGCGCTCGACCTCGCGATATCCCACGATCACTACGCCGTGGCGGGTCGCGCGTACACCAACTTTGCCGAGCTATTCACGGTCGCCCGGGACTTCGCGTCGGCTGAGCGCTACCGAAGCGAGGGTCTCGCGTACTGCGAAGACCGCGACATGGATGTCTACGGTGCATGCCTGGTCGGCAATCTGGTGTTGTGCTACGAGACCACGGGCAACTGGGATGAGGCAATGGAGCGAGGGGACGCGTTACTCGCGCGCTTCGCGTCGCCGATTAATCGCATCAACGCACTCTGCGGGACGGGAATTATTGCCGCCCGTCGTGGTGTGGGCATTGTCTGGGAACGCCTGAACGAGGGCGCGGAATCCGGCATCCGAGTGGCGGAGCCGGAGTGGATCGCGAAGCCCGCCTTCGCGCGTGCGGAGGCCGCGTGGCTCGAGGGGGATACCGAACTCGCACTGTCCGAGATCGAGCGGGTTGTTCCCGTCGTCGACTATCTCGATCCATGGCAGCGCGGCGCGGTTGCCGTCTGGTTTAGGCGCCTCGGCCGTCCGTACGAGGTGACCGGGGCCATCGCGGAGCCGCATCGCCTCCTGCTCAGCGGCGAGGCCGACGAATCGGCGGCGCTCTGGCGCACCCTTGGCTGTCCGGTCGAAGCCGCTCTGGCGCTCTACGACGGATCGACGGAGACCCAGCTTCGGCGGTCGCTCGAAATTTTCGAGGGGCTGCGGGCAACGGCATCGGCGAACCTGGTGCGCGCGCGGATGCGTGAGACCGGTGTTCGCTCGATTCCGGTCGGTGCACGGTCCACCACCCGCGCGCATCCGTCGGGGCTTACCCGTCGGGAAAGCGAAGTCCTCACCTTCGTGACACGGGGTGCTACTAACGCGGAAATCGCCGACTCCCTCTTCATTTCGCAGAAGACGGTCGATCATCACGTGTCCGCGATTCTCGCGAAACTCGGTACAACGACTCGCGCGGAGGCCGCGGCCGAAGCGGAGCGTCGGGGTCTCGTCGGCGCCCCGGCCCAGTAGCCCGCGGCCGAGGCCGGCCCGATAACTGGGTACCCGGGAAACAAACCTGGGGATCGACTCCCCATGTGCGCCTCCGGGCGGTTTTCTACCGTGGTTCATACGCGCAGTACGAACCGGGAGCCGACCATGCCGTTGTATATCGAGATCCTCGACCAGCACAGTTCTATCGCCGAATCCGCCATCCGCCGGGCGGCTGACGCAGGCGTTAGCGAGAGCTGGACGAGCACGACGACGGGCGAGCTGGTGCGCCTGGTCGACGCATCCGACGTCAACGCCGCGCCAAACCAGACTGTGCGTGTCGCGCGCATTCTCTTCCGCTAGCGCCAGACCGCTCAACCCCACCCACTCACACGAGGAGAAGACAACATGCCGCTGTACATGGACATTCACGAGATCGCGGGGGGCGTCAGCGTCGACGACGTCGCCAAGGCACACGAAGCGGACCTGCACACGCAGGGTGACCACGGCGTTCACTACCTGAGGTACTGGGTGGACGAGGGCGCTGGTCGCATCTTCTGTTTGGTCGACGCACCGTCGGCGGATGCCGCGAACACGGTCCACCGCGAGGCCCACGGCCTGGTCGCCGACTCGATCTTCGAGGTGACGGAGGGCGAATAGCCGGACGCTAATCCTTCGCGCGGTTGTCGACGAGCGCAAGCGCATAGGACTGGAACCACTGCCCCGCGCTGGGCCCACCGTTGCAGGTCCCATCGCTTGCGCCCGGGGTCTTGACCCAGAGCAGGGCACCCAGTCCCGTGGTGCCCGCGGTCACGTGGGGATTCTGACCGAGCGCGGCACCCTCCGGATTACACCAGGACCCCCTCGACCCCGCGCCGTGTCCGCAGTTTGCCCGACCCGTTATCGCGTAGCCCGTTTCCAGCAAAACCGCAGATCAGGCAGGGTATGGCCGGAGTTCGGTCGACCGAGCGCGATCAGGATCGCAGTGGGAACGAGGCTGGCGACAGCACCCGACCGGGAGGCGGGTATGACCGCGCGCCGGGAGAAAAAGATCGCGAAACAATTAACCTGCCGGACACTTTCGTCCCGGCAAAACCAGTTCGGTGTGCCGGTGGTGGGACTCGAACCCACACGCCCTTTCGAGCAAAGCATTTTGAGTGCTCCGCGTCTGCCATTCCGCCACACCGGCGCGCACCTTCGTGGGAAACAATACCGTAGGGTTGGAAGGTGAGCGATCAGGCATCAACCTCAGCCGCCCCTCGTCGAGTCGTCGTGGCCGAGGACGAGTCGCTGATCCGTCTGGACATCGTCGAGACGCTTCGCGACAACGGTTTCGAGGTTGTCGGCGAGGCAGCGGATGGCGAAACCGCCGTCGCTCTCGCAACTGAGCTTCGTCCGGATCTCGTCATCATGGATGTGAAGATGCCCCAGCTGGATGGCATCTCCGCGGCCGAGCGGCTGACGAAGAATCACATCGCCCCGGTCGTGCTCCTTACAGCTTTCAGCCAGAAGGAACTCGTCGAGCGGGCGAGCGAGGCGGGTGCGTTGGCTTACGTGGTCAAGCCATTCACGCCGAACGACCTGCTGCCGGCGATCGAGATCGCGCTCGCACGATACGCACAGATCATCACGCTGGAGGCCGAGGTGTCCGACCTGGTCGAGCGCTTCGAGACCCGCAAGCTGGTCGACCGAGCAAAGGGTCTCCTCAACGAGAAGATGGGGCTCACCGAGCCCGAGGCGTTCCGCTGGATCCAGAAGGCGTCCATGGACCGCCGCCTGACCATGCATGACGTGTCGCAGGCAATCATCGAGCAGCTGAGCGCCAAGAAGTCTTAGGCGTCGAGCAGTCTGGCGCGCAGGCGCTCGAGTTGCGCCTGCGTAATCCCCGCGGCGGCCAGGTAGGCGGGCGCGTCGAGGTCGTCGAGGAATCCGTTCAGCGAGACTCGTGCGGACGCGAGATATTCGACCATCTCGGCATCCGTCCGTGAACCCCTCGGTCCGCCGTGGATACGCCACCACGCGTTGATCTCGCGGGCGCTGTGAGCGAAGTCGTCGAAGACGGCGTTCCGATCGACGCCGACGAGTTCGAGAAGGATGGCCGCGATCATGCCCGTTCGATCCCGACCGGCCATGCAGTGAATCAGGATCCCGCCGGGCGGAGCATCCGCGACCGCTGACACGGCGCCAGCCACCAGGTGCGGCCACAATCGGGCCACCACCGGGTAGTAGTACTCTGGCGAACCGAGACGGTCTCCCCACACAGCCATAAATTCGGAATCGGTGTGATCCTCGACCGGTCGTCGCTCTACGCGCAGTTCCCCTGGCCGAACCGTGCTCATCAACTCGTCGTCATTCCTCAGGTCCACGATGGTGCGTATCCCCGCGTCGAGGAGTTGCTGCCAGCCGAGGGCTGTGAGGGCATCGGGATTGGCGGAGCGGAAGAGTCGTCCGGGCGGAATGACACCGCCCGATGCGGGGATACCGCCCAAATCGTGCAGGTTGTGAAGCTCGAAGTCGCTTTCCGCGCCGCTCACTGGTCCAGCAGCATGTTCGTCATGCGCACTGTCGAGAGGCGTCGACCCTGATCATCCGTCATCACGATCTCGTGGGTCGCCAGGGTACGGCCGAGAACAAGCGCGGTGCACGTACCCGTCACCCAGCCCTCGGTGATCGACCGGCTGTGAGTTGCGTTGATCTCGATGCCCACGGCGTAGCGACCGGGTCCGGCGTGGATGGCCGAAGAGATCGAACCGAGCGACTCACCGAGTACCACATGCGCGCCGCCGTGCAGGAGCCCGATCACCTGGGTATTGCCCTCGACGGGCATTCGCGCGACCGATCGTTCCGCACCGAGCTCGAGGAATTCGATCCCCATTCTGTCGGTGAGCGCCCCACCGCGGGACTCGATCAGGCGGCGGTACAGCTCCGGGTCGAGGCCCTCCGGGTAGGTCGTCATCGGCTTCTTTCGCAGCAGTTTCATCGTCGGTGCGCAGCACTAGGCTGACTAAAGTGACGGACTCAGAAAAGCCTACCCTCATGGTCATCGACGGCCATTCGCTGGCATTTCGCGCCTTCTACGCGCTCCCGGTCGACAGTTTCACCACGCGCGACGGCCAGCACACGAACGCCATCCACGGCTTCATCTCGATGCTCATCAACCTGCTGGCCAACGAGAAGCCGACACACGTCGCGGTCGCTTTCGATATCTCGCGCTACTCCTTCCGCACTCGCGAGTACCCCGAATACAAGGGGACTCGGGATGCGACGCCGCCGGAGTTTGTCGGCCAGGTGCCCCTCCTCGAAGAGGCCCTCCATGCGATGAGCATCCCCACCCTCTCGAAGGAAGACTTCGAGGCGGACGACATCCTCGCGACTCTTGCGCACCAGGGCTCCGCGCAGGGCTTCAACGTCTTCGTCGTCTCCGGTGACCGTGACGCCATCCAGATGATCGACGACAACGTCACGCTGCTCTATCCGAATGCGAGGGGGGTGTCCGAGCTGAAGCGCTACGACCGTGACACCGTGTTCGAGCGGTACGGCATCGAGCCGCACCAGTACCCGGACATCGCGGCCCTCGTCGGTGAGACGAGCGACAACCTAATTGGCGTCGACAAGGTGGGCGAGAAGACCGCCGTCAAGTGGATCAACCAGTTCGGCAGCCTTTCCGGCGTGCTCGAACACGCCGATGAAATCGGGGGAGTGGTCGGCCAGAACCTGCGGGACCAGAAGGATCGCGCGATCCGCAACCGCAAGCTCAACCACCTGCTGACCGACATCGACCTCCCCTACGGTCCGGCAGATCTCGAGCGTAAGCCGATGAACATCGCGGCGATCCGCGAGGTGTTCGACCGACTTCAGTTCCGCACGCTGCAGGAACGCGTGCTCAAGATCGCGGCCCAGGATGGCGCGCTCGACGATCCGACGGACGCGCTGCTCGACGACGCCGGCAACGGTGCACCGCCCGTTCGCACCATGGTCGATGAAGAACTCGCCAAGTGGCTCGACACCCAGTCGAAGCAGGGTACCGCGCCGCTCGCCCTTCGGGTCGAGGCGACGTCCGGCGAGGTCACCGGGCTCGGCATTGCCTCGGAGACCGAGTCGGCGTTCGTTCCGTGGGCACCGGGACGGCCGGACTATGTCGCGCTCGAGGAGTGGATGCGGGGGAGTGCCCCGAAGTACCTCTTCGACTCGAAACGCGAACTGAAGTGGCTTCAGCGCTCTGGGCTCGAACTGCGCGGGATTGCGTTCGACACCACCCTCGCCGCGTGGCTGCTTAAGCCGGGCGGCAAGAACCAGGACCTCGTCGACCAGGTCTATTACTTCCTCTCCGAATCCATCGCCCGCGCAGATCCGAACCAGTTGGTGCCCGACGTCGAGGCGCTGAGCCCCGCAACCGAAGCCTGGTATGTGCTCCGCTTGTCTCTTTACCTCGCGGAACGGTTGGACACGGGCTCGCTGCGCGTGCTCGAGACGATTGAGCTGCCGCTGGTGCCGGTGCTCGCCCGGATGGAGACGACCGGTGTCACCGTGAACGCGGCGGTGCTCTCCCGACTGAACAAGTCACTCACCGAGACGGCGGCCGACCTCGCGGCGCGTTCGTACGTCGAAATTGGTCACGAGGTCAACCTCGGGTCGCCGAAGCAGCTTCAGCAGGTGCTGTTCGAAGGACTGAACATGCCGAAGACGCGCTCCAACAAGACCGGTTTCTCGACGGATGCCGCGTCGTTGGCGGACCTGCAGGACCTCAATCCGCATCCCTTCCTCGACCTGCTGCTGCAGCATCGGGATGCGACCAAGCTCAAGCAGATCATCGAGACACTGGAGCGTGGCCTGTCCGACGACGGCCGCATCCACACCACGTACGACCAGACGGGCACGAGCACCGGCCGGATCTCCTCCAACGATCCGAACCTGCAAAACATCCCGGTGAAGACATCCGTGGGCCGCGAGATTCGATCGGCTTTTGAGAAGGGCGGCGAGTTCGACACGCTGCTGACGGCGGACTATTCGCAGATCGAAATGCGGATCATGGCGCACCTCTCGGGCGACGAGGGGCTCATCCTCGCATTCAATGAGGGCGAAGATCTTCACCGCTTTGTCGGGTCGCGCATCTTCGGCGTCGAGCCGTCCGAGGTGACGCCGATCATGCGCACGAAGGTGAAGGCGATGTCGTACGGCCTCGCCTACGGTCTGAGCGCCTTCGGCCTGAGCAAGCAGTTGCGGATCGAGACCGCCGAGGCCAAACAGCTGATGGCGGACTACTTCCTTCGATTTGGAGCCGTACGGGAGTACCTCCGCAATGTGGTTGAACAGGCTCGCGTTGATGGCTACACCGAGACGATCTTCGGGCGACGACGACCGTTCGGCGATCTCACCTCGAACAATCGCGTACTGCGCGAAAACGCCGAGCGTGCCGCGCTCAACGCGCCGATCCAGGGTTCGGCCGCAGACATCCTGAAGATCGCTATGTTGGGCATCGCCGACGACCTGCGAGACCAGCAACTGAAGTCGAACCTGCTGATGCAGGTGCACGACGAGCTCGTGTTCGAGGTGGCGACGGGCGAGCTCGAGGCGCTCAGCGGAATCGTGACCCAGCGCATGGGCCACGCGGCAGACCTTCGCGTACCTCTCGACGTGCAGATCGGCACCGGCCAGAACTGGGACGAAGCGGCACACTGACCCGCGAGGCCGTCGCCCCGGCCGACGGTAGATTGGACGCATGGCTCCAACGCCCGTCGAGCTCGCCCAGCTGCTTCCCGCCTCCTCAATTCACCTCTCCTCGACGGCGACGACGCGCGACGAAGCGATCCGCGAGGCGGGGGCCCTTCTCGTGGCCGCGGGTGCCGTCGATCCCGACTATGTCGAGCAGATGTTGGAACGCGAGCGCGTCGTGTCGACGTTCGTCGGCGAGGGCATCGCAATGCCGCACGGCACGCTCACGGCGAAGAGCGACGTTCTCAACGAGGGACTGGCCGTGCTGGTCCTCGCTCGACCCGTCGACTGGGCCGGTCAACCGGTGACTCTGGTGATCGGAATCGCGGCCCACGGTCGTCGATACATCACGCTGCTCAGCCAGCTCGCCACCGCGCTCCTCGACGACGGTCGCGCAACTTCCTTGCGCGAAGCGACGACGGTCGACCAGGTGAGGGCCCTCCTCGCAAGTTAGCTGCACCGGTCTTCCCGTCGACGGGCGGGGTGCCTGTTCTAGGCTTTGACCATGACAGTTGACGAAACTTCCTCTGCACGCACGCCCACTCCGATCGACGCGATCGCCGAGAAATGGGTCGAGACGCTCGCCGACCTGGCGCCGACGCTGGCGACCTACATCGGCCTCGATCGGGGCAAGCTGGGGGAGTGGGAGGACTTTTCGCCGGCCGGACACGCGGCCAACGCCGATGCCGCCAAGGCGGTCATTGCCGAACTGACGCCGGCGGTGCCGGTCGACGCGGTCGACTCCGTAACCAAGGATGACCTGCTCGGCACCCTGAAGCTCGAGCTCGAGAAGCACGAGTTGGCGTTCGAGCTGCGCGACGTCAACGTGCTCGCGTCGCCCGTGCAGACGCTCCGCGAGACCTACGACATCATGCCGACCGAAACCGAGGGCGACTGGGCGAACATCTCGTCCCGGCTGAACTCCGCACCCGTCGCGATCGACCAGTACATCGAGACCCTGCGTCTCGGGATCGAGCGCGGTGTGGTGCCGGCCAAGCGCCAGGTGCTCGAGGTCATCATCCAGTGCCGCGAGACCGCCGACCCGGACGGGCTGTTTGCCAATCTGGTCGCCGGCGCATCCGGTGTCTCCGGTGGCCTCACCAGCGACCTGCACAAGGGTGCCCTGGCGTCGGCCAGCGCGTACGGCACGCTCGCCGACTTCTTCGAGAAGGAACTTCTGCCGGCGGCGGGTGAGAAGGATGCCGTCGGTCGCGACCTGTATGCGGTCGCGTCGCGTGCATTCCTCGGCGCGACCGTCGACCTCGACGAAACGTACGAGTGGGGCGTCGAGGAGCTCCAGCGCATGGTCGACGAGCAGACCAGCATCGCGAACGAGATCAAGCCCGGCGCATCCGTTGAGGAAGCGATCGAGTTCCTGAACGAGGACGCGTCTCGGAAACTGCACGGCACCGACGCCCTGCAGAAGTGGATGCAGGAAACCAGCGACCGCGCGATCGCCGAGCTGGGGAAGACCAACTTCGACATCCCCGAGCAGATTCGGACCCTGGAGTGCATGATCGCGCCGAACCACACCGGCGTCATCTACTACACCGGGCCGACGGACGACTTTTCTCGCCCCGGGCGGATGTGGTGGTCGGTTCCCGAGGGGGTCACAGAGTTTGACACCTGGCGCGAGCTGACCACCGTCTATCACGAGGGAGTCCCTGGACATCACCTTCAGATTGCGCAGGCCGTCTACAACCGGGCGACGCTGAACAGTTACCGCCGACTCCTGGCAGGGACGTCCGGCCATGCCGAGGGCTGGGCGCTGTACGCGGAGCGGCTCATGGAGCAGCTCGGCTACCTCGACGATCCCGCCGACCGCCTGGGTATGCTCGACGGCCAGCGGATGCGCGCCGCCCGCGTCGTGCTCGACATCGGCGTGCACCTCGAGAAGCAGCGTCCGGACGGCAAGGGTCCATGGACCGGCGACTACGCCTTCGACTTCATGGGCAAAAACGTCAACATGGCGCCGGAATTCGTTCGCTTCGAGGTCAACCGCTACCTGGGTTGGCCGGGACAGGCACCGTCGTACAAGGTGGGCCAGCGGATCTGGGAGCAGATCCGGGACGAGTACAAGGCGCGCGAGGGCGCCGCGTTCAGCCCCAAAGACTTCCACAAGAAGGCTCTCGATCTGGGCGGCGTCGGACTCGATACCCTCAAGGACGCGCTGCTGAAGTGAGCCGCGAGCTCTCGTTCAATCTGTTCGAGATGAACACGGTTGGGCACATCTCCCAGGGACTGTGGCGCCACCCCGGCAATACCCGAGAGCGCTACACGGACATCGAGTTCTGGCAGTCGGAGGCGAAGCTTCTCGAGGCCGGCTTGTTCGACACGGTGTTCCTCGCGGACGTGCTCGGAGCGTACGACGGCTATCGCGACGGCCCCGACACGGCCATTCGCGAGGCAGTCCAGATTCCGAACAACGACCCGATGCTCGTGATTCCGGTGATGGCTGCGGTGACGAGCCATCTCGGGTTTGTCGCAACGTTTTCGACGACGTACGAGCCGCCGTTCGCGTTCGCGCGCCGCGCGAGCACCCTCGATCACCTGACAAAGGGACGATTCGGCTGGAACATCGTGACGTCCTACCTGCCGAATGCCGCGCGAAATTTCGGTCTCGAGGACGAACTCTCGCACGAGGAACGGTACTTACGGGCACACGAGTACCTCGAGGTGCTTTACAAGCTGTGGGAGGGCTCCTGGGAGGACGGCGCGGTGGTCCGGGATCGCTCGGGCGGCGTCTACACGGATCCGGCAAGGGTTCACCGCATCGACCACGAGGGAACGTACTTCAGGGTCGCAGGGCCGCACCTGTCCGAGCCGTCCCCGCAGCGAACCCCGGTCCTGTTCCAGGCGGGTTCCTCGCCCACCGGGCGCGCGTTCGCGGGTAAGCATGCGGAGGTCGTCTTTGTTGGGGGAGCGTCGCTCCCCGATTTCGCGGCGAGCATCGAGGATATCCACCGGGAGGCCGAGGGCTTCGGTCGTGCGCCGGGCTCGGTACGTACGCTCGGGAGCGCGGTGCTGATCGCGGGCAAGACGCGGGCGGATGCCGAGCGGAAGGCCGAGGAGTTCGAGCGGCTCTCCAGCGCAGAAGGCTATCTCGCCTACGCCGGTGGCGGCAGCGGCATCGATCTGGCCCGTTACCCCAAGGACGCCCTGATGAGTGACGTCATAGCATCCGTCGCGACCACGAAGGACGCATCGACGATGAGTCGTTACGCGCCGGGGGCGACCGTCGGTGATGCACTGCGCGAGGTTACCCGGTTCGATCGGGGTCCGTTCTTCGCACTCGGCACCGGCGAACAGATTGCGGACGCGATCGAGGGCTGGGTGGCGGAAACCGGAATCGACGGCTTCAACCTGCGGCAGTTTGTCACCCCGGGAACCATCGAGGATTTCGTCGAGTACGTGGTTCCCGAGTTACAGAAACGTGGGCTCTATCGCACCAGCTACGCCGAGGGCACCCTCCGCGAGCGAACCTTCGACGCCGGGGCCGCGACCCTCCCCGGCGACCATCCCGGTGCGGCATATCGACGACGATAGTCGCGCGGAAACGTAGGCTGGAGCAATGGAAACCACGAGCCAGGACATCGCGCTGACGACCGAGACAATCGGGGAGTCTTGGCTCGCGATAGCCCGAAGGATCCTGGCCGCGGGATCTCCGAGCCGCTATGACGGCATGCCCATCCTCGAGCTGCCCCGCGTCACACTCACCGTGAACGAGCCCCTCTCCGTAGATCCGATCATCGAGAAGCTTGCGAACCCCGAGCGTCTCGCGTGGATGCACGCCAACTTCACCGACCACTCGCTGGTTCGCGAGCTGGGCGACGCACGAAGCTATGCCAGCAGACTGTTCGACTACGCCGCCGTGGGCCGCGACCAGGTCGAGTGGGTCATCGAACGGCTCAGGACCGATCCGACGTCGCGATCGGCAACAATCACCACGTTCGAGCCGCTGCTCGACACCACCTACATCCCCTGTGTGAGCCTGCTCGACTTCTGGATTCGCGACGGTGCGCTCGAGCAGGTCGTCTACGCGCACAGCATCGACTTCGGCTCAAAGGGGTACGGCAATCTCGTCGAACTGGCGTGGCTGCAGCAGCACGTCGCATCCGCGCTGGACGTTTCCGTGGGGCGCCTCGACTTCGTGATCAAGTCGGCGCACGTCTATGAGACCGAGTTTGAGTACATGAGCACCGTGTTGGCGCGGGTAGACGCAGTCGGCTAAGCTGGAATGTCGCGATTGTGCCCGGTGTTAACCGGGTGATCGCACTTCCTATTCGCCCGCTGGTGGCAAACAAAACACATGAATTACGTCACTAGCCCGATTTATGTCCCTACTGGAGCAACAACTACATGACACTCGTAACGACCGACAAGGCACCCAAGCAGGTTGCCATCAACGACATCGGATCTGCCGAAGATTTCCTTGCCGCGGTCGAAAAGACTCTCAAGTTTTTCAATGACGGTGACCTCATCGAAGGAACCGTCGTCAAGATCGATCGTGACGAGGT